>PABS01000048.1 GCA_002699325.1 Ponticaulis sp. | reverse complement strand
TCAGGCGGAGGTTCTTTTGTCACGTCAGCGGGTGGTTGGGTTGGAGTCTCGTCCGCTGGAGATGAGGCGACATCTTTCGTGTCTTGAGCTGCAGTTGATCCCTCAGCCGGTTTCTCGGAGTCGGTCTCGGCATCTGCATCGGTTTCAACGACGATGATTTCGCTTCCGACCGGAATGAGCTCTCCGGCTTCGCCAGAAATGCTCACTACCTTGCCACTAACCGGAGAAGGAATTTCAACGGTCGCCTTGTCAGTCATGACATCAACGACATCCTGATCCTCGTCGACCATGTCGCCGACTTTAACATGCCATGTGACGATCTCTGCTTCGACCACGCCCTCGCCAACATCTGGCATTTTGATGACCTGTTTAGCCATTACACAGTCTCCATAAGCGCTTTGAGCGCTTTCTCGACGCGAGCTTTGCCAGGGAAGTAACTCCATTCGTGCGCGTGCGGATAGGGTGTGTCCCAGCCTGTGACGCGGGAGATTGGAGCTTCCAGTGAGTAGAAGCAGTCTTCCTGAATCTGCGCGATCAGTTCCGCGCCGAAACCGGACGTTCTGGGTGCTTCATGGAGCACCATGCATCTCCCCGTCTTGGAAACAGATTTGACGACAGTATCGATGTCGTAGGGTACGAGCGTTCTCAGGTCGATAATTTCAGCGTCAATGCCAAGCGCTTCAGCTGCGGCCAGTGCAACGTGAACCATGGTGCCATACCCAACCATAGTGACGTCACTGCCTTCGCGCACGACGTCAGCCACCCCAATTGGGACTGTGTAACTTTCTTCAGGCACATCACCTTTCGGGCTTTTTGACCATGCGCTGGAAGGAATGCCCGGGTCGCCCGAAAAGGGACCATTATAGAGGCGTTTTGGTTCGAAGAAGATGACGGGATCATCAGACTCGATGGCGGCAGTCAGGAGCCCTTTAGCGTCATACGGGTTGGAGGGCATAATGATCGTGAGGCCAGGAATGTGCGTGAAGAACGCTTCCGGACTCATGGAGTGTGTTTGACCACCATAGATGCCGCCGCCGCAAGGCGTCCGAATGGTCACAGGCGCCACAAACTGGCCCGCGCTGCGGTAGCGAATGCGCGATAGTTCGGAGAGTATCTGATCAAAGCCGGGGAAAATATAATCGGCAAACTGAATTTCGGCGACGGGGCGCATACCATTCACGGCCATTCCCATGGCCATGGCAACAATCGCACCCTCATTGATCGGAGCGTCGTAAACCCGGGTTTCGCCGTACTTTTCCTGCAAGCCCTTGGTGACGCCGAAAACGCCACCAAAATAACCGACATCCTCGCCAAATGCGATAACGGATGGGTCAGACTCGAGTTTGAGGTCCAGGGCGTTGTTCAGCGCCTGAATCATCGTCATGGAAGGCATTCACAGCACCTCTTTAAGGGTCGTCAGATCGGTTCTCAGAAGGTGAGGGTGATCAATAACCCAGTGCTTGTCTCTGACGTCTGAGATGCCACGGTTGTTCCACAAATACGTCGTCAAACATGGTCTGAACGGGCGCATGCGGGCCTTCTTCAAGGGTGCCGTAGCTAATAGCTTCTTTCCAGGCCTTCGTGACCTGGTCTGTGCACTCTTCTTCCCAGTCGTCATGTTCGGCATCAGTCCAGTCGCCCCGCATGATCAGGTGAGACTTCAGACGCTCAACCGGATCTCCCAGTGGCCAGGATTTCCATTCGTCCTGCGGGCGATACTTGGATGGGTCATCGGAGGTGGAGTGTGCCTCTCCTCGATAGGTGTAGGTCTCAATCAGCGTCGGACCATATCCGGCGCGGGCGCGGTCAGCAGCCCATTTCGTCACAGCATAGACTGCGAGGAAGTCGTTACCGTCCACTCGAATACCAGGGATGCCGTAACCGATTGCTTTCGAGGCGAAAGTTGCCGCCGAGCCAGCCGACAGGGACTGGTGCATCGAGATCGCCCACTGGTTATTGACGACGTTCATGATTGTTGGTGCGCGATAGGTCGACGCCAATGTCAGAGCTGAGTGGAAGTCACCCTCTGCCGTTGAGCCGTCGCCGATCCAGGTCGATGCAAGCGCGTCGCTACCCTTGAGTGCGCTCGCCATGCTCCAACCAACAGCTTGGGGGAATTGCGTTGCGAGATTACCTGAGATTGAAAACCAATTCAGGTCCTTGCGCGCATAGTGAATTGGGAGCTGCCGCCCAAGAAGATTGTCTTTCTGGTTTGAAATGCAGTGACACATCATATCGACCAGATCTGCGCCGCGATGAATCAGCGCACCTTGCTGGCGATAAGATGGGAAAAGCATGTCGTCGGCACGCAGCGCAGCGGCACCGGCGACGCCGACGGCTTCTTCGCCGAGACACTTCATATAGAAGGAAAGACGCTTGGTTCGCTGCATCTTGAGCATGCGGTTATCATAGGCGCGTGTCAGCACCATTGATTTCAGGCCTGAAACCAAAGCGTCTGCGCTCAGTTCTGGGTCCCAGTCACCAATAGCGCCGTGATTATGATTCAAAACCCGAACAAGTCCAAAAGACAGGTCTTTCAGGTCGCTCGCGTCAGCAGAAATGTCTGGCTGCGGCAATCCGCCTGCCTGAGGGATATCAAGATCGTCGAAATTGGGTCGCTCACCCGGGCGTACGGCCGGGGCTGGTATCTGAATGCCTGTCTTTGAGCGTGCCATTCCTATTTTCTCCCAGAATATTCTTTCGTGTAATTTATCATAGGAGAAACGTATTACCAAACAACAAGTTTCAAGAAGAAAGAAATACCTCATAAGGGCAAAAAACAGCAATAATTTCCGTTGCTACAGTGTGGCGGGCGTTTTTTGGCAATTTTATTTCGGGAATCAAACGTACGTGATGCGATGCGTGTTCCAAAGACGCTGTTTCGCGCGTATGCATGGCGATGTGGATGTGACCAGCACCCTTCTTTTTCATGTGGAATGAATAAGATATCGTTTTGCGTGGTTGAAACAGATTGAAAACCTGAATAACCAGCATTCACACTGTATAGGTGATCTCTCATGGGCGAACTCCAAACCATTCTTCTCGACTATCTGCCGGTCATTCTGTTTCTGGCGATTGCTCTGGCGCTCTGCGCAGCGTTTTTGCTGGTCTCAACGATTCTTGCGCCGTCCAATCCGGACCCGGAGAAGGTTTCGGCATACGAGTGCGGATTTGAAGCCTTTGATGATGCCCGCCTTAAATTCGACGTTCGATTCTATCTCGTCGCCATTCTGTTCATCATCTTTGACCTCGAGGTTGCTTTCCTCTTTCCATGGGCCGTGTCGCTCGGAGAGATCGGTCTTCTCGGTTTCTGGTCGATGGTGGCATTTCTCGGTGTACTGACGGTAGGCTTCGTATATGAGTGGCGTTCTGGCGCCCTGGAGTGGGAATAGTGACGAATACTGACCCGACAAGAAAAATTCCGGCCCTGTCAGGTGGTCGCGCGACCGTTGAGGGTGCGGGACCTATTCGTGGTGACGACCCGTTTTTCGCGGGTCTGAGCGACGAGCTTGCTGACAAAGGCTTCTTTACCGCTGCGGCAGATGATCTGATCACCTGGGCGCGCACGGGCTCAATGATGTGGATGACCTTCGGTCTCGCATGTTGTGCTGTGGAGATGATGCAGGCGGGCAACCCGCGCTATGACCTTGAGCGATTTGGCATGGCGCCGCGTGGTTCCCCCCGTCAGTCCGACGTGATGATTGTCGCGGGCACACTGACCAACAAAATGGCGCCCGCTCTTCGCAAAGTTTACGATCAGATGCCAGAGCCACGCTACGTGATTTCAATGGGATCCTGCGCGAATGGCGGCGGCTATTACCACTACAGTTATGCTGTTGTTCGTGGCTGCGATCGAATCGTTCCGGTGGATATTTATGTCCCCGGATGTCCACCAACCGCCGAGGCGTTGGTTTATGGCCTTCTGCAATTGCAGAAAAAGATCCGCCGCGAAGGCACGATCGAGCGATAGGAGCCGGAATTGGACGATAGTCTGAAAGATCTTGCAGAGCACATCGCTCATGCTGAGCCGCATGCGGTTCAGAAGTGGGATATCCGAAATGGCGAACTCACGCTCCATGCGGTGCGTGATCACATTCTTTCGCTGATCAAGTTTCTTCGAGATGACAGCCAGTGTCGCTTTGAATCTCTGATCGACATTTGCGGTGTCGATTATCCTCAGCGTCGTGAGCGTTTTGATGTTGTGTATCACTTGCTGAGCATGAGAATGAATCAGCGCATCCGAGTGAAGTTGACCACGGATGCCGAGACCGCGGTGGCGAGTATCGTCGAGCTTTTTCCTTGCGCGGAATGGTTTGAGCGTGAGGCGCTGGATATGTATGGCGTTCTGTTTTCAGGAAACACAGACCTTCGTCGTCTGCTCACTGACTATGGTTTCGAGGGACATCCGCTGCGCAAGGACTTTCCACTGACTGGTTTTGTTGAGGTGCGCTATGACGACCTCGAAAAGCGCGTGGTCTATGAGCCTGTAAAACTGGTGCAGGAATATCGTAATTTCGACTTTCTCTCTCCATGGGAAGGCGCTCAGGCGCTCATTCCGGGCGATGAGAAAGCAGGAGAGGGTGCTTAAATATGGCTGACGGTCAGACCCACGATCCTGACGATCGTACATTTACATTCAACTTCGGCCCCCAGCATCCTGCGGCTCACGGCGTTCTTCGTATGGTTGTGGATATGGATGGCGAGATTGTTGAGCGGATCGATCCGCACATCGGTCTTCTCCATCGCGGTACAGAGAAGCTGATCGAGTATAAAACCTATCTTCAGGCCATGCCGTATTTCGACCGCCTCGATTATGTGGCGCCGATGAATCAGGAGCATGCCTACTGCCTCGCGATCGAGAAGCTTCTCGGGCTTGAAATTCCACGCCGGGCGAGCCTTATCCGCGTTCTTTATAGTGAAATCGGACGCATTCTCAGCCACATGCTGAACATCACCACTCAGGCGATGGACTGTGGCGCGCTGACGCCGATCACCTGGGGTTTCGAGGAGCGTGAAAAGCTGATGGTGTTCTACGAGCGCGCCTGTGGGTCTCGTATGCACGCAGCTTACTTCCGTCCGGGTGGCGTTCATCAGGATCTGCCGCCTGAGCTCCTGGATGATATTCTCAAATGGTGTGATGAGTTCCTTCCCGTCATGGATGACATTGAAGGACTTCTCACCGACAACCGCATCTTCAAGCAGCGCAACGCCGATATCGGTGTCGTAAGCGTTCAGGATGCGCTGGATTGGGGTTTCTCGGGTGTCATGGTTCGTGGTTCAGGCATGGCCTGGGACCTGCGCCGTGCGCAGCCTTATGAGTGCTATAACGAACTCGATTTCAAGATTCCGATCGGCAAGAACGGAGACTGCTACGATCGCTATCTCTGCCGAATGGAAGAGATGCGTGAATCAGTGAAGATCATGCGTCAGTGTGTCGAGATGATGGAGCCAGGTCCGGTTCTGGCTGAAGGGACAAAAGTTTCTCCGCCACGGCGCGGTGAGATGAAGCGGTCCATGGAGGCACTGATCCATCACTTCAAGCTGTACACTGAGGGCTTCAAAGTTCCGGCAGGTGAGACTTATACTGCTGTAGAGGCGCCAAAAGGCGAATTTGGCGTGTATCTGGTCTCTGACGGAACAAACCGCCCTTATCGTCTGAAAATCCGGGCGCCAGGTTTCCCGCACCTTCATGCAATGGATTACCTGTGCAAAGGCCATATGCTGGCAGATGTGTCTGCGATCCTCGGTTCGCTTGATATCGTGTTCGGGGAGATTGACCGGTAATGGGTGTTCGTCGTTTTGATTTGGAAGCGGGCGGAGATACGTTCGAGTTCGCTGCCGAGACAGAGGACAAGATCTCCTTCTGGCTTGGAAAATATCCGGAAGACCGTAAGCGGTCCGCCGTGATCCCGTTGTTGTGGCTCGCGCAGAAAGACAACGCAGGTTGGCTTTCCGAGCCGGCCATGCGCGAAGTCGCTGAGCGTCTGGAAATGCCGTACATCCGGGTTTACGAGGTCGCGACCTTCTACACCATGTTCCGGCTTCAGCCTGTTGGCCGTCACCACATTCAGCTTTGTGGCACCACGCCGTGCATGCTTCGCGGGGCCAATGATCTGAAAGAAGTTTGCCGTAGCAAGATTGGAAAGCCGCACCAGGTCAGTGATAGTGGCCGTTTGTCATGGGAAGAGGTCGAGTGCCTTGGTGCGTGTGTGAATGCGCCCATGGTTCAGATCAACGACTACTACTACGAGGACCTGAGCGTTGAGACGTTAGAGGAAATTATCGACAAGCTTGATAATGGCGTTGACGTGGAGCCAGGTAACTTTGTTGACCGGCTGAACTCTGCCCCCGAAGGCGAGGCAAAGACCCTTATCGATCCTGCGCTTGACGATGGTTCGGTACCTAAGGGTATCTCGTCTTTGCCAAACCAGCCTGAGGAGCTGCCAGAAACGCAACTCAAGCCGCTCGGTAAAATGACGACGAAGGCCAAAAAGGCAGACACAGTCAAAGATGAGAAGCAGGCAGCTGAAGAAGCGTCGGAGGCAGAGCCTGAGACTAAAGCAGAACCAAAGCCAAAAGCATCGAAAGCTACTGAGAAGACAAGCCCGGCAGCCAAGGCTGAAGAGCTTCCTGCTGAAACAGGCGAACAGGCTCGACCTGAGGCTATGCCTGAACCGGATTCCAATGGCGCCGATAATCTCAAAGTAATCAGTGGGATTGGCCCGGTTCTTGAGAAAAAGCTCAATGATCTTGGTATCTTCCACTACCACCAGATCGCCTCCTGGGGCGAAAAAGAGATGGCCTGGATTGACGCATATCTGAGCTTTAAAGGCCGTGTTGCGCGCGAAGGCTGGATTCCGCAGGCAAAAGAGCTGGCGGAGAAGAAATCATGATGATCATTTCAGGATCTGAGGAGCGCGCCTGTGCTTGAGGATAAGGATCGTATTTTCACTAATCTTTATGGGCGTCAGGACTGGTCTCTTGAAGCTGCAAAGAAACGTGGCGCGTGGCATTTGACACGCGAAATGCTGCAATGTGGTCCAGAGTGGATCTGTGACCAGGTGAAGGCCAGCGGCCTGCGCGGTCGCGGTGGCGCCGGTTTCCCGACTGGCCTCAAATGGACCTTTATGCCGAAACAGGTCGGCGAACGCCCGCACTATCTGGTCGTCAACGCAGACGAATCCGAGCCGGGCACATGCAAAGACCGGGATATTATGCGCCACGATCCGCATCTGCTGATCGAAGGCTGTCTGGTCGCCTCCTACGCAATGCGTGCGCATGCCTGCTACATCTATCTGCGCGGTGAGTATATTTACGAGCGCGAACGCATGGAAGCGGCCGTGAAGGAAGCCTATGAGGCGAAACTCATTGGCAAGGACAATGTTCATGGCTGGGATTTTGACGTCTATATCCATCACGGCGCTGGCGCTTACATCTGCGGCGAAGAAACCGCACTTCTGGAAAGCCTCGAGGGCAAGAAGGGCCAACCCCGCCTGAAGCCACCATTCCCTGCGAATGCCGGTCTTTACGGTTGCCCGACAACTGTAAACAACGTCGAATCTATTGCTGTTGCTCCGACGATTATCCGCCGTGGTGCGGACTGGTTTGCCGGCATTGGCCGTGAGAACAACAAAGGCACCAAACTCTTCTGCATCTCAGGGCACGTGAACAAGCCTTGTAACGTTGAAGAAGCGATGTCGATTTCCTTCCGCGATCTGATCGATACCCATTGCGGTGGCATAAGAGGCGGCTGGGACAATCTGAAAGCCGTTATTCCGGGCGGGTCTTCCGTGCCTATGGTTCCTGCTGAACAGATCATCGATTCTCCAATGGATTTTGATGCATTACGAGATTTGAAATCAGGCCTCGGTACGGCGGCTGTGATTGTCATGGATAAGTCGACAGATCTGATCAAGGCGATTGCCCGGATCAGTTACTTCTATCGCCATGAGAGTTGCGGACAGTGTACGCCATGCCGGGAGGGCACGGGCTGGATGTGGCGCGTGCTTGAGCGTATGGCGAAGGGCGAGGCGGAACACCACGAGATTGATATGCTCCTGGATGTGGCTGGTCAGGTCGAAGGACATACGATTTGCGCCCTTGGTGACGCGGCTGCGTGGCCGGTTCAGGGTTTGATCCGACACTTCCGCCACGAAATCGAAGAACGCATTACGAATTACCGCGTTGGCAAGCCGCTCGTTCAGGGCGCAACCGTGGCGGCGGAGTAGGGCGGTCAATGAATATTCTGCGACAATTGCTGATTGGAGTCTGGAGCGCGCTCTGCCTTGCCCTGGCAGGAAGCGCTGTCTTTCTCGCTGAGATGGGCTTCAGGCGTATCGGCTCGTCCGTGCTGTCAGCGCCGTTCGAGTTCACTGGCCAGGCATGGTTTCTGGCAATTGCCGCTGTTTGCGCGCTGACTGCTTTCTTCTGGTCACGTGCGCTTTGGGGCGTTGCTGCAGGTGTCATAGCCGCCTTCGTTCACGCGATGATTTTCTCTCATTTGCCGCAGATCGAAGTGTTCATGCGGTTTCTGCCGGTTCTTCTCGTTCCGCCCATCTCAATTGCGCTCGCAGAGTGGCAGGCCAAATCGGATCAATATAAAAAATCCTCACCTGAGGAGGTGTTCGCCTGATGTCTGATACATTTAAGCTCAACATTGACGGTAAGGACATCGAAGTCCCGCGTCATTACACGCTCCTCCAGGCTTGTGAGGAAGCGGGCGCAGAGATTCCGCGCTTTTGTTTCCATGAGCGCCTGTCCATTGCCGGCAACTGCCGCATGTGCCTGGTGCAATGGGTCGGTGCGCCGAAGCCTATTGCATCTTGCGCCCAGACTGTCGGCGAAATGCGCATGAACCCGGATGGTTCCGCGCCAAATATCAAGACGACTGGCGATTATGTTCAGAAAGCACGCAATGGCGTGATGGAATTTCTTCTGATCAATCACCCACTAGATTGTCCGATCTGCGACCAGGGCGGTGAGTGTGATCTGCAGGATCAGGCCGTCGCCTACGGTCGTGCGGGTTCCCGATATGAACTCAACAAGCGCGCTGTCGAAGACAAGAATATGGGACCGCTCGTCAAAACCATCATGACGCGTTGTATCCAGTGTACGCGATGCGTCCGGTTTGCAGCGGAAGTCGCTGGCGTTGAAGAGATCGGCATGATCAGCCGCGGTGAAGATGCGGAAATCACAACTTATTTGGAAAAATCGCTTACCTCTGAACTCTCAGGCAATGTGATCGACCTCTGCCCGGTGGGAGCACTAACCTCCAAGCCCTACGCCTATAACGCGCGTCCATGGGAACTTCGCAAAACAGAATCGATCGACGTCATGGATGCCATGGGTGCAGCCATTCGCGTNGATGCGAANGGNTCTGCGGTCATGNGNATCNTGCCGCGCATCAGCGANGAGGTGAATGAGGAATGGCTNTCAGACAAATCCCGTTTCGTCTGGGATGGTCTNTCNCGCCAACGTCTCGACAAGCCGTATATNCGGGAAAACGGAAAACTGCGNGNTGCCGGATGGTCTGAGGCGCTCAGCCTNGCCGCTGAAAANCTNAAAGGTGACGCNTCGAAGATTGCCGCGTTTGCGGGCGATCTGGTCGGCGTTGAAGCCATGAAGGCGACGAAAGATCTGTTGTCGGCTCTTGGGGCAACCCAGATGGATTGCCGTCTGTCTGGTCAGTCTCTGGGTGTAACGGCAAACGGCGATAAGCTTCCACGCGAGAGTTATATTCTGAACCCGACCCTGATGGGTGTTGAAGATGCTGATGCGCTGCTGCTAATCGGCACGAACCCTCGTCTCGAAGCCGCCGTCTGGAACGCGCGTATCCGTAAAGCCTGGTTGTGGAACGAACTGAAGATCGGTGTGATTGGTGAAGGCGCAGACCTGACTTACGATTACACCCATATCAGCAGCTCTCCTGATGCGATCAACGACTTGGGTGAGTTTGGTGACGTTCTNAAAAATGCAAAACGCCCAATGATTGTTGTCGGCGAAGAGGCGACCCGCGGTGAAAGCGGCTATGCCACGCTGAAAGCTGCGCATGAACTTGCAAAAAGCTGTGGCGCGATTGTTACCGGCGATGAGACCTGGGCAGGCTTCGGTGTTCTTCACACTGCAGCATCACGCGTTGGCGCACTCGACCTTGGCTTCCTGCCAGGAGACGGCGCGAAGACTGGTCACGAGCTTCTGAGTTCGAACTGCGAAGGCATGGATACTGTCATCCTTCTGGGTGTCGACGAAGTTCCAATGACTCAGTTCGGCGATGCCTTCGTTATCTACATCGGCAGCCATGGCGACGCCGGTGCCGCACGCGCAGATCTGATTTTGCCTGCGCCTGCCTATACCGAACAAAGCGCGACCTATGTGAATACAGAGGGACGCGTTCAGACAACCACCATGGCTGTTCAGCCAAAAGGTGAGGCAAAAGCCGAATGGGCAATCATGCGGGCGATCTCTCCTCTGGTTGGTCATCAATTGCCGTATGATTCGCTTGATCAGTTGCGTGCGCTGCTTCGTGAGGAAAATGATGTCTTCGCGGGCCTGAATTTTGCGCCGGGACACTCGGGCGCCGCGGCTCTGGATGCTGCATTGCCAGAGGGGTCTCAAGCCCTGTCAGACGAGCCTCTTTACTGCCCGATTGGCGACTTTTACCTCACAAACCCGATCGCTCGCGCTTCGCTCACCATGGCGGAATGTTCTCTTCAAAAACAAACGCTGGAAGTCTCCGCCGCAGCGGAGTAGGGGTTCGTCATGAATCAGTTTCTTGCCTGGACAGACAATCCAATCCTGCTCGTGCTGCTTTCGCTGGGACAGATCCTTGCGGTCACAGTGGTCTTGCTGCTGAGCATTGCGTTCCTTCTGTATTTTGACAGGAAGGTTCTCGCTGGCACCATGCTTCGGAAAGGGCCCAACGTTGTTGGACCGTTTGGCCTGCTTCAGTCTTTTGCGGACTTTGGTAAGTTCGTTCTGAAGGAAATCATCGTTCCAGCCGGTGCGAACAAGACAGTCTTTTTCATCGCGCCAATCCTTTCCACGGTTCTGTCTCTGATCTGCTGGGCGGTAATTCCGATTGCGCCAGGCTGGGTGGTTTCAGATCTGAACGTCGGTGTTCTGTATCTCCTCGCNATGTCGTCACTCGGCGTTTACGGNGTNATCATGGCGGGTTGGGCGTCGAACTCGAAGTATCCCTTCCTTGGCGGCCTNCGTTCAGCGGCACAAATGGTNTCTTATGAGGTGTCTATCGGTTTCGTACTCGTTACCGTGATCCTCCTTGCCGGATCTATGAACCTGACAACGATCGTTGAAACTCAAGCCGGTGGGTTCTGGAACTGGTATGCGTTCAAGCCGCAGACCATCATCGTCATGTTCCCAATGCTGGNGATCTTCTTCATCTCAGCGCTTGCAGAAACAAACCGTCCACCTTTTGACCTTCCTGAGGCTGAGTCAGANCTCGTTGCGGGTTACCAGGTTGAGTATTCCGGTACGCCGTTCCTGCTCATGTATCTGGGCGAGCAAATTGCGATCACGCTGATGTGCGCGATGACAGCGATCTTGTTCCTCGGTGGCTGGAATTCTCCGATTGGCGATCTCGGTATATTCGAACCGGGCACGATTGAGAGCCTGATTGGTGCGCTCTGGTTCGCTGCGAAGATCATCTTTGTGTTCTTCATGTTCGCTTTCGTGCGTGCGCTCGTGCCACGTTATCGGTACGACCAACTCATGCGACTGGGCTGGAAAATCTTCCTGCCGACTTCGCTTGTCGCAGTTCTCATCATTGGCGGTTATGTCGCCTATTTCGGCTCAGCAGCTTCATAGGAGGAGCGACACATGTCACGTATCGGACAAGCACTTCGCGGCGCGCTCCTGCTCGANTTTATCGGTGCAATGGGCCTCGGCTTTCGGTATCTGTTCCGTCGCAAGGCGACGATCAACTATCCGTTTGAAAAGAACCCGCTCAGCCCGCGCTTCCGCGGCGAGCATGCGCTTCGTCGCTATGCGAATGGCGAAGAGCGCTGCATTGCCTGTAAGCTTTGTGAAGCGATTTGTCCTGCGCAGGCCATCACCATTGAAGCGGAGCCGCGCGAAGATGGATCTCGTCGTACCACGCGCTATGACATCGACATGGTCAAATGCATCTATTGCGGCTTCTGCCAGGAAGCCTGCCCTGTCGATGCGATCGTCGAAGGGCCAAATTTTGAGTTCGCCACGGAAACCCGTGAAGAGCTCTATTACGACAAAGAAAGACTGCTCGCCAACGGAGATCGTTGGGAGCGTGAAATTGCCCGCAATCTTGAACTTGATGCGCCATACCGCTAGTGGCACACACCATGTTCGTTACGGATTCGGGCACTGAATTGAACTTTAGACGCGCACTCAGCTAGGGGGCTGAATTGGAAGCCATAGCATTCTACATTCTGTCAGCCATTGTGCTGCTCTCGGCGCTCTGCGTGATCCTCGCGCGGAACCCGGTGCACTCAGTGCTTTTTCTGATCCTGGCATTCTTCACNTCCTCGGGCCTGCTGGTTCTGATTGGTGCGGAATTCCTCGCCATGCTTCTGGTGGTGGTCTATGTCGGCGCGGTCGCCGTGCTCTTCTTGTTCGTCGTAATGATGCTGGATGTAGACTTCGTTGAACTGAAGAAGCAGTTCCTCGATTACGCACCTTTTGGCGCCATCGTCGCGTTTGTATTNTTTGCGGAAATCGCGCTCGTCGCCGGTGCCATNGGCGCTGAGCGGGCTGATACTTTCGACGCGAAACCTGGCGCAGAAACGAATGTCGAGGCAATCGGTCAGGTCATGTACACGCAGTATCTGCTACTGTTCCAGATTTCCGGCATCGTGCTTCTCATCGCCATGATCGGGGCCATNGTTCTGACGCTTCGTCATCGCCCGGGTGTTCGTCGTCAGTCTGTGTCTGCGCAAACTGGCCGGACACGGGAAGAGGCAGTNGAACTCAAGGATGTCCGTCCGGGGCAGGGGATCTGATATGGAACTCACACTAGCACATTATCTGTCCCTCTCGGGCGCGCTGTTCACGATTGGTGTTTTCGGCATCTTCGTGAACCGGAAGAACATCATCGTTATTCTGATGGCGATTGAGCTCCTGCTGCTTTCGGTGAATATCAATCTGGTGGCATTCGCGGCTTTTAACGGGAACATCATCGGGCAGATTTTTGCCATGCTGGTTCTCACCGTTGCGGCAGCNGAGGCTGCCGTCGGGCTTGCTATTCTTGTGGTCTATTTCCGTAACCGTGGTGATATCGCGGTTGAAGACGTCAATCTGATGCGGGGCTGATTGAAGTATGACACTCCCTGAACCCCTAATCGTCTTCATTGTACTGGCGCCAGGTCTCGCTGCGGCGATAGCTGGACTGTTCCAGAAGTTTATCGGCGACAAGATCGCCATGACGATCACATCTGCAACAGTGATTACGGCAGGNATCCTGTCGCTTTATCAGCTGTTTGCCTACGCTACCGGCGACCATCATGGTGGCGGCCATGGCGCGCATATTATTCCTCTTCTTGAGCCGTGGATCAGCATTGGTGAATTCCAGGCCAACTGGTCCATTCGCGTGGATGCGATGTCCATCGTTATGATGGCCGTGATCACCAGCGTATCTGGTCTCGTGCACCTGTATTCCTGGGGCTACATGGAAGAAGACCCGCATAAGGCGCGGTTCTTTGCCTACCTCTCTCTCTTCACTTTCGCCATGCTGATGCTGGTGACAGGCGATAACCTGCTTCAGATCTTCTTTGGCTGGGAAGGCGTCGGGCTCGCATCGTATCTTCTGATTGGCTTCTGGTATCATAAGGACAGTGCCAATAGTGCCTCGATCAAAGCCTTCGTCACNAACCGTGTCGGTGACTTTGGCCTCGCGCTGGGCATTATGGCCGTGTTCTACATGTTCGGCTCAATTGAGCTCCATGCTGTGCTCGACGCGATCAAAGAAAATACGTTCGAGAACGTTCAGCCCATCATGACGTTTGCCGAAGGCGCGCTGCCACGTGACGCTGTCATGGAGTTTCTTGGCATTCGCTTCTATGCGCTTGAGCTCATCGGGGTGCTTCTGTTCATCGGCGCAATGGGTAAATCCGCTCAGTTCTTCCTTCATGTCTGGCTGCCAGACGCGATGGAAGGCCCAACGCCTGTATCAGCGCTGATCCACGCCGCGACCATGGTCACAGCGGGCGTCTATCTCGTTTGCCTTCTGTCGCCGATCTATGAGTACGCACCTGTGGCGTCTGGTTTCATTGCCCTGATTGGCGCCGTGACTGCGCTTTACGCCGCAACAGTTGGTCTGGCTCAGAACGACATCAAACGCGTTATCGCGTATTCGACCTGTTCTCAGTTAGGCTATATGTTCTTTGCTGCGGGCATTGGTGCCTATCAGGCCGCCATGTTCCACCTGTTCACACACGCATTCTTCAAAGCGCTGCTTTTCCTCGGCGCGGGCTCTGTCATCCATGGCATGCACCATGAACAGGACATGCGGAAAATGGGCGGCGTCGCGAAATATATGAAGCTGACCTATGCGGCGATGCTGATCGGTACAATTGCNATNATCGGTCTGGGTATTCCGCACACATCCTTCGGATTTGCAGGCTTCTTCTCNAAAGATGCGATCATCGAGACAACATTTGCGGCCAGCCTTAAAGGCGTTACCTTCGCTCAGCTTGCTTTCTGGTTCGGCATTATCGCGGCCCTNCTGACNAGCTTCTATTCATGGCGTCTCATCTACATGACNTTCCACGGTCCCATGTACGACGGNGCACACTCGGCACATTCTCATGATGTTCATGACGATCATGGGGCTACCGCCGAGACACACTCCGAACCAGATATGACTGCCGCCGTGNGCGAGCCGGATCATGCACATCACGACGAGCANCACGAACCNCATGAGTCGCCGCTGGTCATGCTCATCCCGCTCGTCCTGTTGAGCATTGGCGCCGTATTCGCTGGCTTCTTCTTCTATGACTCTTTTGTTGGTCACCATCAGAAAGAGTTCTGGGATGGCGCGATCTACGCGGCCAGTGAGAACACTGTTCTCAAGGACAAGTATGATGTCGAACACGGCGGTATCGTTCCGGGTTGGGTGTTCTACGCGCCGCTGATTGTCACGATCCTCGGTTTCCTGCTGGCGACTTTCACCTACCTGTTCAACCGCGGTGTCGGAAAACGCATTGCGNAGAGCGGTGGACCGCTTCATGCTCTGTTCGCCAACAAATGGTACTTCGATGAGCTGTATCAGGCGACGTTTGTTCGTGGCACGAAGGCGCTCGGTGACTTCTTCTGGAAGGTGGGTGACAAGCGGATCATCGACGGTCTCGGGCCTGATGGCTTGTCGGGTCTGGCTCGCTGGAGTTCAGCGCGCCTGTCAGCCATGCACACAGGCTACCTTTATCACTATGCGTTTGTAATCCTCGCAGCAGCGGCCGTGTTCGGCGCAGTCGCGCTGATTAACGGGACGGGAGCGAATTAATGGGCGAGTTTGCGCTCCTTTCGATCATCATTTTCTTCCCGGCGCTGGGAGCTCTGTTGCTGCTCTCGCTGAGAAAGATAACGATGCAGGGTGAAGACAATCCGGATCATGAGAGCCGGATCGCCTTCCTCACGGGTATTTTTGTCAGTGTCGCGACGTTTTTCCTGTCGCTAATCGCGCTGGCATACTTTGATCCTTCGATTTCCGGTTACCAGCTTATTGAAGACATTCCCTGGTTTGGCGGTCGTGTGGACGACGCCGGCAATATTGTTGGCGGTATCCGCTACAAGCTGGGCATCGACGGTCTGTCACTACTCCTGGTGCTTCTGACAACGTTCCTGACACCGCTTTGCTTTCTGGCGAGCTGGGGCAGCATCAAGCATCGCGTAACTGAGTATGTGGCAGCGTTCCTGATCCTCGAAACACTGATGCTCGGCGTATTCTGTGCGCTCGACCTGATGCTCTTCTATGTCTTCTTTGAAGGCGGTCTGATCCCAATGTTCATCATTATTGGGATCTGGGGTGGCGCTCAGCGGGTTTATGCATCTTTCAAGTTTTTCCTCTATACGCTGCTTGGCTCCCTGTTCATGCTGGTTGCGCTGATTGCAATGTATCTGCAGGCCGGAACAGCTGATATTCCTGTGCTTCAGGAGGTCATGCCAACGCTGTTCGCTGTCGAAGATGGTCAATTCGGTGTCCAGCACCTTCTCTGGCTGGCATTCTTCGCTTCCTTCGCCGTGAAGCTTCCAATGTGGCCGGTCCACACCTGGCTGCCGGACGCGCACGTTCAGGCCCCNACTGCAGGATCCGTCATNCTGGCGGGCGTGCTTCTGAAAATGGGCGGCTATGGCATGTTGCGCTTCTCTCTTCCGATGTTTCCGGAAGCCAGCGTTTTCTTCCAGCCGTTCGTGTTCGCATTGAGCATCATTGCGATNGTGTATGCGTCGCTCGTCGCNTTCCGTCAGACCGATATGAAGAAGCTGATTGCGTATTCTTCGGTCGCACACATGGGCTTTGTAACGCTGGGCATATTCTCATTCACTGAGACCGGNGTTCAGGGTGCGATCTTCCAGATGATTTCGCACGGCGTCATTTCCGGCGCACTGTTCCTGATCGTCGGCGTGATCTATGACCGGATGCACACACGTGAAATCGCCTTCTATGGGGGCCTAGTCTCTCGTATGCCGGTTTACGCAGCAGTCTTCATGCTGTTCACCATGGCGAATGTCGGCTTGCCCGGGACCAGTGGGTTCATAGGTGAGATCCTGACAATGGTCGGCGGCTTCCAGGCCGCGACATGGGCTGCGTTTGGTGCAGCGCTCGGTGTCATCTTCTCAGCCGTTTATATGTTGACGCTCTATCGTCGCACTGTCTTTGGCGTGATCACCAATCAGAAACTTGAAGGCATCAAGGACCTGACCCGTACTGAGGTCATTATCTTCGCGCCGCTTGTCGTCGCAACGATTGTTCTTGGTGTTTACCCTCAGCCGGTTTTCAACATGGCGCAGGCCAGCGTTGAACCCATTATTGCAGCCTTCAGCACGCTCGGCGGATAAGTCATTATGGACTGGAACTCGATCATATCAGCAGCTTCACCAGAGCTTTTTCTGGCTATTGTCGGCCTGATCGGCGTGCTTATCGGCGCCGTGATGAGAGAAAAGTTCTCGACGCTTTCTCTGAACTTTGGAGCCGCGATCCTCNTTGTTGCCTCCGTCCTGTCGCTTGCAATGATTGATGGCGGAACAGCGTTTGGCGGACTTTGGGAAACTGATCGTTATACCAACCTCACAAAGGCGGCCTGCTATTTCTGTGGTGCCGTGTCTCTCGTCCTGGCAGAGCAGTACCTCGTCAAAGAGAAGCTTATCCGGTTTGAGTACGCCCTTCTTGTGATTTTTGCCTGCCTGGGTATCGGTATTTCGCTGGCAGCCAACGACTTGATGACGCTCTATCTCGGAATTGAGACGCTCAGCCTGTCTTCATACGTGCTGGCAGCGTTTAACCGGGACAGCCAACGTTCATCAGAAGCAGGACTGAAGTACTTTGTGCTCGGTTCGCTCGCTTCAGGGATCATCCTGTACGGCGCGTCTCTGGTTTATGGCTTCACCGGATCGACAGGTTATGACGCCATCGCGGCGTCAGAATACAGCCTGGGACTTCTGTTTGGCCTTGTACTTCTGATTACTGGTCTTGCATTCAAGGTCTCAGCAGCACCGCTTCACGTCTGGACGCCAGATGTTTATGAAGGTGCGCCAACGCCGGTCGTGGCCTTCTTCGCTTCAGCGCCGAAGCTTGGTGCAATGATTGTCTTCGGCACACTGATGTTCGAAGCATTCGGCACCTATATCGACCAGTGGCAGCAGATCATTTTGATCATTGCCGGCGCATCCATGATCATTGGTGCAGTGGGTGCACTCCGTCAGACCAATATCAAACGTCTCTTCGCTTACTCCTCCATCGGCAATATGGGCTATGCGCTTATTGCCCTGGCGGCAGGAGAAGAAACAGGCGGCGCTGCGCTTCTTGTTTATATGGTAATTTATGCGCTCTCGCAGCTCGGCATTTTTGGTGTGATCCTCTCCATGCGCCGTCGCGGTGGTATGGTGGAAGATATCTCTGAACTGTCTGGCCTCTCGACCAGCAAGCCATGGCTCGCGGTCTGCATGACCGCCCTGGTGTTCTCTGTTGCCGGTATTCCACCTCTCGGCGGTTTCTTCGGCAAACTGGTCGTCTTCCAGGCTGGTGTTGAGGCAGGTCTCTGGCCAATCGTCATTATCGGCGTGCTCGCCTCTGTTGTTTCGCTGGGTTACTATCTGAAGATCATCATGATCATGTGGGGCGGTGACAAGCTCCCTGCGTTCCAGGATGCTTCGGGCACGGTTTCCATGACAGTCACTGGCGCGACTCTGTTGGTATTCCCGGTCTTTGTGATCATTATTGGCTGGATGATGGCTNTGGNNGGCGGGAATTTCGCGCTTGGTTAGATACTGAATGATCTTAACCCGGCACCTTCAGACGCCATGGCCGGTGATCTGGTGGGATGAAATAGACAGCACAAGTCTCGAAGCAGCCAGACGCGCTGGAAACGGAGAAACCGGACCCGTCTGGCTGGCGGCGCGCACGCAAAGCGCGGGCCGGGGGCGGTTGGGACGTCCCTGGGTTTCTGAGACAGGTAATCTCTACACAACNGCGCTTTTTCCGGTTCAGGAAATTTCTTCAGAGCTATCATGTTTGCCGCTAGCGGCGGGTCTGGCCGTTAGAGACCTCATAGCCGAACTTAGTCAGGGGCGCGTTATCGCCGGACTGAAATGGCCGAATGATGTTCGCGTAGACGAGCGAAAACTCTGCGGCATTCTGATGGAAAGCGGCCATGGTCGCGGACAGTCACCATGGTTGTCAGTGGGGATTGGCGTGAACCTCGCCTTTGCTCCAGAAATTTCGGCCTATGAAACGGTTTCCCTGAAGGCNTTGGTGCCNGAAGTTCAGATCGATCTGGAAACAAGCCTCTCTTTGCTTGATGGGNTCATCCGAAAACGCTTTCAGCAGCAGATGAGTGCGGGGCGTTCGAGCATCATTGCCGACTGGATGAGTGCGACTGATCAGCACGGGACACGCTATAAAGCCAGGATTGGCGGAAAAGAGGTCGCTGGAGAGTTTGCAGGTCTGGACGAGATGGGGCAACTACGACTGCGAACATCCTCCGGTGAAATGGTCAGCGTTTCTGCTGGTGATGTGACCCGTGTGAAAGAGGGCTGAGCCGATGCTGCTGGCGATTGACGTAGGAAATACGAATACCGTCTTTGGTCTGCACAATGATGAGACCTGGATTGCGCAATGGCGCAGCGCGACTGACTCTACAAAGACGGCTGACGATTACGTGGTCTGGCTAAGCCAGCTTTGTCGCATGGAGGGCATAGCTTTTGGTGATATCAATCATTGTGTCATCTCGAGTGTTGTTCCTCAGGCAAAGTTCAACTTTAGAAACCTGGCGCGTCGATATCTGAATATCGAGCCCATGTTTATCGGGGACCCGGAAGTCAAACTGGGTGTTCCGATCCGCATCCGCAGACCTGAGCAAGTCGGTGCAGACAGGCTGGTGAATGCCATTGGCGCACATAAAGCTCATGAAGGCGCATTGATTGTGGTGGATAGTGGTACGGCCACGACTTTTGATGTGATTGGCGAAGATGGCGGCTTTGAAGGCGGCGTTATCTCGCCCGGTATCAATCTTTCCATGCGTGCGCTACATGATGCTGCCGCGAGCCTTCCAAGGATTGCGATCCAGCGACCACCACAGGTGATCGGCCAGGATACCGTATCAGCNATGCAGTCCGGGATCTTCCTTGCTTACCTTGATCTGATTGATGGCCTTATCCGCAGGATCAAAAAAGAGTATGACAAACCATTGCGCGTCGTTGGTACGGGAGGCGTTGCCTCCCTGTTTGAGGGCGAAAGCACTGAAATTGACGTGTATGACCCGGACGTGACAATACGCGGTCTTCTTGAAATCTACAGACGAAATAAGCCCGCTTGAGTATGACCGATAAAAACGAACTTCTTTTTCTGCCGCTGGGCGGGTGCAATGAAATTGGCATGAACCTCAACGCCTACGCGTATGGCCCGCCACATGACCGGCGGTGGATCATCGTCGATATGGGTGTGTCATTTGGCGATGATCGAACGCCGGGCATTGATGTCATCTGTCCTGACCCATCCTTTCTGGAAGACCATCTGGAGAACATCGAAGCGATCATCCTTACACATGCTCATGANGATCATATCGGAGCTGTCGGGCATTTCTGGCGACGTTTTCGAAAGCCACTCTATGCGACGCCATTCACGGCTGAGCTGATACAAGGCAAGCTCCATGAGGCAGGCATCGCTGATCTGGCAAACCTCAATGTAGTGCCGCTCGGCGGAAAGGTTGAGCTCGGTCCATTTTCGATAGAATACGTCACACTGACACACTCAATTCCTGAACCGAATGGCCTCGCGATCCGAACTCCGCTTGGTCTCATTCTTCATACCGGAGACTGGAAGATCGACCCAGATCCCCTGATCGGTGAGCCATTTGATAGTGCTTCTCTCGAAGACATGGGTGACGATGGCGTACTCGCTATGGTGTGCGATTCCACTAACGTCTTCGAAGAGGGCGAGTCCGGGTCTGAGCTTGGATGCCGTGAAGAGTTGATCAAGCTCGTTGGTGAACAAACGGGAAGGGTTGCTGTGACGGCCTTCGCGTCAAACGTCGCACGTGTGGAAAGCGTGATCCGCGCAGCTGAAGCCAATNGCCGNCATGTTTGTCTGGTTGGTCGNTCNATGCATCGGATTACATCAGCAGCGAAAGCAGTTGGCCTTCTGGCAGATTGCGCCGACTTCGTNGACGAGAAAGACGCAGGCTTTCTGCCACCNGAGAATATTCTCTATCTCTGCACGGGCTCGCAGGGAGAACCCCGCGCCGCGCTCTCACGAATTGCCTCAGGCGATCACCCGAACGTGTCATTAGGGACTGGTGATACTGTGATCTTTTCTTCGCGTGTCATCCCCGGAAACGAGCGCGGGATTTTTGAACTCCAGAACGCGCTGGCCGAACGCGGGATCAAACTGATTACAGACCGAATGCGGCCAATACACGTTTCAGGTCACCCATGTCGCGATGAGCTGCGCCGGATGTATCAATGGGTCCGCCCAAAAATTGCTGTGCCTGTTCANGGNGAACGCCGCCATATTCTGGAGCATGCGAACTTCGCCAAGTCACTTCAGGTCTCGCAATCAGTTACCCCCCGGAATGGAGACGTCATCCGGCTGGCNCCAGGTAAGCCAAAGACTGTCGATGAAGTGCCGACGGGCCGCCTGTTCCTGGATGGNAACCGACTGATCCCAGAGCATTCTCAGGGCATGAAGGAACGTCGCAAGCTCGCCTATGGGGGTCATCTTCACGTCTCGGTCTGCTTTGATGACGACGGAGATATCGTAGACGGCCCAATGGTTATGGTTCGTGGATATTCAGAGACCGACGGGCGAGCGCTAGATGAGACAATCGACGTTTTCGATGAGGCCGCTGAAACCGCCATTGATGGCATGAAGAAAAAGCTNCGGATGGATGATGAAGCGGTTGAAAGGCTTCTCATCCGTGCTCTACGCAAGGTGGGTGAAAAAGAGCTCGGCAAGCGACCGCTTATCGACGTCGCCGTTCTGCGGGCCTAAATAGTCTTATTATTCGGAGGAGAGGGTATGATCGGACCACTCAATCATGTCGGTGTAGCTGTGCCATCTATTGAAGAGGCAGCGGACATCTATCGCGAACTGTATGGCGTGACGGATATTACCGAGCCTGGTGAGATGCCGGAGCAGGGGGTACGGTTCTGCTTTGTAAACTTGCCGAACAGCCAGATCGAACTGATCGAGCCGTTGGGTGAGAATTCTCCGATNGAAAATTTCCTGAAAAAGAATCCAAAAGGNGGTCAGCATCATGTCTGTTTTGAAGTCGCGGACATTCATGAAGCCAAGCGCGAGATGNAAGAAAAAGGCGCGACGGTGCTGAACGAACCGCGTATTGGTGCACATGGTACGCCGATTATTTTCGTTCATCCGAAGAACTCCAACGGCGTGCTGATCGAGCTTATGGAGACTCCAAAACACTAATGGCCTGGTTCTCTGCAATCGTCGTCTTTGTCATTTCCTGGTGGATGATCCTACTGGCGTCGTTGCCAGTTGGCGTTAAAGGTCAGCATGAAGCGGGTGACCCACAGGACGGAACCGAGCCGGGCGCACCTCAGGATCCNATGCTGAAGAAGAAGTTCTTCTGGGCGACNTGCGGCGCACTCGTGGTGACCTTACTGGCGTTTCTCATCAGTCTGACCGGCATCATTCATGCACCTGATGTTCATTGGTAGAAAACCCGATTGCTCTTGGTGTCGTGCAGCGTTAGAGCAGGGGCAAATCTGATTGGTGTACTGCTCGATGAAGCTCTCGAATTATTTCCTTCCGGTTCTTAAAGAAACCCCGTCTGAAGCGACAATTGCCTCGCACCAGCTCATGCTGCGAGCGGGCATGGTGCGCCAGAACGGTGCTGGTATTTACACCTGGCTCCCGCTCGGACTGAAGNTATTGCGCAAGATCGAACAGATCGTTCGCGAGGAGATGGACCGCGCCGGAGCGGTTGAATTGCTTATGCCGACCATTCAGCCTGCTGAACTCTGGCAGGAGAGCGGTAGATATGACGACTATGGCAAGGAAATGCTCCGCATAACCGACCGCCATGAGCGGGACATGTTGTTCGGGCCGACAAACGAAGAGATGATCACCGAGCACTTCCGTGCCTTCGTTCGCAGCTATAAGCAGCTGCCGATGAATCTATACCACATTCAGTGGAAGTTTAGGGACGAGATCAGGCCGCGGTTTGGCGTGATGCGCGGACGTGAATTCCTGATGAAAGATGCCTATTCCTTCGATGTCGACGCTGATGCAGCGCGGCGGTCTTATCAGAAAATGTTCTGCGCTTATCTGAACACTTTTTACCGCCTCGGTCTGACCGCTATCCCGATGAAAGCAGACACCGGGCCCATCGGTGGTGATCTCAGCCATGAATTCATCATCTTGGCAGATACCGGGGAGAGCGCCGTGTTCTGCGATCGTGAATTGCTGGACTTGCCCGCACCTGGCGATGATTTCGATTTTGAGAGTGACACGGATCTGAACGACGTCATTTCGAAGCGCACGCAATACTATGCTGCGACCGAAGAAATGCATGACGAAGCCGAATTCAACGCGGTACCTCAAGACCGCCAGGTCTCTGCACGCGGGATTGAGGTCGGCCATATCTTCTTCTTTGGCGACAAATACTCAAAGCCGATGAAGGCTGAAGTTATGAACGCCGAAGGTAAGAGTGTTCCAGTTCAGATGGGGTCTTACGGCATTGGCGTGTCGCGTCTCGTCGGCGGCATCATCGAAGCATGCCACGACGATAAGGGGATTGTCTGGCCGAAATCGGTAGCGCCATTCGATGTCGCTATCGCGACCATCAAGGCGAAAGACGAGACCATTCAGGCAGCTGGTTCGGACGCATATCAGAAGCTTCAGGCCGCTGGCTTTGATGTCCTGTATGACGACCGTGATGCGAGCCCGGGCGTNAAGTTTTCTACACTCGAACTCATCGGCATTCCTTACGTCATCGCTATCGGTCCAAANGGGCTTGAGCGTGGTGTGGTTGAACTCAAAGATCGCGCCTCTGGCGAATCTGAAGAAATCTCACTCGACGCCGCGATCAATAAGCTGAAGGCCGACGCGTGACAGAAATCGACTCTAAAGCGCTGAAGGATCGGCCTTTCGGGTCCTATGAACGGTCGCTGGCTTTTCGCTATCTGCGGGCGAAGCGAGAACATGGCGGCGTGGCTATCGTTTCNATTCTCTCNCTGGTTGGGATCGCACTTGCGGTCGCGGCTCTGATCATTGTCATGTCGATCATGAATGGTTTNCGCGCCGAACTGATTGACCGGGTTCTCGGTAATTCNGGTCATGTCAGGATGCTNACNGGNCANTATACCTCAACTGAGATCGATCAACTCATTGATCGGCTCGAAGAGCGCGCCGACGTTGAATCAGCGATGCCTATTGTCGAGAGCGCGGTGCTTGCAATTTCTCCGGCCGTTTCAAGCTATGGCTATGTCCGGGGCATGACTACAGATGATGCGTTGTCGCTACCTTTCCTTCAGGAGGAGCTCTACCAGGGCACCGTCGAAGGTTTTGGTGAGGGCCGTTTCGGTGGAGATGGTATTCTCGTCTCACAACGTCTCGCCAGAAGTCTCTATATCGGCGCAGGNGANGAGTTGACGCTGATCGGCCCTCAGACAACATCAACAGTGGGCGGTCTGGTTCCCAGGCGAAAGAATTANCGTGTTCAGGGCATTTTCGAAGTGTTTGCAGGTNATGCAAACCCGATNGATGAGGTGCTCATCATCATGCCGCTTGAACANGCTCAGGTCTTTTTCAATAACCGNGATCGCTATCCGATCCTGGAGTTGAAGCTCNAAGATCCTCAACAGGTTGAAAACGTGCTTCAGACCCTGATCAGAACAGAGCTTCCTCAGGGCATGATTACCGAAACCTGGCGCGAGCGTTACAGTGGGCTCGTCGGTGCTCTTGAGGTGGAGAAGAGCATGATGCGGCTCATTTTTGCCGTCCTCATTACGATTACTGCGCTCAACATCATCACGGGCATTGTCATGCTTGTGAAGAACAAAGCACGAGATGTTGCAATTCTGAGGACAATGGGAGCGAGCCGGTCGACCATCATGCGAGTCTTCCTGCTGATCGGTGCGATCCTTGGCGTACTTGGGCTCGCGATTGGCATGGTTCTGGGCATTCTATTCTGTATCTATATTCAGCCAATTCAGGACGTCCTGAATTTCCTGACAGGTGGCGCTATCTGGAACCCGGAAGTTTATGGATTGCCTTATCTTCCTGCGCTAATCGACTGGTTTGAAGTCGGTTTTGCAGCCTGTTATGCTTTGATTGTGTCGGTGGTAGTGGCGCTGCTTCCAGCATGGAATGCTGCNCGNCTCGATCCTGTTGAAGCGCTCAGGGCGGAGTAGGCCATCATGACTTGCGTACTCCAATTGAAATCAGTGTTCCGGACTTACCGGACAGGTCCCGCCAGCGTTGAGGTTCTCAAGGGCATTGATCTCGACCTTCACCGGGGTGAACTCGTTGGTCTGGTTGGTCCATCTGGATCTGGTAAATCGACACTGTTACATACAGCCGGCTTGCTCGAGCGGCCAGATTCCGGGGAAGTGCTCCTCAATGGAGAGAACTGCCTCACTCTGTCAGACCGCGAGCGAACACTCTTGCGACGTACACGTCTCGGCTTCGTTTATCAGTTTCATCATCTCCTGCCGGAATTCAATGCCATCGAGAACGTGGCGACCCCACTCTATCTTTGCGGCGTTCCGCGTGCAGAGGCACGTGAGCGTGCGACTGATCTTCTGGAACGCATGGGACTAAGCCATCGCTTGAAACACCAACCGATGGAAATGTCCGGCGGTGAGCAGCAGCGGGTCGCCATCGCGCGGGCGCTTGCGAATCGGCCAGCGGTTCTGATTGCAGATGAGCCGACAGGTAACCTCGATACGCACACAACAGAAGCGGTCTTCAGACAGCTGATTGAAGTGGGNCGCACCGANGGTCTTGCCATGCTCATTGCCACGCACAATTTGGCNCTCACCCAGTACATGGACCGCGTATTGACTGTGGAAGACGGAAAACTCACAGATTTCGATCCGGCCGAGGCTTCAATCCTGCCATCGCATCGCTCATGATGGCGCCCCAAGGGAGCCGGTCATGAGTGAATCTGCCTACGTTTCAGCGCCTTTNGTTCACCTGGCGGTTCGGTCAGCNTTTTCCTTGCTGGAAAGCATGTTGAAAACAGGAGCGCTNGCNAACTGGGTTCGTGAGAACAACGCCCCAGCTCTGGCGGTAACAGACCACAATAATCTCTTTGGTGCCCTGGAGATATCTGAAGCCCTCGTTGCAGAAGGCGTGCAGCCCGTGGTTGGTGCCGCTTTCGATGTTCAGCCCGAAGGCCATGATGCAGAACCATACCGGATCACCGTCTATGCGCAGAACGATGTCGGCTATCAGAGGCTTATGGCGCTTTCCTCGTTTGCTTATCTGGAGAGCGCGACAGGAGAGCCATCGCTCGCTGAGAAACACGTTTTCGAAAATACTGACGGTCTGATCGTCCTTACTGGCGGCGCGTGGGGCGCTGCAGGTAAGGCGGCCTGTCGTGGTAAAGCAGACCAGGTTCGGGACGCTCTGAAGGCTTTGGCAGACGCCTATCCAGGACGCTGTTATGTCGAGATCCAGCGCCACGATGAAGCCGAAGAAATCGCCAGCGAGCCATTGCTGATTGAAGCCGCTTATGAGCTTGAATTGCCGATCGTGGCGACACAGGACGCTCGCTTTCTGAAGCGCGAAGATCACGCAGCGCATGACGCGCTCATGTGCATCCGCAATGGTGCCTATGTTGGCCAAACGGAGCGCTATCGGATTACCGAGGAGCACTATCTCAAATCACCAGAAGAGATGGTCGAGCTCTTTGCCGATATTCCTGAAGCCGTTCGAAATACTGTTGAGATCGCGCAGCGATGTGCTGTTCGACCCCGGCTGCGAAAACCTATTTTGCCTCGGTTTGATGGTGTCGCGGGACGGACCGAGTTTGAAGAGCTGGAAGCTCAAGCCAATGAAGGTCTTCAAAACCGCCTGGCTGCCGCTGAAAAACTCTACGCCACGCGAGAAGAATACCAGGAACGTCTCGATTACGAGCTTGGTATTATCAAGGGCATGGGATTTCCAGGCTACTTCCTGATTGTTTCGGACTTCATCAAATGGGCGAAAGAACACGACATTCCAGTCGGACCCGGAAGGGGTTCTGGTGCTGGATCGCTCGTCGCATGGGTGCTTCTGATCACTGATCTCGACCCGCTACGCTTTGGACTTCTATTTGAGCGCTTCCTGAATCCTGAGCGGATCTCAATGCCGGACTTCGACGTCGACTTTTGTCAGGATCGTCGTGGTGAGGTGATCCGGTATGTTCGCGATAAATATGGCGAACAAAACGTCTCTTCCATCATCACATTTGGTACGCTTCAGGCCAAAGCCGTCGTGCG
>PABS01000047.1 GCA_002699325.1 Ponticaulis sp. | reverse complement strand
ATGCCTGGTAAGTTGCTCGCTATTCGTGTGAAAGCTGGTGACAGCGTGACCAAAGATCAGCCGCTCGCCGTGATGGAAGCCATGAAGATGGAGCACACGCTGTCGGCGCCGCGCGATGGCGAGATTGCAGAAGTGGCCGACCTTGTCGGCGCTCAGGTCGCCGAGGGCGAGCTTCTGGTGCGCTTGGTCCCTGAGAGTTAATCAGACCCGCGAAACTTTCGCGAACCTGTCAGCCTGATTTTGAGCCTTCTGCGGTAACGCTGTGCGTTGCCGGAGAGAGGGATCATTATGGCCAATTCTGTGTTGAAGGACTGGGATTCGAAAAAGGCTGCTGCTTTTGAGCGTGAGAACATCGTTGCGCACCACAATGTGCATGAGCGCGAGATGTTCAATGATGAAGGGCTGATCCGACTGCTCGACCAATATCCGCGAGAGCGCATGGGCATCTATACCATGGGCCATCACCCTCTGGACAGACAGAGCTTCCGCGCCGGTAATGCCTTTGGTTTGTCAGGCGAAGAGCTGTTCCGCGCTGTGCATGATGGTCGGATCTGGATCAATATGCGCAACGCGAATGACTACGTTCCGGAATATGATGAGCTCACCCGCGAGCTGTTTGCTTCGATAGAAGCTGGAACGCCGGGCCTGAATACCATCAAACACGACACCTCAATCCTTATTTCGTCGCCCAATGCGCAGGTTTTCTACCATTTCGATGTACCGCTGGTTGCGTTGTGGCAGATCCGCGGTGTCAAGAATGTCTGGCTATATCCGCCGGAAGAGCCGTATCTGAACGATCTTCAGCTTGAGACGGTTGTGCTCAAGGAAACAGAAGAAGAGATCGATTTTGACCTCAGCCTCGATGCCGGTGCGCAAAAAGTACGGCTGGAGCCTGGCATGATGGCAACATGGCCACAGAACGGACCTCACCGTATCGTCAATGAAGACATGGTGAATGTGTCTCTATCTTGCGAATTCCAGACGGTTAAGTCATTGGTCCGGGCGAACGCCGCCTACGCAAATGGCGTTCTGCGTCGTAATTTTGGTATGAGCCCGCAAATCGCGAAAGACAGTGCGGCTGCGCTTTATGGTAAAGCTTTTCTTGCAAGAATTTTCAAAATCTTGAAGGTTCGGAAAGCATTTGCATACCAAGTTCCACGTACGTTTGAGGTAGACCTCGGGTCAGAACATGCAGTTCGGGATATTCAGCCGATGACCTGAAGCCGAAACTGCCGTCCCGAGTAATAAGAGGTCGGGATGGATTTCGGGTTAGTCGCAGCAGCTTTTCTTATTGCGACCGGCAAACCGCCGCTGGACACCGCACTTACGCGTACTGAGCCGCCCACCAGCCTGCGCGCGGCGTTCACCGTCGAGCTGACGGATGGGGAAGCCTTTCGTGAAGTCTGTTTTGATCCCCGGATAAAAGACGCCAGTGAGCGCTGGGTTATTTTGTCCGGCGCTGGCCAGAGCGCAGAGCTTGACCGGGCNGTCGAAAGCTGGGGCGCTGAACCTGCACCGGATGGCTGGCTGATNCCCGACGACCTGCGCGCNAGTATGGGCAGCATTGTCGAAGCCACAGATATGGGCGAGCTCTGGCGGATCGAGTTCGAGCACCAGCCCTCTGANAATGATGGCCCTCTGGACATCTGGGCGAGTGATCACCTTGTCGGATACTCCTGGCTCGAGCCCGTCACCCAGCAGCTGGTGCGCGTTGAATACGAAGCCATGGAGCCGTTTCAGGGGCCAAACGGATCGCGCATCGAGTCCTATGAGCACTCTTACACCATGGCTCAGGATGCGACNTACGGCCTGACCTTTGTTGCGGCCTANAGNGTGGATATNCAGGGCCGTTTTCTGTCGGAAACCATGAGCCGNTCCTATCGNGCGCGCATNACCGATGTTGAATTTTTCTTCGCCAATGAGACCGAAGAAGCTGCCTATTTCGCGCGCCAGAAGAAAACCGCAGCCATCTCAACTGATCAGTTTGCCTTCGTCAGATAAACTGTCAAAACGGGCTACGAATCTTTCCAATTCCGACTAAGTTGCGGACATGATTCATCTCGTTAAACTTTGTGTCGGCGCGGAAACTGTCGAAGATCTTGAGGTCTGGCAGGCGCGTCGCGCCCGGGAACGCAAAGCGCGCGGCGAACCGCCCAATCCAATCCATGAAACCCGGCAGACACCGAAGCGCGTGGATGANCTGCTGGATGGTGGCTCCATCTACTGGGTGATCAAAGGCACAATCCTTGTCAGGCAGGCCGTTCTGGCGGTGAACACGCTCACAGACAGAAATGGCCGGAACTATTGTGAGCTGGTCTTCGATCCGGAGCTTGTGCTGACAGAGCCACAGGGGCGCAAAGCCTTTCAGGGCTGGCGATATCTCAAGCCAGAGGACGCACCACCGGACGCCTCTACTTCTCATGCTGCGGATGTTCCGCCAGAACTCGGCAGGGCCTTAAGAGAAGCGGGCGTCTGGTGATTTGTCACGCATCTAACTGCATGTTTCATGNCACTGATCGACAAGAGAGGATGAGCTGATGAGTTTTCTGACTGATGTGACCGTGCGTGGGTTGAGCATCCTCTCCACCTTATTCGTTATNCTGGTNGGNTTGGCCGTNCTCGTCGTNCTTGTCATGTTTCTGNTCGACTCCAACCAGTCTCGCGANGCGGTTCGNCGNAACTATCCTGTTGTTGGCCGTTTCCGTGANCTGTTCATCAGGTTGGGAGAATTCTTCCGTCAGTATTTCTTCGCGCTTGATCGTGAGGAGCTGCCCTTCAACCGGGCGGAGCGGGAATGGATCTACAAGTCAGCCAAGGGACACGACAATACAGAGCCCTTCGGGTCGACGCGCAGCCTGACGCCTGTCGGCACGCCGATTTTTGCCAATGCGCCGTTTCCGATTTTAAAGGAAACCAATGAGCCGCTTGAGATCGTCTATGGGCCTGGCTGCAAGCACCCTTATGCCGTACGCTCGCTGATCAATATTTCGGGCATGAGCTACGGCTCATTGTCCCGGCCAGCGATACAGGCCCTGTCGCGCGGCGCTAAAATGGCGGACTGNTATCTCAACACAGGAGAAGGCGGGCTATCGCCTTATCACCTGGAAGGCGGATGCGACATCATCTTTCAAATCGGCACCGCAAAGTATGGNGTCCGCGATGAAGAAGGGAAGTTCAGCGANGNAAAATATCGGGCCATCACAGACAAGCCCGAAGTGAAAATGACAGAATTGAAGCTCGCGCAGGGGGCCAAGCCCGGTAAGGGCGGCATTCTTCCCGGCAACAAAGTGACCGAAGAGATTGCAGAAATCCGTCACATCCCGGCTGGTCAGGATTCCATTTCGCCGAACCGCCATCCTGAAATCGATTCCTGCGATGATCTTATCGATTTCGTCTGTCGNCTTCGGAAGATTTCAGGCAAGCCTGTCGGTATCAAAACCGTGATCAGCTCCCGGCGATGGCTGGACGAGCTTTGCGAAGGTATCAAGGCTCGCGGCACAGACAGCGCGCCGGACTTCATCACGGTCGATGGTGGGGATGGGGGAACGGGTGCTGCCCCCATGGCGCTTATGGACAATGTCGGTCTCACGCTTCGCGAGGCGCTGCCCATGCTCGTCGATGCATTGACGGAGCACGGNCTGCGCGAGCGGATTAAGGTGATCGCATCAGGTAAGCTGGTCGTTCCGGCTGAGGTGGCCTGGGCCTATTGTGCTGGCGCGGACAGCGTCAATTCTGCGCGCGCTTTCATGTTCTCAATTGGCTGCATTCAGGCGATGACGTGCAACACCAACAATTGCCCGACAGGTATTACAACCCACAANCCCCATCTCCAGCATGGTCTGGTGCCTGAGGTCAAAGCGCCCGGTGTGAAGAACTTCGTCGAAAAACTGACGAAGGACGTGAACATGATTGCCCATAGCTGCGGGGTTGAACATGCGCGCGGNCTCCGGCGGTGTAACGTCCGGATTGTTCAGTCAAACGGGCGGTCGGTTGCCATGGATGAGATCTATCCTGATAAGACGCCGAAGTCTTACGCCTGAACCGCTAAAGCGGGATGTTATCGATCAGGCGCGTCTTGCCGAGCCAGGCCGCCGCAACCAGTCGCAACGGATACTCTGGCACTGGCGTGCTGATTGGGTCGAGGGTCGATGGGTNGATCGCCTCAATATAGTCGACCTTCTNAAATCCGTTTATCTTGAGCGTNTCGACCGCTTCTGCGAGCGCATNNGCANGCGCTGCCCCGGCCCGTATTCTGATGGCTGCGCGATGCAGTGCGGCTGCCAGCGCAGGGGCGATCGCTCGTTCTTCATCGGTGAGATAAGCATTTCGGGAGGAGAGGGCGAGACCGTCATCAGCTCTGAATGTTGAGCCAGCGACGATTTCTACCGGCATGGCAAGGTCTGTGACCATTCGGCGGATGACCTGAACCTGCTGGAAATCCTTTTCNCCAAAAAAAGCNGTGTCGGGTTGAACCTGATTGAACAGCTTGCAGACGACCGTGGCCACGCCGCCGAAAAAGTGCGGCCTGAATTGACCTTCAAGCTTTGCGCCCAGAGACGGCACATCGACACGTGTTTCTTCGCCTTCAGGGTACATCACCTCTGTTGTCGGGCAGAAAACAAGATCGCATCCGGCAGCCTTCAACTTGGACTGATCTTCATCTTCCTGACGTGGATAGCTGTCCAGGTCCTCATGGGCCGCGAATTGGGTCGGGTTCACATAGATGCTGGTAACTGTGCGATCGCAGCGTTGAACAGACATCTCCACCAGAGAGNTATGACCGTTATGAAGCGCGCCCATTGTCGGAACGAAGCCAACGCTCAGACCATCTCGCTTCCAGGACGTGACGGTTTCACGCAGTTCTTCGAGCGATTTGACGATCAGCATTTCATTCTCCGGTTAAATCAGGGCTGAAGGTTTTCAGAGGCATAGCGTGCGGTAAGGCTTTGGCAATCGCCATCAACACTTGGTTAACCGAAACCGTTCAATTTCACGATTATGAAAACACGCTATCAGTACAGATTCGGCGTTTCCCTTTTGCCTGGAGCACATCCTCAGGCNCACCCGGACGCGAAGCTTTCTGAACTGGCAGCGGGCGGAACAGGNATTCATCACACCGCGCANCCTTCTGCGTCAGACGCGCGTCAGGTTGCGGCAGATGACGAATTAGACTCCTTCCTCTTTGAAGATGCGATGGAGCAAACCAGGATTGAGGACGATTTGTTTGATGAAGTGGCTCTTCCAGACGTGTGCCATTCATTGAATCAGATCGTTCAAGCAGAAATGTCGGGTCAGCTTTTGGGACTGCCGTCGGGGCAGAGTCGAGCTGTTTCTATCGGGGAGTCGAGTCCAATGAGAAATGGAGCTGACGCGTGAAACCGGAAGGATTTACCCTCATGAATCGCGGGCAAGACCCGCAGCAAGCCGAGAAAAAGGCTGATGTGCACGAGTGCCGGGTTATTATTATCGGCAATGAGAAGGGCGGCGCCGGCAAATCGACTGTCGCCATGCATCTTTCTATTGCACTTCTACGCATGGGCAAGAAGGTCGGCGTGATCGATCTTGATGTCCGCCAGCGGACATTCACACGTTATTTCGAAAACCGGGCGCGTTGGATCAAGTCTACGGGTTCGAACATTCCGATGCCGGAAACCCTTCGCGTAGATGCAAGCTCTGCACGGAACCTGGATGAAGCCGAGGCCGAGGAGAGCAACCGCTTTCTCGATAGTCTGAAGCGCCTCAAGGCAAGCTGCGATTACGTTATTGTTGATGCGCCAGGCGGTGACACATTCCTGTCTCGTCTTGCACACTCATCTGCAGATACTCTGATTACACCGCTGAATGACAGTTTCGTCGATTTCGACCTGCTGGGCGATGTCAATCCACAAAGCCTCGAAGTGGTCCGTCCAAGCTTCTATGCCGAAATGGTGTGGGCGTGCCGCAAACATAAGGCTCAGACAACACGTAAGCCGATTGACTGGATTGTCATGCGGAACCGTATGTCTCCGCTTGAAGCACGGAACAAACAGCGCGTGGGTGAAGCGCTTGATAATCTCGCCAAGCGTATTGGTTTCCGCCTTGCGCCGGGTCTTTCAGAGCGCGTGATCTACCGTGAACTCTTCCCGATGGGGCTGACGCTTCTCGACCTCACTGAGGAAGGTTCGAACATCACATTTACAATGAGTCATGTCGCAGCCCGTCAGGAATTGCGGGATCTTCTGATCCTTCTCAAATTCCCCGGACTTGCTGGCGCCGATATCGGCTTTTAACCCAAGCCGATGTGTAGAGTGCGGCAGAGGCGCCCTTGTGGCGCCTTTGTTGTGTCTAGTCGAAGGCAGTCTCGTTGAATTCGTAGATTTCGACCACCTGTTCGCCGCGTGATGTCGCAAAGCCGCGATACATCCCCTCGGTATTGAACGACCAGGCAGGTTCGCCATCTGGCCCCAGAACAATCACGCCACCATCCCCGCCAAGTTCTGTCAGTTCTGTATGAATGATGTGGTCAGAGGCTTGCTGAGCGTTTTCCTCTGACTGTTCGATCCGGGCGCAGATGGCATAGGCGATAGCGAGGCGAATGAAATATTCGCCCGTGCCGGTGGCTGAGACGCCGCACGTTCCGCTCTTTGCGTATGTGCCGGCTCCGATAATGGGGCTGTCGCCAACGCGTCCCCAGCGTTTAGCAGTTGTCCCACCTGTGGAGGTCCCGGCAACAATATTACCCGACTGATCCATGGCGACGACACCAACTGTCCCGAATTTACGGTCGTCAGGGAAGCTGAGGTCAGTTGTTTCTGCCGGGCCGTAAAGATTGGGTGGCGGTTCGACGCCCCGACGTTCCAGTGCGCGAAGCAGACTTTCCCAACGGCGTTCGGTGTAGAAATAGCCTGGATCGACGATTTCGAGACCCTGTTCTGCTGAGAACTGATCGGCGCCCTCGCTCGCCAGCATCACATGGGGTGAATTCTCCATCGCCTTGCGGGCCGCCGTAATCGGGTGACGTACATTTGAAAGCCCTGCCACGGCGCCGGCGTCCAAAGTGTCCCCGACCATGATAGAGGCGTCCAGTGAGAAGCCGCCAGTCTCTGTCATCACAGCGCCTCGACCGGCATTGAACAGAGGATCGTCTTCGAAGTTTCGGATCAGCGTCTCAACGACGTCAATCGCGGGCTCTCCGCTGGAGAGCATCTCGCTGCCCGTTGAGAGCGCTGCGTTGAGCGCTGTCAGATAGGCCGCTTCAGTGTCCGCAGACATGGCCTCGCGCGTGATAACGCCCGCGCCACCATGAATGACCAGCGACCATTCAGGTGCTGGCTTGGGGTCGTCAAAGTCGAAGTCTGTCTCAACGGACACACAGGAGGCGAGCCCCAGGCTCAGTGCACTGATCAGGCTGACTGACAGATAATGCTTCATGACGATCCCTCTCATTCCTAACGAGAGGGACTATGCCATGGATTACGACTTCATCCAGTCTGGCATCACGAATGGCAGGTTCAGATCGCGCGCGACTGCTTCATGAGCGATTTCACCGTCTGCAACGGTCAGACCTTCAGCAAGGTGTGGGTCGTCTCGAAGAGCTTCACGAGCGCCTTTGTTCGCGATNGCCAGCACGAAAGGCAAAGTGGCGTTGTTCAGCGCATAGGTTGATGTGCGCGGCACAGCGCCCGGCATGTTCGCCACGCAGTAGTGGAGAATGCCGTCCACTTCATAAATCGGGTCGGCGTGCGTTGTCGCGTGGGAGGTTTCGAAACAGCCGCCCTGATCAATCGCGATATCCACGAGGACGGCGCCCGGACGCATGGTTTTCAGCTGTTCCCGGGAAATGAGCTTCGGTGCTGCTGCGCCCGGAATAAGAACAGCGCCAATCACAAGGTCCGCTTCTTTCACGGCTTCGGCAAGGCNGGCATTGGTGGAATACATGGTTTTCACCGCGCCATTGAACTGGGCATCAATCTCGGCAAGGCGCGTATTGCTGCGGTCGAAAATGGTGACATCGGCGCGCATGCCCACAGCGATTTCAGCTGCATTGGTGCCAGAAACNCCCCCGCCAATAATCACGACTTTCGCCGGCGCCACACCAGGCACGCCACCCAGGAGTACACCACGACCGCGGATTGTGCGCATGAGTGCCCAGGCTGCCACTTGCATCGACATACGACCGGCGACCTGGCTCATCGGTGTGAGCAGCGGCAGGCGGCCATTGCGGTCGGTGACCGTTTCATAAGCGATAGACAGGCTGCCAGATTTGCGAAGCCCCTCGGCCTGTACAGGATCTGCAGCGAGGTGGAGATAAGTGAAAAGCGTGTGTTTCGGCGTCAGAAGGGCGCACTCTTCGGGTTGTGGCTCTTTGACTTTGACGATCAGCTCAGCTTTTTCGAACACCGCCTTGGCGTCTGGCACGATGGTCGCGCCGACGGCCTCGTATTCGGCGTTTGTGCACGCCGAGCCAACACCAGCATCGTGCTGGATGAAGACTTCATGGCCCCCGCGTACCAGTTCGCCCACGCTTTCCGGTGTCAGGCCAACCCGCGATTCCTGCTTCTTGATCTCAGTTGGAACGCCAATGCGCATTACAGGTCTCCTGGTAGCGATTTGTTCTGAATGTTGCCCAATAATACAGGCTTTGTTCTTTCAACAAATGAATTGCTGCAAAATTGTGCCATTCGCAAGGGCCGAGTGATCCGCGCAAACAAAAAAGGCCCGCAACTTGCGGGCCTTTTCTAGTATCTACCGGCTAAATTTACCAGCGGCGGCTGTCATAAGGATAGCGGTCATATGCGTCTGCATAGCCGTCGCCATCGCTGTCTTTTTCATCAGGCTGGTCTTTCAAGCCTGGCGTGTCGCAGTCAGCGGCTTCTGTGCAGCCTTTGGCAGCACCCGCAGCGCCGCCAAGGACAGCGCCAATCGCTGCGCCGCGGCCAGCATCGCCATCGCCCACATTATTGCCGATCACAGCGCCTGCAACGGCTCCGGCACCTGCGCCAACAGCTGCGTTACGCTCTGTATAGCCCGAGGATGTGCAAGCTGCGAGCATCATGGCTGAGCCTGCAACGGCAGTAGTAATCGTAAGAATCTTCATAGGACTTCTCCTTATTTGGACGGGGCTAAAACGACCGGTGAGCAGGAAGAGTTCCCAAGTTTGATTTTTTGTAATGACTGCTGAAATGAGGGAACTGNAAAAGGCAGTTGGCAGTTACTCCGCCATCNATCCCGCATTGGGAGATGTNAAAAGGAGAAATCCAATGAANCGCATTCTTGCAACAACTGCTATCGCCGCTGCTTTTATGNCGCCAGCGTTTGCTGAGCCACCAGCAGAAGACATGAACAAAGCGCCTCAGGTCGAATCTGAAACAGATCTGTATGTTGATACACCAGCAATCGACGCGAACGCAGACGCCGATGTTGAGGCAGACATCGAATACGGACCCGGTATCACCGATCAGCACGAATGGGTCGATACAACTGTGATTGACGCCAATATGAAAGAAGTGGGCGAAGTCGAGCGTGTTGAGCTTGATGAAGCTGGCGAAGTCACAGCGATCGTTGTCGAGACTGGCGGAATTCTCGAAGTTGGTGGCCGTGAGATCATGGTCTCTGCAGACGAGTATATGACGGTATCCGACGATGACTCTGACGACACAAAAATCCAGCTGACGCTAACGGCTTCAGCCTTCGCTGAAATGCCAGACTTTGATGAAGACAAAGTCTCTGACTATCCACTGTCCAACGATGACGTTTTTGACGGTGATGACGACGAGAATACAGCGATCAACTGATTTTCGAGTTGAGTGTAGAGTAGAAAAAGCGACGCTTTGGCGTCGCTTTTTTTTGAACGTTTTCACGACAGAGTGATGGTGCGTAGAAACTTCTGATTTTCACGCTGATTGGCTTTCCAGAGGTTGAAGCCTAGACTTGCCGCTGGCGGAGGAGCGTAAAAATGAACACGAAACTGACACTGATCGCAGGCGGCCTGGTTTCAGCTATTCTAGTTACGGCGTGTAGCCATAACATACCAGCCGAGGAGATATCCAAGGCCGAAGCTGAGACGCCAACCGTCTATTATTCCATGACAGAGATCTATCAGCCCAATTTTCAGGGCGTCGCGGACACTGCCTTCTACGCCTATAATGATGATGGCGAATTGGATGCCTCGCTCCTCACAGATGAGCAATGGTCTCTGATGAAAGAGTCAGCAGAGGTACTTCGCGATACCTCGCTCGCGTTTGCAAATGAGGACAATATCCGGGTGGCCGAGCCAGGCGAGGAACTCTTCAATGAGGGACAGGGGTTCATTCCCTCCGAAGCGGTTCAGAGCGTAATTGACGATAATCCCGACGGGTTTCGCGCCATGATGATGTATCTCTCGGAAGAGGCGGACCGCACTCTGGAGGCGATAGAGGCACGAGATGCTCAAGCGCTGAGCGATTCATCGGATGCGCTCTACTCAGCATGCAAATCCTGCCACGTGGCCTATTGGTATCCGGGCCGCAAGTAATTCGATGTTTTAAGAGGGCTCCCGATGATCCGCTGAAGCGTGTCGGGGGAGACTTCAGCGGATCTGACTTGCGGATCGGGCATCCGCTTATCGGGGGAAAGTCCATGAGGACAGGTAAGATACGCGTGCCGCGAGGATGAGTTCCTGAAAAAATCAGAAAAATGTTCGGGTGTGTGAAATCGGTTTACCTGCAGACGCCAGTAGGGCTCATATCGAGGTGAAAATGGTTCGCGTGAGCTGCGTTATAATCTGGGCCGAGAACGGTGCTGAACAATTCGCAACTGTCATCACGCAACGCTTTCAGAAATCGGCCTTTTGGTGAGTCCTGGCCCCAGTGCTCTAGTAGTGTTATGCGAGTGCCGTCAGCAAGTTCGACGCCCTGAATATCAATGGCATTTCCTGTTGCATGTTGGGAGTAGCGACCTGAAGACCGGCCATAAAGGCGCCGACAGGAGTAACTGCCAAAGCTCAGTACCTTGACGGGTGGCGCTTCGAAATACTCCGCTGCCCTCGGTACGAGCGCCTGTCGTTCCCAGACCGCCAAAGCAGCAGTCAGCCCGCAGGTCATTCGCAAAGTTGAATTGTAGGGCAGAGCTGATCGGTCGAGCGTCAGCGCATTGTAAAAGCCACAGGGTTCACCCGGCAGAGAGGCGTCGAGCGCGGTGTATCTTATTCGGGCCTCATCAAGAAAAGAGAAGCAGGCTGAAGGATCAGATTTCAGCCCGGAAATTTTAGTGCCGGTTGCCAATCCAATCGGATCTTCAATTGAAAGCGGTACGAACGGGTTATGTTCAGGTGGAAGGCGGTCGTAAGAATACCAGCCAATCGCAATGACGGCGATCACCCAAAACAGGATCGCAAACCATTTGATGACGGTATTCAGGCGACTTTTGACCATAATGAGAATTTGGGTTCATCAGCGCAAAAAGGGAAGTTTTTTCAGCAGATAAAACAAACTGTTGGGAACGGAACGGCCTGCTTAACGTCTTTGTCATGTGGTAAACGGCGTCGCAGGTTCTAAAAGAACCAGATTAGCGGCAAGACGGCGTTTAGTGTGTTTGAATACTGACGGCTCAGGGAAGCCGGTCAGACCTATCGGGTGTGAATTACGACTTATGACTTTATCGACCGGCCCGCGCCCGAAATTGCTGAAAATCGGACTTCTTGCTCTCGCTTTTGGCGGCGCGACTGGTATTGCGCATGCCGACAAAGTTGAGATCCGCTGGGAAACGAAGGTCAACGACGAGGAATTGGTCAGCAAGCTTCGCGATGCGCTGGCCGATGAAACGCCACCGGAAACGCTTTTCGGTGCGAAACGTCAGAATGAGCGAGCGGCCAATGCTCTTCGCGAAGTGCTGAATTCTGAAGGCTATTACGATCCTTCAATTGAAACCCTGATTGAAACCGATCCGAACCTGAGTCCGGTCTTGAAGGTGGATATCGGCGAGCGCTTCACCATCGCGTCCAGAAAAGTACGGTACGGTGAGAAAAAACCACGTGAAGCAGATATGGCCGCACTTGAAGAGGCCTTCACGCTTGAACCTGGCAGTGTCGCGTATCCGACTGAGGTGATTGATCAGGAGCGCGTACTGTTACGAGAACTCCGCAAGCTTGGTTATGCCTTTGCCTCTGCCCGCGACCGAACGATCATCGGTGACCGCGACGCGGCTCAGCTGGAGATCATATATAATATTGTGCCCGGACCCCGTGTCCGGTTTGGCGAGATTATTTACCCAGATGATATTCGTACGCGAGAAACTTATCTGGAGCGGCTTGAAGCTTTTGAGCCAGGTGATTTGTTTGATCCGGCCCAGCTCGCCCTCTTCAGCGCCAGACTTGATGAAACTCGACTTTTTGATCTCGCCAATGCGCGACTTTCGGAAGATCCGGCGGGCGAGACAGATCAGGGTGATGTCATTCATGATGTTGTGGTGTCCCTGAAAGAGCGAGACAGAAATACGATCGCGGCAGGTGCTTCGTTCGCGACTGACACAGGATTTGGCCTCAATGCTGAATTTACACGCCGTAACCTGACCCGGCGCGGCGATGTTCTCATCACGTCGGTCAATCTTGCTGAGCTGGAACAGTTTGTTGACGTGCAATGGCGTCGGCCAAATGAATTTGGCTATGGGCGCGGTCTTGTTTTCTCGACGCGTCTGGCAAACGAAGAGACGGATGGATTTGACCGGCAGGCGTTTTCTGTCGGGGCCGGATATGAAGTCGTCGAAGGGCCGAACTTCTCCTATGGTTATGGCGTCACTGGCTCGCTTGTTCACGAGAAGGATGATTTCGGAGAGCGTGACCTGCAGCTCTTGGGGCTCTATGCCAATGCGCGGCTTGATCGTGCCGACAGTATTATCAATCCAACGCGCGGATGGCGCGCCGATGGCCGTATAGAACCGAATGTCTCGTTCGGNGGAGCNGAGAGCCAGTTNCTGAGGGCTGAAACTCAACTCCGCNGCTATTATCCCTTCGGAGATAAGCTGGTTATGGCGGGACGNTTCAAGGTCGGCACGGTCTACGGCGCTGACATTGAAATGATCCCCTCGACGAAACGCTTTTTCGCGGGCGGAGGGGGGAGCGTCCGCGGCTACGCCTATCAGGCGATTGGTCCCCGGTCGGACGAGAATGCACCTTTGGGTGGGCGGGGCCTTCTGGAGACGTCTGTTGAAGCGCGTTACCAGATCCGTAACAAGATCGGCATCGCAGCCTTCGTGGATGGCGGCAGTGTTTCGACTTCAGAAGTTCCCAGCTTTGGTGATCTCAGGCTCGGAGCGGGCCTCGGCGTTCGCTACGATACACCNGCCGGCCCACTGCGCATCGATGTTGCGACCCCGCTCGATCCAACCGACAATGATGATCCGGTGCAGGTCTACATCTCACTGGGACAGGCCTTCTGATGACCTCAACTGAAACCGCTGAGAAAAGCAAAAAGCGCAAGTTCCCAATCTGGGCCCGGATCACTGTCGGGGNACTTCTTTTTATCCTGCTGGCACTGGTCGCTCTGAGATTTGTCATCGGTTCGGGCATTGGTCGCAACCTGATCGAGAGCCAGCTCGAAAGCCGCGTAATTGCAGGCCAGGAGATCCAGATTGATGGGTTGGAAGGCGACCTTCTGGACCGGATCAGCCTGGAACGTCTGGTGCTGAGCGATGAGGAGGGCGTCTGGGCCGAAGCGCAGAACCTGACGCTTGACTGGTCGCCCTGGCCGCTCATCGGGCGCAATCTGCGGGTCGATTTATTCTCAGCTGACTCAATCGAAGTTTATCGTCGGCCCGTTCTGCCGCAATCGGAGAACAATGAGAGCTCAGGCGAGATGCCTCTGCGGTCCATTGTGCTTTCAGAGCTGGCCTTGCAACGCATCGCGCTCTCTGAGGGCGTGGTCCCTCGTGAGGTTGAAGCGTCCGTTTTTGGGGATGTGCGCTGGACGCCTGACGANGGCGACTTGAATGTGCAGGTAGAGCCCGCAGATGCCGGTGGTGACCGGCTGATCGGGGATATCCGCTGGACAGAGCGTGATCCACTTCAGGGCGAGTTCGAACTTGATGCGCCGGAAGGTGGCCTCTTTGCGACACTGTTGCGCCTTGCAGACGGCCAGAGTCTTGATGTGCGCTTCAATGCTGAAGGCGAGATGTCGGCCATTACGGCCACGCTCGATGCGAACATTAACGGTGCTGACTGGATATCTCTGAATCTGTCTCCGAGTGGCGAGGTCCATGAATTTGATGGACAGCTCGATCTCGAGCTTCACCCCGATACCCGCATGGTCGCAGAACGTATCGGTCCGGAACTGAACCTCTCTGGTGAATTCAATCTGGACGACCCGATTTCCACGCTGCAAATGGTGGCCCAGTCTGCGTACCTGACGCTCGACGTGTCTGAGGTCAGGCGAAGTGATGACGCGCAGTCCGTCAGCCTGCGCCTTCAGTCCTCGTCCCCGAATGCGATTATCCAGTCAGATGCTCTGAGGCTCTCTTCTTTGAATCTGGTTGGCGACGCCAGCATGATTGATGGCATTATTACATTTGACGGCGATGTCCGCGCAGGTGGACTGGCAACAGATCAGGCTCAGATAGAACAGATCACAGGGCCGCTTCAGGCGCGATACGGTGAGAACCGCATTGAATTGACACCAAGATTGCGGGCGGAGAATCTGACGCTGTCCCTGGCTGAGGAGCCGACAGCCTTGCCGTGGCTCGAACTCACGGGTGAAGCGGCATATAATCTTGAGACGTCGCGCATTCGACTCGCATCTGCGGAGATCACGACGCCGCAATCACGTGTTCGTGCGTCTGGCTCGACAACATTGGATGCGGGGCTGGCGGCTGATCTGAACGGCGATGTTCGCCTGAACCTCGCTGAGTTCGGTCTTTATGAATCTGGTATTGTGGAGGGCCGCTGGGCGGCGGTCCGGGCTGGCAGCGAGAGCTCTGACTTCTCGGCAAATCTTGAAGCGACCGACTTGCCGGAGACAGAAGCACTTTCCGACTGGCTCGGAGAAAGCGTGACACTNGAAGTGAGCGGCACGGCGAGNGATGCTGGCGCAATAGAAATTCCGGATCTTCGATTGGTGATGGCCGCTGGCAATCTGACCGGGAATCTGTCGCGTTCAGCGGCGGGGGAACTGGATGCGAGAGCTGAATTNCTGACCGGTGACAGTTANCCTCTGGCGGAAAGTCTGCCAGGCGCGCAGGTCGAACTCACCGCGAATGGTCCGATGGAAGCTCTGAACCTGACTGCGCGACTTGAAGCGGTTCAGGCAGGNAGTGGCGAAAATGTTCTTGATGATCCCCGTTTGCGGTTTGACGGTCTCTGGTCCGATGGTGAACTAAACGGCGAAGTTCAGCTCGAAGGAGTGTTGCAGGAAGCTCCCTTNAGGCTGACGTCAAATATCGGCCTTGTAGGCGCGCGCTGGGCAATTGATGATCTCAATGCGGATTGGCGCGATCTCACCGTGAGAGGCATTGCAAGTGGCGATGGTGGCGATCTCGACGCAATTACGGCTGACNTGCGTGTGAATGGAGAGCTGCCGGACGGCATGCCGGCTCAATCAATTGATCTCAACATTCATCGTGAACTCGGCGACCTGCGGATCACAGGGGATGTTGTCGATTTGACAGCTGGGCCGATTGAATCTGGCGATCTGAATTTAGACGTCTCGGGCACTGTGAATAATGCCAGATATGACCTGGAACTGGTCGGGCTGATGACCCTGTCGGACATCACACAGGAAACCAAGATTGAACTCTCTGGGTCCGCAAATGACCTGTTGACGGACACGCGCAGCACGCGCGGAACGCTGGACATTCTATGGGGTCAGGAGACGATTGCTACGCGTGAGCCTTTCAACTTCCGTCAGTCGGAAAAAGGCATTGAAGGTTCACTTTCTCTTTCCGTTCTGGATGGTGATGTGTCGCTCAATTTGAGTGACAACCCCGATGAACGCGCCCGGTTGACGGTCTCAGACATAGAATTCGAGCGCATGTTGCAGGCCATTGGCCGCGCTCCACTCGATGGATCGGCTGAATTCAGCCTGACTTTTCAGGAGAACGGTGAAGATCTCGTCGGCCAAATCAGTGGTGAATTGCGAGACGTCGCCTGGCCGGAACGGGATATGTCGCCGGTTTCATTCCTCTTAGATGGGGAACTTGAGAACGAAGTTTTCAATCTCCAGCTCAGCACGCCCGACTCACAGGCGCTGAATGCTTTCATCAATGCGAATTATCCGGTGACCACGTCGGTCAATCCAATCAGCATTTCGCCAACCCAGGGGCAAAAGGGAGAGATTACGGCAGAACTTGAGGGCGTGATTGATAACATATTGGCACTGTTTGTGCCCGATCAGCTTTCAATCACAGGCGAAATCGATGCAGAGCTTTCGTCTCAGATTCCTTATCAGCCAGACGAACTTGCCGGCCGTCTTCAGATTCGCAATGGGTCTTTTGAACATAGCGAGCTAGGCGCAGTCTTTCAGAACATCAATTTCAACCTCAACATGGAGCGGCAGACGCTTCAGCTTTCAGATTTCAGCGCAGAGGGCCGTAGCGGCGGTACGCTGAACGGATCCGGCTCACTGGGTCTGGTTGATCAGTCGGGCAGTAATCTTCAGCTCCAGGCCAATCAGCTCGTCGTTGTTGAGCGGCATGAGGGCAGAGCGGTTGCCTCCGGNAAGNTCGGCCTTGAGGTGCAGGATGATGCTTTTGTGGTGAACGGCGATCTCGTACTGGATGAGGGGCAGATCTATATCGACCGACTGCCTTCCTCTGGCGTGACCACGCTTGATGTTCAGTTTGAGCAGCCCACAGAAGAAGACGAAGAGGAGGCGCGCAAACGGGCCGTGCGCCTCGATATCGGGCTAACGGCACCGCGCCGCCTTCAGGTGGATGGTGCGGGCATGGATGCTGAACTGTCTCTTGATTCCCGCATTACCGGCACAGCAGATGACATCCAGATAAATGGTGAAGGCCGAATTGTCCGAGGTCGTTTTGAACTACTGGGCAAACGATTTTCCTTCGTCGACAGCGTCATACGCTTTGATGGTGATCCCATGACAGCGCGTCTCGACATTGAAGCAGAGCGAGATACCGGAGAATTCCTGGCCAAGGTCAACATCACAGGGACGCCGCGACGTCCTGAGGTCTCTTTGAGCGCAGAACCAGACCTGCCGGAAGATGAAGTTCTCTCCCGCGTCCTGTTTGGCCGATCCCCGTCCCAACTGACCGGACTTGAAGCTGCCCGCCTTGCAGCCGCGCTGGCGCAGCTGAGTGGTGGTGGCGGTTTCGATCTGATGGGCGGTCTGGAAAACCTCACCGGCCTTGATCGCGTGGATGTTACGCAAGATGCGTCGGGTCAGTTCATGGTCGCAACGGGGCGCTATCTGACCGATGACGTTTATCTTGAGGTGACGTCTAACGCCTCCGGTAGCCCGGGGGTGAGCGTGGAGTGGGAGGCGCGCGATAATATCTCCATCGGCGCGGAGACGGTAGCAGGCGAGGGGCAGAACCTGTCCATCCANTGGAAGAAAGATTTCGACTAAATTGGCGTTCCGCAGAGTATGTGACCCGTTTCAGGCCTGATGCAAAAAACAACAGCCGAAAAAAAAACGGGTTAATGGTTCAACTTCAGCCGCTTGGTTTTTCGTTGGTTTTAAAACAAAAAAAGAGCCAGCAGGCGATTGCGCTGCTGGCTTGATGGTCGTGGGTGTAATCCGACAAGAGGCCCGTCAGTGCGAGCCTTAAAACTAGAAGTTTCGAGCGAGCGAGAAGCCTGCGAAAGATTCTTTCTTGGAAATGCGTTCGCTGCCTGGCGCGGAATATTCCGCTTCAGTCTGAATATAACTGATCGTGAGCTGCGTAGAGCCAACAAATGTAGAGACGCCAGCCTGAAGGTCTCCAACCGTAATCTGATCGCTCAGGCTGACGGCCATCGGGTTCTCGTCGCCAATTGCGAGGGATCCGGTATTGATGCTCAGTGCCTCTCCGTCAGCGGCGGCAAAGACATACCAGCCTTTGTTCGCAGAGCTGCGGTCAAATTGCACCATATTGCCCAGACGAATTTCANCTGAGAAGCTTTCCAGCCCGGAGTCCGATGATCGGGATTCGGTGAAGCGGGGTGAAATAAGCAGTCGGTTGTCTATGTCCTGATCGTCACCGATGACGAAAGACGAACCGATCGAATAATCTTCCTGTCTGTCTGACAGATGCCAGGGACGCTCTTTCTGCCCCCAGGCAGAGAAAGCCGGGTCAGCGGCAGACATAGTGGATACTGGCGCGTCAGGCCTTGCCAGATCCAGCGAGACTGCACCTCGGGTCGCGCCGACTTGTGTTGTGATTTTCTGTGGGGTGAAACCCGGAGCAATACCGAGCTTAAAATTGTCCTGGCCAGCCGTTTGAGCGGCCACACATGGAGCGCATATTGCGAACAGGCTCGAGAGTAAAAGGACAGGTTTCTTCATATTAGGTTCCGTTGAGGAAATCTATCATATCACATCAAATCCCTCAAAGCTTGAAGTGTTCCCAGCAAAGTGGCCTCAATGTGACAATCTTTTTTCAAGCATGCTAATCTCGGCATCCAAATCGCGATGAAGACTTTATAGTACATTGTAAAATAATAAGAAAAATATACGGCATTTCTGTGTTGANGTTTTTCGCAGTTCGCACGCTCAAGTTTCAGGTGATGAAAAAAGATGCAGTTGAGAACCCGACCAGGTTTGNCAGTAGCGAGTTAGCGAAAACAACCGACCAGAATCAAAACAGGCCGCTAAAAAGCGGCCTGTTTTCGATAACTATATTCGCAGCAGTTATAATACGCTTCGTCCGCGAACGGCCCGTGCGATAAACGTGATCACGAGCAGTGCAAGGAACACGAAGAACAGAAGCTGGGCGATACCAGCTGAAGCGCCTGCGATTCCGCCGAAACCGAAAGCCGCAGCGATAATAGCGAGTACAAAGAATGCGAGTGCCCATCCAAGCATGACAATCTCCTTTTGAGTGTTCGGTTTGATTACCGATGACTGAGCAACGGCAGACAACACTGAGAAGTTCCCAGAAAAATTTTAGGAACCCGCTGAAGTTTTCGAGCGTTGTGGCAGGGCCTAAACAAGGAGTTATTGTTATGAAAGATCTTTGGAAACTGCTTAGCGTTGGCGCTGTCGCTCTCACTCTCGGTGCTTGCAACACTGTCGAAGGCGTTGGTCAGGACGTAGAATCTGCTGGCGAAGAAATCGAAGAAACAGCAAACGAAAACAAATAAGACATTTCAAACCAATCGAACGGCTCTCATGATATGGGAGCCGTTCTTTTATTGTGTGCAGGCCCTATGCGACTGAGTGCGATTATAAATTCCCGATCGGGCAGCGTTCCCGACGATGGCGCTCAGCAATTCGAGCGGTTGCTGGAAGAACATGGCTGGCCAGGCGAAATTCACGTTCCCACCGGAGAAGGCTTTCTCGAAGGGATCGAAACTTTCTGCAAAAATGACTGCGACGCCATTGTTGTCTGGGGTGGAGACGGGACGGTTTCGACCGTCATGCAAATGACTGGCCCGTCTGGACCTCCGATCATTCCCTTGCCGGGCGGCACGATGAACATGCTGCATACGCGCGTGCACGGCGCAGTTGCCGATTGGCAAACATGTCTGGTGGAATCAATTCTTCGGCGCCGGCCTGAAACAATCCCAGGTATTATGGTTGGTGACAGACTGGTCTTTGTGGGCGCGTTGATTGGCCGTCTCACAGGCCTTGCGAGAGCGCGAGAAACCGTCCGTGAAGGGGCTTTCGCTGATATTCCCAACTCATTGAACCTGTCTGATAATCTCGATCTGACCTCCGCGATCCGATACCGTTTCGACTCTTCAGAACAGTCAGGGCAGGGGACAGCAACGGCCGTTGGCTTGTTTGTTACAGAGGATCGTCACAAGATGCAGGATGGTATCGATTTCGTGACGACGGATCCGGCAAACCTCGGTGAGCTTTTCCGGATTGGACTACAGGCCCTCACAAGCCCGTTGCCAGAAACGGAAGGCGTCGAAGTGAGAGACGCGGAACGCCTGAGTATCGAATTTGAAAATGTTTCAGCAATGCCGGGCACCCTTGATGGAGAGCCGACTGAATTCCAGTCAGGACTGACGGTAAGATATGTTGCTGAAGCTGCAAAAATAATGGGAGCAGGGCTGGCGTGACACGCCTTATACAGATTGCAGATATACATTTCGGCCGGGAAGATCCCGCCGCTATAAACGCCGCAGGAGACCTCATTTCCAGCCTTGATCCTGATGGTTTGCTGGTCTGCGGTGATCTGACACAACGCGGCAAACGCAGCGAATTCGAGGCTGCAGCCGAATGGCTACAATCCCTGGAAGTTCCGTTTATTTCGGTACCTGGAAATCATGACACGCCGCTCCTGAACCTGTTCGAACGGGTGGTGTCTCCTTTCATACGGTATGAAAAGCGCTTTAGCGCTATGCAGCCCTTTGAGACATTCGGTTCTGTGCGTGTGCACGGCATGAACACTTCGCGTGGCTGGCAGGCCCGTAAGAATTGGGCAGAAGGTTCGGTAGATATGGAGGACCTTCAGAGTATCATAGAGCGTGACCGGTCCGTGGCGGATGAAACAGGTGGTGGCAACTTTGGATGCCTGATCTGCCACCACCCGTTCAGGTCTCCACCGACAGCACCGATGCAAACCCGCACCCGACGTGGACGGCGGGCAAGCAAGATGCTGGCAGACAGCACAATTGGATTGCTGCTTTGCGGACATGTGCATACGCCCAGTGCGAACATCTGGGGCGATGATGAGACAGGTCGGTATCTGTGTCTCACGTCCGGGACTCTTTCCACGCGCCTTCGGAACTGGCCCTCAAGTTTTAATGTGCTCGACTTCAATGATGGCTGTCTGACAGTTACCCAGCAGAACTTCGAAAGTCCTGAATATCGGGCGACTGTTTTTGGCCGCTGGTCGATGAGTAATCTGGAACCGTTAGAAATCTGAGGCGTTGGTCGTCGGGACATATTTGAGGAGAAACAATATGATTCGAGCTCTGCTTATCGCCGGACTGGCGCTTGGAACCATTGCCGCATGCGATACAAATGACGGCCCAATGGAAGAAGCTGGTGAGGATATTGATAATACGATTGAAGAAGCCGGTGATGAAATCGAGGAAAATACTGACAACTGATAAGTTGTTGATGGCGTTGGCTATGTCGAACGCTATTTTATGATCTACACTCTCCAGAAGCCGCCCTGCCGGGGCGGCTTTTTTATGTTCAGGACTGTCATGAAAAATTCTCCTGTTTTACGCCTGTATTCTCATTCTACAATTTTCTACTGGTGGCCTGTCTGGCTGGTNGGGCTNGTGCTGGGCGTGCTGACACGCTTTAGCGGCGCGGAATATATGAATGCTGACAGAGGGACCTCATTGGCGCTTCTCAGCGGCTCCGGGCCGGGCATCCTGTATACTGGCCTTATTCTGCTCAGCATTTTCATTACGAGCGTCAAGCTCAGGGGCATTCTGTCGATTGTGCTCATTCTCTGTATGGCGATCGCTCTGATCGCGCTGGCCTGGTTCAATATGCTGGACGATGTTGTGGCCTATATTCCAACGCTGTCCGTGCACATGACGGCAGGATTCTATTTCCTGGTGTCTGGCACAATTTTTATTCTCTGGTTTCTGGGGATCTGTCTTTTTGACCGGCTGACATACTGGAAAATATCAGAAGGAGAGCTGACGCATGTCCGCCTTATTGGCTCTGGTGAGCGTTCGTATGGGCTGCGCGGGCTGAGTGTTGAGCACCGTCCCGACGACCTGCTGCGTCATGTGATTTTTGGGTTTGGTTCTGGCGATCTCATCCTGCGCACAGCGGGTGACGAGCACGAAATGATCTACCTGTCCAACGTGCTGAATGCCAACCATAAACGAAAGCTGATCCAGCACCTTGCGAATGCCGCGGAGGCCGGGCATTCCGAGGCACGGATGGAGACTGGCGAAATTGCCGATACCGATGAAGAACCTGTCGAGACCGAAACTGATCCATCGGCAGACCCTGTCGAAGAGACGTACGCAACNAAGGAAATGCCGGAGCCCAACTCAGATCATCCGACGGAAGACGATGTTGAGCTTAGGGAGAATCCACAGCCCTCGGAGCCAGAGACCGATCTCGAAGACAGAAAGTCACGGAATTAGAAGTTTGCCGGTTCGGGGTCGCGTTCGTGCGCCTCCGAATGAGGAATAACAACTTTCAGACAATACCCGTCACCAGGTATCACTTCCGCCGATTGCTCGGCTTTTAATTGTTTCACAAATGCCTGCATGAGCTTTGACCCAAGCCCGGTGGATTGTGTAATCTGCGGAGTGTTTTCCTCGTCGTCAGTGTCCGTAACAGGNCCCCCGCCATCATCACAAATCTTGAGTTCCAGAGCATCTTCCAATCGTTTCAGGCTGACAAAAATCTTGCCGCCTTCCGGGTCGAACGCGTATTTCATCGAATTCGTGACGGCCTCGACGACGTAGAGTGCAATAGGAATCGCGTCATCTGACCGGCGAACCACGTTTTCGAGTTCCCAGCTCATCTCAACTTCCGCTTCTTCCATGCCAAGCGCATGAGAGAGATGACGAAGAAGGCTTTCAAGAAAGGGCTTCAGCTCTACGGCATCCAGACGTTCATTCTGATAGAGCGTCTGGTGGACGATCGACAAAGCGTCGATGCGATGCTGCGCTGAAGCGATAGCGTTCCGGGCGGACTTCTCTTTCACCATCCGGGACTGCAGGCTTAGAAAGCTCGTCACGATCTGAAGGTTATTTTTGACCCGGTGATGAATTTCTTTGACGGCCTGATCTCGCTTCTGAAGTGCTTCTCTGAGACTCGTATCGCGACTGTCCACTTTCTGCGCCATGTCATCCATGGTTTCCGCAAATTCTGCGAATTCCTCTGGTGCAGGTTCAAAATGATGGGCTGTACGGAGGTTATATTTACCGGCGCCATAAATCTTGGCGATGCGTTTCAATCTGGTGAGCCATTTCAGCACCAACCTGTCGACAGAAAACCAGACAGCGAGCAGTGCAATCGAAAATGCCAGAAGCGGCAGGCCGAACCCGGAAATCGGCGACAGGGTGAAATGGCTGAGAATGCCTGGTGCAGGGCGTGAAACGATGACGTAGACGCCTGGGGTCGCCACAGCTTTAACCACCAGGTCGCGTTTAACGCCGTCAAGATCCTGCAGCATGTAGAGACGCGGGCGGTCGCCAGCCTCAAGGTCTTCGAACCATTCTTTTGGAAGCTGTGCAAATTGCGTGCTTCCAAATATGCGCCCGTCTCGATCTGAAATCGCAATATCGATTGCTTCATCCTGAGGGCCGAATGTCACAAGTGTGGCCAGCGCATCAGCGCGCATGGAAAACGCATTCACACCCGTGAAATTACCGTTGGCGTCTTCCAGACGTTNCAAAAGAGAGAAAAAATANGTCTCAGAGATTGGACCGTAGAAAGCGTCAGTCCGGATGAGCTCTTCGCCGTCGCGAAGNCGATCGACCCACTCCATTTTCGTAATCGGATGTGGCACATCNCTGACCGANCTGCAGACCGACATTCCTTCATCATCAAAATGAATGACATTGGTCAGACTGGGGAGGACTTCCTGAAGGTCTTCTTTTACGCGTTTACAGCCGCCTGTTGAGATGAGGGGTGAGAACACGTTCAAAAACGATTCGGCGAGAATCAGTGATTGCTCGAGATCGTCGGTCGCTTCATCGCCAGCCGACAAGAGTTCCAGGCGTCGGCCCTCTATGGCCTGTTGGGCGTTTATATAGGACTCAAAGCCGCCGAGTAAGAGGATAGGCGATAGAGCCGCTGCCAGTGTCAGAACCAGCCGCTGTCTGAGTGTCGTCCGTTTGAGCACGTGGTTTACCCGATTGAATGCTCGCAATTGGCCAGCTCAGTTGGAACTTGTCCAGTGGGCCAGCCAATTCTTGCGATCAAGGCCGAGTTTTCAGCCGGCTGCTGGTGTACTCGTCAGTTTGTGCGCCTGCGCCATGATGTCGTCAAACGCTTCGTCAGCTGAAATATCTGCGTCGGTATTGTATCCGACCTCATTGGTCTCAAGAATTACGGCCAGCGCCTGTCTGGCCCGGCTGACCCGGCTCTTTATGGTGCCAACGGCACAGCCACAAACCTCAGCAGCTTCCTCATAAGCCAGCCCACCTGCACCAACGAGAATCAGTGCTTCACGCTGGTCTTCCGGCAGGCGAAGAATGGCGTTGCGGAGTGCAAGAAGCTCCATGTGATCTGCAGGATCTGAGTTTGAGACAAGTGTCGCTTCGGCCACCTCTGGATCGAGAGGCTGACGGCGCCAGGAACGTCGTTTCTCGGAGTAGAAAGCATTTCTGAGGATGGTGAATGTCCATGCCTTCAGGTTTGTACCTTCCTCATAGCTTTCGCGTGCATTCCAAGCCTTGAGCATAGCCTCCTGAGCGAGGTCATCCGCNGAGCTGGCGTCGCCACACAAGTTGCGTGCGAAGGCGCGGAGGTGTGGNATCAGCGAAGCGAGTTCGCTCTTGAAATCCTCGTCTTTCATATTGCTGGTCTTCCCGCCTGACATTATTTTTTCTTCCTGTCAGCTTCTTCCAGAAGCTGCAGGAAATCGTCGGGTACAGGCTCTGTCGCAACATCTTCATAGAGACGGCGTAGCTGGTTCCCAATGCGTTTTTGACGCGAGCGACGTTCACGCTGATCATCGTCATCACGCTCTGGTTTGTTATTCATACTTGTGCTCGGCTCAGTCATTACACTTGAAATTTCTCTGTTTTATCGACAGTCGTTGGTGACAAACGCCCATTATAGGTATCAGTTCCGAAAAAAGATTTTATTTTAAAAAAATATGGAACCCTGCGGCATGAGCCGAGTTAATACGCGTAAATATTTGAGAGAGTTTCAATGTCATTTGTCGAAAAGTTGGGTCCCCATCTTCCATTCCTGCGTCGGTACGCGCGCGCGCTAACTGGCAGCCAATCCAGTGGAGATGCTTATATTCGTGCGTCTCTGGCAGCGCTGGCTGAGTCTCCCGAGATGTTTGACGAAGAATTGTCACCCCGTCTCGCTCTTTATCGTTTCTTCCATGCCATCTGGTCCAACACCGGTGCCGAGCTCGAGGGGGCNGAGTCTGGCGCTGGAGAAGATCCTGCAGATAAACGTCTGCAATCACTCGCGCCGCTTCACCGTCAGGCATTTCTTCTGACATCGCTGGAAGGTTTCACGCTTCAGGAAGCCTCACAAATCCTGAACCAGTCGACTGACGAAGTCACAGAGATGATCAACAAGGCGCAGAGCGAAGTTGAAAGCGAACTGCGTACCAAGGTTCTGATTATTGAGGATGAGCCAATCATCGCCGCAGACCTTGAGCAAATTGTCACTGACCTTGGTCATGTCGTCACATCGAACGCCACAACGCGAGACGAGGCGGTTCAGATGGCCAGTGATGATCCTCCGGGGCTGGTCCTGTGCGACATTCAGCTCGCCGACAATTCCTCCGGTATTGATGCTGCACACGACATTCTGTCGCGTTTTGATGTGCCTGTGATTTTTATCACGGCTTTCCCTGAGCGCCTTCTTACGGGCGAGCGTCCAGAGCCGACATATCTGATCTCCAAGCCGTTCCAGGCCAGCACTGTGAAAGCGGCCATTGGTCAGGCGCTGTTCTTCCATCCGTCGCGGACGAAAAGCGAAGCGGCCTGAATGGCATCAAGCACAGTTGAGAAAAAAAGCCCGGTCCTGCGACCGGGCTTTTTTGTGTTGCCAATATTGAAGTTCAACTCGAAAATTCTGTCATCTGGCGAGATTAATAGCCCGTCAACGCCCCAATGATGATGCCGGCGACGAGCCCTGTTCCAGCTGCAGCCAGATAGGCGTCATTGTTGTGTCGAACCCAATAATAGCCATTCGGCGGCTGGTAGAGCCCCCAGCGGTGATAGTCATTGATGCGGTGTCGGTTCCAGTCGTGGAAGTGCCCGCCGACTGGGTAGCGGGGGCGATAGTGCCGGTTGGTGAAGTGCGGCGCATATACGACCCGTTGCGACGGGTTCCAGCTATATCGAGGGCGGTAGTTATACGACGGCCTGTACCCATAGTTGGGATAGCCATAATAAAAATGCCCGCGATTCCACGAATTATGTCGGGAGTGATCATCATGACGGCCACGGTAATAATCCCGTCGGTTGTCATGCCGATCCCAGCGATCATGGCGCCTGTGATTCCGGTCCCAGCCACCATGATTGCGGTCATGCCGGTCCCAGCGATTGTTGTGCCGGTCATGATACGATCTGCCACCGTTATGGCCGGTCGCGTAACCTTGCGTATTCTGGACGACATAGCCGCCCTGTGACCCTTGACTGTATGACTGGGCCGCTGAGGGAAGCGCTGTCGCGGCTGTCATTGAGCCTGTCAGGAGCGCAAATCCCATAAGTTTCTTGATTGTCGTCATTTGGAGCATCTCCAGAGTTTCCAGATCCGCCCCCACACACTTTCCGCTTCAGACTGATGCCTGAAGCCTGAACCCTAGCTGAACGCGTGCCGAATATCAGCCCCCAGTCTTCAGAAGGCCAATCTCTCTCAGGCGTTCGANCAGATAATCATTTGCAGAAATCGGCTCTGGATAATGGTCTGGATTTTCTGCTGTGACACAAGACGGCAGGGATTTGATCTCGACCTCGGGCTCAAAATGCAGAAAAAACGGCATNGAGTACCGGCTGTAGCGCGAGCGCTCAGGTGCCGGATTGACCACCCGGTGAGTTGTGCTTTGCAATACATTATTCGTCAGCCGCTGCAGCATGTCGCCGACATTGATCACGAGCGAGCCCTTGGGCGCCTCAATCGATATCCACTCATCGTGACCGCGCGGACGAACCTGAAGGCCAGCTTCATCGGCGCCGAGAAGAAGGGTGATGACATTAATGTCTTCATGTGCAGCGGCGCGCACCGAACCCTCCTGCGGAGGTGTTTCCTGAGCGGGGTAGTGGAGNAGCCGCAGAATGGAATTTCCNTAGCGGACTTTATCAGCAAACCAGTCGCGCTCCAGGCCGAGACCGGTNGCGACCGAGCGAAGAAGCCGCGCACCGAGTGCATCGAGCTCAGAGAATAAGTTCCCTGTCGCTTCATCGAATGCCGGAACTTCCGAGACAGAAGGCGTTGGCAGCATGGTCTTCGCATAGGGATGATCGGCGGGCAGATCGCGGCCGGTGTGCCAGAACTCTTTAAGGTCGATTGCCTGAACGCCTTTGGCATTCTCCGTTCCGAATGGTGTGTATCCACGCTGACCCGCGCCGGCTGGATCGAAATACTCTGTCTTCGTATCCAGGGGCAGGGCAAAGAAATCGCGTGAAACCTCATAGGCGCGGTCAATCACGCTCTGGTCCAGACCGTGATCTTTTATCACGGCAAACCCGGTCTCCATGAAAGACGCCATGAGTTGGCGGGTGAAAGCCTCATCTGAGGTTTCCTGGGCGGTAAGCGAGATAGGCTTGAGTGTGGTGAGCATATTGCCCTCGGTGTGTTCTGGTTGCGGTAAGGCCTATACAGGTATCAGAAACCTTTCCAAGNGGCCGATTGTCGCTGATTGCATAAGAATGCAGTTGAAATGTTTACTTCAGAGAAACCCAAATAAACAGACTCTAAACGCGACTTAAACTTGCTCAAATCTAGAGGTCAGAAATCNATTCTGGTTAACTATAGAGCAATCTATCCTTGGCTTACTTCAATTGTCAGCAGGAGCTGACGATGATTGTCGGAGGGACACTGACCCGAGAAACGGGCAATCCGGCAAATGGTGTAGGAGTAAGACAATGGCTTTTGCTGAAAGCAAACTTGAAGCCCCGTGCGAAGAACTCGGACATGAGTCAGCTGCTGAAGACCTCTATCGTATGGGCCTCGTTTATTCGACCGGACTTGGCGTCGCTGTAGACTATGTCATGGCCCATAAATGGTTCAATCTCGCCGCTCTGCGTGGCTATTCCGAGGCGAAAACATCTCGTAAGGAACTGGCTGACTATATGAGCACAGAAGAGATTGCTGCCGCACAGAAGGCCGCTCGCGAGTGGCTTGCTCTGGCCAACTGATCCTCAGCAATACAAGTTCAGCTCCGCTAAGCGGATGATCTGCGGGTCATCCGAAGCGATCTCCGANCGCGTTCAGCGATCAGTATGATTGTCTGGCAAGGTCGTAGACGAAGCTGAAATCGATCGGCAATGCGTCACGAATATACTGCTGCATGAACAGGTTATGCTGTGCAATGCGCGTTTTCGGGATGTAGATGACGTCAAACCGCTGGAGCGGACCGAGACGGGCAATCTGAGGATTGTCCCAACCAGCTCTGACATCCAGCGAATGGCTGTTGACTGTACCGTCTGGTTCGCGGCGAACCANGATGACCTGTCTTTCCTTGGCCTGGNTGGTGAACCCGCCAGCCATGATGACGGCCTGCAGGGCATCGATCTGGCCTGGAAGCTGTATGATGCCGGGTTGTTTGACTTCTCCGCCCACAAATACCTGCTGCGGCCCATATTTGGTAATGATGGCATCCAGTGTTGGATCGACCAGTCGTTCACTCATGGCGACACGCAGGCGCTGCTTGATTTCTGGCAGTGAGAGGTCTGCGACCATGATCGGAGGAAGCAGGGGGAGCTGAATCCGTCCATCCGGTCCGACCGTTACATTACGCGACAGTTCAGGCGCTGCGTAAACGGTGATCTCAAGTTCATCGCCGGGGTAAACTCTGTAATTCGGAAGTGTCTGTGAATAGGGCTGAAACCCTTGCACGTTGGCAGCCGGGACAGGATCGTTCGGGTGGCTTGTGCAGGCGGCCAGAAAGCCGCCGAGCAGCAGCATCGTGCGCGTTTTCATTACTCAGCTCACCTCTCGAGAATGCCTGGGCAGGATCACTGTTAATCATCAATGAAATATTAAGGGGAATTTCTCAGTAAAGGTAGGTGATAGTAATAGCATCAGGGCTGAGTCGCATGCCTGCCGATGACGGGTGGTCTACAGTACATACGGCAAACGCGACCCGTTCCTCAGTGAGTGGGGCGCATAATCGCCCGCAATTGTCTGTTGCGGATGTGGCTGTGCTTGTCTGGCGATCTAAAGGTCTGGTCCTGCTGACGGCATTGCCGATCATCATTCTGGCCCTGGTGGTCGCGTTCTTTCTTCCTAAAAAATACGAGGCTGTGTCCCGTGTTCAGGTGACGGCAGGTGCTGAACGGGTGTTCGATCCGATTGTTGGCGGCGGCGGAACGTCCCAAAGTTCTGTGCTCGGCCAGCAAGAAATCACCGAGTCCGAGGTCGAGCTCCTTTACTCTCCAGTGGTCTTTGATCGGGTGATTGAGGATCTGGGACTTGCAGCAATTGATCCCAAAGCCGCTGAGGAGATAGCCGAAGCCGATCCTTCCGAGCGTCCCCTCATGTATGAGAAGGTGGTCGAGGGCCTTCAAAAGAGTTTTANTGCAGGCGCNGCGCCCAAAAATCCGGTAATCCGGACGTCGTTCCAACATAGCGACCCTCAGATTGCTGCTATGGTCCTGAACTCCATTATCGAAAACTACATCACCTATCGCGCAGACCTGTTTACCTCGAGCGATAAGAGTGTCCTGACCGAACAGCTAGACAGCCTCGCCACCGAGCTTGAGCTTGCCGATGCGGCGCTTGAGCGTTTCCTNGTTGATAACGACATCGGCGATTACGACACCGAAAAAACCTCTGTCGCGACCAGCTATAGTTATGTGACCGACGAGATCCTGAAAGTTCAGGCCCAGATGAGCGAAGTGAATGAGCGGCTGGCNGCGCTCAATACNCGTCTTTCGCTCACTGAGCCGACCATCGATCTCTATGTTGAATCCAATTATCAGCAGCAATTGCTCGACCTTCAGATCGAGCGCGAGGCCATGCTGGCAACCTATCTGCCCGGCACGCCGCAGGTGGATGCCATTGATCGGCGGATTGAGAACGTTCAGAACCTGATTGAAAATCAGGGCGAGGGTGTTGGCGTGATCCGTCGCGGCCCGAACGAACTGTTTCAGAACCTGGATCAGAAGCGTGCTGAATTGAATGCAGACGCGGCCGCACTGAAAGCTCGGTTTGCAGAATTACGTCGGCAGAAATCCTCAATTGAACGTCGTCAGATCGAACTGATCAAGCTGGAGCCCAAGTATCAGGAGCTGGTGCGCGAGCGTTCAATTCTGGACAATCGACTGCGGGCGCTCACGGTGCGAGAAGGCGAGGAACGCCTTAAGAGGGAAGTGACGCAGTCAGACTTCGAAAATATTCAGGTTCTTGAACCAGCACGTCCTCCGGCGCGTGGAAAAAGTATGCGAAAACTGGTCGCAGCTGCCGGTGTGGCGTTCGGCCTGTTCACCGGCGGAATGCTTGCCCTTCTCCTCGTTTTCACCCGCCCGACTATGCCAAGTGCCAGCAGTGTTTCNCGCACGGTTGGACTTCCGGTGCTTGCCAGCGTTCGGAGGCACTAGGAGCCAGATTATGATGGATATCCGATCAGATATGGCTGGCGCTGTTCGTGCTCTTGAGCGGGTCTCGTCAGGCGCGGGCGGACGTTCTGTCATGCTGATTGGATCAAATGGCGGCGAAGGCGTCTCCAGTGCAGCAGCGTCGCTTGCTGTTCTCCTGTCTGGTCGTTCTTCGCGCGGCACCTGGCTAATAGATCTTAATCTGCTTGGAAACGGACACTACAAGGCGTTTGAACGCCGCATGTTTTCCCGTATGGGCATGCCGGGCCGGGCCATGGACGCCTCGCTGAAGACAAAGCAGTTTTATCAGGTCGTGCCGCAACTTCGCTCTGTAGATGGTCGCGCGCAGGCGCCACAAAAACTGCTTGCGGTCCACAAGATCGAGAATACCAATCTGTTTGTGACCAAGTTCCGTGGTGAGTATCTGAACTCTGGTCAGAAGGTGCAGATCCGTTCTGGAGGCGATTACTGGCACGCGTTGAGACGTATTGCCGACTGGACTGTCGTCGATGCGCCATCAGTGAATGCATCGTCTGCTGGTCTGGCAGTATGCCGCTATATGGATGGTGTCATACTGGTCGTTGAAGCAGATCAGACCGAAGCTGCACATGTGAACTCGCTGCGCGAGGAGATTGCCGCGCATGGAGGGCAAGTGATTGGCGTGGTGGTCAATCAGGTCCGGTCTGATGCGAGGCTGGTGGACAAGCTGTCGTTATAGCTATGGCCAGTGAAGCGCGCTCTCATACACTTCTGCGCTGGATCGAGTTTGTCGCGATTGGCGTGTGTCTTCTGATGTTTTCAGAAGCTCTCTTGGGACGGCTTTTTGCGACAGAGCAAAATCCAGAAGGTGGCGCATTTCTTCGTTTTTTATGGCTGCCTATATACGGCTATGCCGCCGTCGCCATGTGCGCGAAATGGCGGGATTTTCTGTCGATTTTCTTTCGATCTCCGGCACTTCTCGCTCTGGCTTTGATGGCTGTGGCCTCGGCGGCCTGGTCAATCGATCCGTCGACGAGTTTCCGTCGCGGAATTGCGATCCTGTTCACCACCTTTTTCGGGTTTTACCTTGCAACCTCGCTGACCTGGAAAGAACTTATCCGGCTGATGGGCGTGGTCTGGCTGATCCTGGCCGTGGGCAACATGCTTGCGGGCGCTCTCGTTCCCTCCTTTGGGGTCATGCATGAAATTCACCCCGGNGCCTGGCGCGGCTTGTGGTTTGAAAAGAACGCCATGGGCGGCAATTTCGCCCGAGCCTGTTTTCTCTTCGGTTTTCTTCTGATGGTAGACAAGGACCGTCGACGGGTATGGGGTTTCGGCCTGTTCGCGTCGGTGGTCCTTGTTCTGATGTCGACGTCCAAGACATCGCTGCTTGGAATGATGCTCGGCTTCGGTATGATCGTCATGTATCTCTGGATGAAACAGGGACGTATGGTCACCGTCGCAACGCTCTGGCTCGTTACAACGGCATGTCTGTCAGTATTTATGCTTATTGTGGTCGCACCAGAGGTGCTTGTTGGCCTCATCGGACGTGACCTGACACTGACTGGCCGGACAGATATCTGGGCAGTACTTTTCACACTCGTCGATGAACGACCATTGCTCGGTTATGGATATGGCGCGTTCTGGGGTGAATACAGTACGCCCGCCAATCGTGTCCGTATGGCAACCGAGTGGCTCGTGCCGACGGCTCACAACGGCATTATCGAGATTGTTCTGGCGCTGGGCTGGATCGGCGCTGGGTTGTTCTTGGCTGATTTCGCTCTCAATCTTGTGCGCTCACTCGCGACTTTAAGCTTGCGTGTCACATCACTGTTTGCATTCGGAACTTTCATGCTGTTTGCCATGTTCAGCATTTCGGAGAGCGTGATCCTTCAGCAAAATAGCCTGATCTGGGTCACCTATGCTGCTGTGGTCGGCAAACTGAGTCTTGAGGCGCGTGACCGCACGAAAAAGGCAGCGCCGGTTGTGCGGTCTGCCGGCGTTGTGCTCCGGCCCCGGTTTTCTGCGATCAGTGATTAGATATCCAGATCAGACTGCGCGGCTGCCGTAGAATTTCTGCTCAAATGGTCCGAACCAGAAAGTTTTGCCCAGGCCCTGAGCCGCTCGGTCCAGCCAGAAGGCACGATCTGGCCTGCGAAGAATCCACATGATTGCAGAAACCCCTCCATATATTGCGGCCTGACCAAGTCCGATACAGCTCCAGAATATGATGCCGGGGACGTCCGGCGGTGAGCGTCGGGCGCAAATTGTCGACGGTGCTTGCCCATAAGCGAATGTTCGTCGGAGAGCGTACTGCAAATTGGCGCGGCGCTCAGGCACATGCTCAAAGACCCAGGCGTCCGGTGCCCAACCAAATTTGTGGCCGGCATCATCAAGCCTCGAGAACAGGATGTCGTCTTCGCCGCCGGTTTCATTTGAGGACGCTTCGAAAAGTTCACCGTCGAATTTAATCTGATCGAGGTCCATCATCGAGTTGCCGCAGCCGTAATAGGTATCGTAGACGCCAGCAGCGTCGGGCCCGCCGCGTGAGAAGAATGACTTCAGATAGTCGACATGGGAGGTTACCCCTTCGGGGAGAGCCGTCTCCACCGGACCAAAGCTAACGACTGGTTTGTACGAGACATAGAGGTCGATGAAGCCTTTCAGCCATGTTGGTGGCGCCGACTGGTCGTCATCGAGAAAAACCACAAGGCGGTTCGAAACGTTGGCGATGGCTGCATTCCGGGCATTCGCAACGCCGGGATTGGGCTCATGAACATAACGAACCTTGATGGGCGCATTATCATAGCGCGATGCGATATCGGCGGCCGAACCCGCCGGGTCATTATCGACGATCAGGATCTCGATGACGTCGTTATCAAGCCCGGTCTGACGCTGGACACTGTCGATCGCCTGAATCAGGCCATCAGGACGACGGACGGTCGGAATGACAACGGACAGGGCGGGATGTCGGTGCATTAGCGAGTGACCCCGGCCTGACGTGCGGCGAGGGCAGGCGGACTGATCCGGATCCCGCGTGATTTGGCTTCAACGATCAGGCGATCTAGTTGTTCAGGCGAGATGCCGAAAGCAGACGGCGTATCAGACACGTCATGCGTAAAGACGAGCATCCAGCCTGGGTTGGCTTTCAGGTCGTCCAGCGCTGCAATCGCGCGGTCCAGAGAGGCCGCATCACCGTCAAGTTCATAGGCGAAGAGTTGGGCGCGATCCACGCGCCCCCGATTGATGCCTGGCAATACGCCTCTCAGGTTGGAGAAGCGTCCAGAAAGCTGCTTTTTCACTTCGAAGCTTGTTTCGCCATAAGGGAAGGCAAAGCTCTCGATCTCGTCACCTGAACAGACCTGTTCGAGG
>PABS01000046.1 GCA_002699325.1 Ponticaulis sp. | reverse complement strand
CGCTCTTCATCGCTCAGGCGCAGTGAGAATGGTGCCGCGCGACGGCGGCATTCTATAGATTGATCGTGAGACATAGCGGCTACTCCGCTGTCTCAGGTGTTGTGTGTTCAGGCTCGTCAGGGCTTGGATTGCCTTCGAGAAGATGCGCCGGACAATCTTTTAGAACCGCATTCCAGTCCGCTAACATCTTCCATAATGAGTTCGCCTCTATTGTTGAGAGGCGCACCACTCTTTCCCGCCGTAGTCCCACAAAAAAAACGCTCATAAGCGTGCTCTGGGCCCTGTCACAGGCGGTTCTGATCTCACTGCAGATGGCCGCCGAAAACCGCTAGAGAAGCATCTCTTCCGAATGTGTGCGTAGAATCACCTGATGTAGCGCTTTCTCCACGGCCGAGGTTGTGAACGGCTTCACAAGGAAGTGGTTCGCGCCCTCATTAATGGCGAGCTTCACATCTTTCACTGTGTTGCTGGACGTCAGAAAAATAACCGGACAGTCACGGTCAACCATGGTTTTACCGCCGCGGATTCGTTTTAAAAGATCCATGCCGCTCACCGGCTTCATCCGCCAGTCAGTGATCACGATGGTCGCATTGAAGCGTTCCAGAATTTGCAGCGCTTCTTGACCATTCACGGCCGTTTCAACAGAACGCACACCAAGATTCGTCAGCATTTCGCGCATCAGCATGCGAATAGTCATATCGTCATCCGCAAACACGATTCTCTGCGCACTGAATGAACTGGGCAGGATCGCGCGGGATGGCTTGGGGTCTTCGGCGGATATCTGCTGAACCTGACTTTGCTGTACAGCGCGAAGCAAACCCGAATTCTGTGGGGTAACGTAACCTTTCAGACGCGCAACAGCCTGCAGTCGATTGGCGACTTCAAGGATATCCTTCAGACCCGCTTCTGGTCCACGTTCAATCAGGCCAAGTAAAAGAAATTCGACATTCCCAAGCTCGTTGCCGAGAAATGGGAAACCCATGCAATGGGCCGCACCTGCCATGCGGTGGACCTCATGATGGAACTCTTTTAAAGTACTCTCGCGCCGTGACTCGTCAGTCGAGCAGACTTCCAGCAAACTCGCCAGGCCAGAAATTTCCGAAGGCAATTGCTGGCAATAACGCGTTACAATTTCGCGCGTACTGTCTGCTGGATTGATCAAATACCGCCTCCTTCTCGGCGCTTGTCAGAAGTCGCTTTACGCCGGACAAGCATCAGATACGGAAGCGCGCGCGCTCCAAACTGATCTGAGCTGGACTGCCAGCATCATGGCATCGAATGGCTTAACAATGACTGTAAGCGCACCCAATTCCATATATCGCTTCTGCTCCTGAACCTGCGCTTTCGCGGTCATAAAAACGACCGGTGTCTTCTCAAACCCCGAGAGGTTCCGGATTTTGTCGAGCGTTTGCGGTCCGTCCATATCTGGTAACATCACGTCAAAGAGCAGAAGATCAGGCTGAAAGGACTCAATCTGGCTGATCGCGTCGGCACCTGTCTCGCAACGAATCACATCAAGACCACCGATATCGCGCATGGCAATCATGGCGACTTCGGAAATGTGAGGATCATCTTCGAGATAGAGAACTTTATTGAGAGGGCGGTTCATTGGTCTGAACTCCGATTTTTCGTTGAGGTTGTCATGAGGCGATGGCCTGCTGCATCATTTCTGCTGTTGGCAGATCAAAATAGAAGGTCGTACCCTTCCCGTCTTCAGTCTCAAAACCGACTGTGCCGCCAAAGGCTTCTATGATTGATTTCGTGATATTCAGCCCCAGGCCGCTGCCTGCGGTGTTCTTACGGGTCGAAGATCCATCGGCTTGAGCAAACCTCTCGAAAATGCGGGACCGGAACGCCGCCGGAATACCGGGCCCGCGGTCATTCACACAAATCCGAATCCTGCCATTTTCGAGTCGCTGCGTGAGAATGGTCACAGCTGCGCCTTCCGGGGAGAACTTTGCTGCATTGGACAGAAGATTGACGACCGCCTGGTTGAAACGGCTTGGGTCCAGATTAACCTGGACATCGTCAATCTCATGCTGAACATCGAAACGAACCTTGTATCGCTCAGCAAGCCCCTCATGCCGGGTAATGATGTCATCGACGACATCCGTGAGATGAACGGTCTCGAACCGATAATCCATTTTGCCGGCTGCAATCTTCTCAATGTCGAGAATATCGTTTACGAGCGAAGTCAGACGTCCACAGCCATCATGTGCCAGCCGAAGAAGCCTGTCACCTTTCTCATCCAGTTTTCCGGTACTCATATGCCTAAGGAGGTCAAGCGAGCCAAAAATGGACGTCAGAGGCGTGCGTAACTCATGGTTCACCGTCGAGACGAATTCATCTTTCATCGTCTCCATCTGTTTACGCTCAGTAATATCGCGCATCACGCCAGTAAAGAGCTTGCGTCCATCCAGTTGAAGCTCGCTTATGGCGACTTCCAGCGTAAAGACTTCGCCATTCTTACGCAGACCCTCATGCTGCAGTGTCTGCCCCAGGAGTGAAGAATTTGATGATTTAACCAGTGCCTGATGAGATTTTGCGTGCAGATCTCGTGCATGCGCAGGGATCAGACGGGAGACGTGCGAGCCAATCAGCTCATCAACCGTGTAGCCGAACATTCTGGCCATAGCGGGATTGCAATTATCGATGATACCGGCGGTATCTATCGTACAAACCCCATCTACGATCGTCTCAAGCAGAGAACGGTTTTTATTTTCGCTGGCTTTCAGCTTCATTTCGGAACGGACCTTCTCGGTCACATCCTGGAAGACCCCGAAAACGATCGTTCTTTCTGGGTCGCCGTCCAAAGAAATAGGCTCTCCGCGGGATACCACATGTCGGATCTCGCCCGTTTTTCTGACAAGTCTCAACTGAAACTCAAATGGCGTCCCATGATTGATCGCAGCGTCGACATAATCTGAAACGAGCTGACGGTCTTCTTCATGATAAAATTCAATCGCCTCTTCCAATGGAGGAAGTCCATCTTCAGGATCGAGGCCATGGATCTCGAAGATACCTTTCGACCAGCGCATCTCACCTGTTTTCGCCGTTAAACTCCAATGCCCCATATTTGCGACAGTCTCAGCCATCTCGAGGCGACGGTTCCGGTCTTCTATCTGAAGTTCTTTGCGTTTCCGGTCAGTGATATCTTGCTGGACGCCTGTAATCTGAACAATGCGCCCATCAGCATCGCGTTCTGAGACGACGGCCCTGGATAATACCCAGACCCAGTCTCCGTCTTTATGTTTCATCCGAAATTCTTGTTCGAATACGTCGCAATTGTTCTTGATGAATGCTGCCATAGCTTGAGCCACACGGTCGCGCTGTTCCGGGTCGACCAGATTGTTCCAGTTCGAATGGTCCGAGCTCATCTGGTCGCGCGTCAGCCCGACAAGAGAAGCCGACCGATCACAGAAATCGACTTTGCCCGTTGGAAGGTGCCATAACCAAAAACCAAGTTGGCCAGTGTCGAGAGCCAGCTCCAGGGTATTCTTCTGTCGCTCAATCTCACGTTCGTGGCGCTTCCTCTCGCTCAGGTCACGTAAACTTCCGCTGAAATACACTTTTCCGTTCTGACGAAATTCACCGATCGTGAGTTCGAGGGGAAATTCCTCTCCGGATTTCTTTCGACCACAAACCTCTCGACTCGTTCCTACAGCACCAGACTCTACAGAAAACTGGTCTGCATTCTGACGCTCGTCCGACCAGGCCGCGTCATTCTCAGAGATCAGAGCTGTGACATTCTTACCTATCACTTCATGGGCCTGATATCCGAACATGCGCTCACATGCCGGATTGAACGTTTCAACAGTGCCTTCGCGATTAATGACGATGAGGCCATCGACCGAATGGCGAACAATGTCATTAGTGCGTGTTCGACTGTCTTCCAACTGTTTCACAAGATCACTGAATGCCTTGGAAAGATTCCCAATCTCGCCACCAGATTGGTTTGGCAGATCAAGTCTCTGCTCATGACCGGAAGCCCGGTAGCGGGAAATACTTTCCGTCATTTCTCGCAAGGGTTCAGTCATCCGCGTTGCGAAAAAGGCGACAAGGCCAGTTCCAATGCCAAGCATGAGCAGAACAAAAGCCGCACCGTCTGACAGTGATGTTGAGAACGCTGACATCATCGGCAGACGCGGGCTGGTAACAACGGCATCTAATTTCAGGCCTTGTGCCAGACCTGTGTTCACCAGCGGATAAGGCGCTACGAAGTCACCTTCAGAATGCTCACCCCCACTCAATTGGCGAACGAATTCTATGTTCTCAGGATCCAGCGTTTCGGACAGAACAAACTCACCTGACCGTCGTTTCGGGTTGTATAGATAAAAATTACTGTAATTATCGATTATGTAAGTTGTATGCGGAGGTCGAACCTCGCTTACAATTCCATTGAGAAACACTTCCGCATTGATGTTAATAACCACAATCCCGTAGGGCTCACCAATCTCATCGGCGACCGGCACGACGACCCGAATTATTGGCGCCTTTGAGACGTCAACCTTACCGAACTCCCGGTTTAGCGAGACAGGAAAAACCGTGGTCCGCCCTGGCTGAAGCGATTTCCCAGCGACCATGTAGGGCTCATCGCCTTTGGCCTGGAGCCGCACGGGTGGAACAATCGAAATGTCTGGGCCGACGCGATCCACGCGAACCAGCTCACGTCCGTCATCTTCAAAGCCGATGAACCGCAATTGGTCGTAGTCACCGCGTACGCGCATCATGGAGGAAAAAATCGACTCTAGACGACGACGCCAGATTTCATTGGTCGATCCGTCCAGAGGATCTATCCCGTTATTCCGTTCTGACCTGATGATTCCCTGGATCGGAGGCGTCGACGCAGCCAGTCGAGCGTCAGCGGCTACGGTCTCCAGCGCGCCCTCGAGTTTGAGAGCGATTTTTTGAACTTCGCTTGCCAATTGCTCTTCAGCACGGGTTTCGGCGAGCTCTTTCGCCTTCACTTCATTCAGCCAGAGCACAGATGATGCTGCCAGCAGAGAAAAGCCGATAGTTAGCAAGACAATGCGAAATCTAAGCGAAGAGAGAACTGGCAGCTTCTGTTTCATTGGCAGATATCCGAAAGCAATTTGCCAAATAAATATGTCTCATAAATCTTAACGAAGGCCTCCAGAGTATTAACAGATGACTACCTGAAATATTTTGTTAACCGAAGACGCCCCTAAAACTGAATTAAGTTTCCCAATTTGTTTACACTCCGGTCCGGATAATCCCAAAACACTTGATACGGGTGTCTAAAGGAATGGTGTGATGACTACACAACTGCAAGATTCACTTGAAGCTACGATAATGCGCTACTGCGAGGCATTTCCTATACAAATCCGCAGCCTGCTGAGGTTTCTCCTCGAATCAGAACGCAATCGTGACTTGCAAACTGCGATACGGGATACACGCGCAGAACTTCACCGTATGGCAGGCGCCGCTCACTGCCTTGGCTACCGGCAGGTGGGACTGAAAATCGGCAAGCTAGAAAAGCGTCTCAACGACCTTTCGGGCAAAAACCGGGACGTTATTGAACGACAACTCGCGCCAATCATAGGTAAACTCGAAGACCTGCTCGAGCTTCAGAGCGGTCTCGTGCCAGAGAATTCAAGGTTATTGATGCATCTGGTTGCTGATCCTACTGAGACAGCCAATCAAACGGATCGTTTACTCGACTTGGCAAGAGAAGAAGCGCGCACGCGAATGATGAGCAAGGAGCGCATTCTTATCGCTGAAGATGATCCGTATATCCGCGATATGATGAGATCCACTCTGCGCGAGATGGGAGTCGAATCCCTGCGCGTGGCGGCGTCCGGGTTTAAAGTCCTCAAAATTATCAACGAATATCAGCCGACATTCATCATTTCAGATTGGGAAATGGAGCCGGTCAGCGGTCTTGAACTTCTTCGTTGCATCCGACGTGGCGGCACTGATCTGCCGAACGACACGCCCGTAGTATTTTTTACCACGCACAAAGACCGCCCAAGCGCGACACTCGCCGGTCGAAACGGTGTCAACAAACTCATCGGAAAACCGGTTCTTCCAGAAACACTTAGAGACGCAGTGCTAAGTGTCGTGGAACGGCGATTCTATCTGACTAAGCACGGAAAACACGCAGCCTAGCCAACTACCATCGGAGGAACAAATGTATCAGGATCCTGGCGCACTAGAGATCATTATTACAAGATACTGCGAGTCGATCGCCAATCAGCTCAGGGTGCTCCACGACCTTTTGAAATATCGCCACTCCACGCAGACTCCACCGCGTGATGTGGCAACAAACCTGCATTCTGAAGCGCACCGCATGAGTGGCGCTGCCCATTGCATGGGGTTCAGGGAACTCGGCAACAGGCTGGCACGGATTGAGCGCAAGCTTAAGAAGACCTTGTCAAAACGCCAGTCCGATATCGAAGAGACGCTGAAAGACATTGAGTTCAGGCTTGGGGAAGTCTTTGAACTTCTCAAAGATATCCGTCCGGAAAACTCGCGCGTACTTCAGCTTCTCCAGACAGCGCGGAACTCCCGTGATGAAAACAGTACAGCTGCACCGACGTTTTCAGAAGCCGCACAACTCCTTCATCTTCGGATGCTGGTCGCGGATGACGATGTGTTCGTTCGTGATCTGCTCACCCCAACGCTCGAAAGCATGGGTATCCGCAAAATTCACGCTGTCGCCTCTGGCCTCGAAGTACTGCATGCCATCAATGAATTCAGGCCAGACATCATCGTCACCGATTGGAAGATGGATCCGATTTCTGGATTTGAACTTCTCCAATGTATCAGAAGCGGCGCCTCTCCCATCCGTTTTGACACACCATTGATCTTTTTTACCGGCGAAGAAGACCGAAGCTTTCAGCAAATGGCTTTGTCGAATGGCGCAGACCGATTTCTCAGGAAGCCAGTGTCGCCAGATATCTTACGCTCAAGCATAATCAATATTCTGAATGGTGGCTTTTCCCGTAAAACTGCCTGATCGGAGTTAGGTGCTTACAAAGCGCAGCTTACCCAACAGAAAATAGAGCGAGCGGCCTCCGCTTTCCTGATGACCGGGAAGATTGGACATGTCCTCAAATGTCAGCACATGCGTGGTTTCATCTTCAAAAATACCAGGGTTGTCGATCGATATGTCGAATTCCGCCTGATCACCATCAATCTCGCATGTCCCGAGCATGAAACCATTTATCAGGATTTTGATTGATCTTGTTTCACCAGCCACACAGCTCAGGTTCAACTTGATGCTTTTCGGAAGATTGCTTCGATTTTTGAGCTGGAATGATAAGCTTGCTGAACGTCGGACGGCCCAGATCACTTCTCCTTCAGGATAACTCCACCCCTCAACAAGGTCATAGCTTGGCTGTGAGGGTATTAAGTCCTGATCTAGAGGCAGGTGCGTTCTATTCGATACCCTGTGCACTTGATCAGAGCTGCGAGATGGATTCTGAGGCCCATACACGCGGGCCCTGACATATTGAGTATCAGATTGCCAGATCACGACTCCTGCAGGCTCTTCCAACTGATCGCTGAGCTTCACGTCACGAACGAGAATGCCCAATTGGCGAGGGTCACCTTCTGGCTGGAAGATTTGTCGGCTCTCAAAACTGAGAGAATTCACACCACCTGCTCTGATGAGCTTCGCGCAGTCAGTGATCACAATGTCCCGCGCGTCCGCCCAGAGTGGCCCAGCATAGACTTCCATGCCGTTGAGCCGGATTACGAACATGCCTTCATCGCCCGAAAGCTGAGGCACCGTGGAAAGCGTCAGCTTCAGACTCTCTGCCACATTCTCTGTTTGAAAGCGAATTTCAGCCAGCTCTTTAACAGACCAGATTACGCCAGGATCCTCAGGGCCCGCCCATCCAAATTTGAACGCCGGCAAGGCACCCGTTTTAATAGGAAACAGCGTATTGATCCCGGGATATTGGGAAGTCTTTTCGGTAGAGCTTCGAGAGTGATCCTTCTCTTTTGCCAAATCACCAGTCGAGCGGAGAAACGTTCTACTCGTGTCGTAAACCTGTGAGATCAGATCGGCTGAATCAGATTTCATCTCAAGAACGACTTCGCCCGAAACGTCAGGCATATCCGTTACCTGCACGCTCTTCAGCATGACTGCTATATCCCTCGGATCGCCCTCTGGGCGATAAGTGCGACGAGTTCGAATTCGCAAATGATTATACGCTGTGGTCTTCAGAAGCGCACTCACGCCGCGCACAACCACATCAACTGGCGTTTCAATCAATGGCCCCGCATAAATTACCGTACCGTTCAGACTGATTTCGAACATGTCTTCGTTCGCGGCGAGAGCGCTGATCGTCGCAAGCTTCAACACAAAGCTATCATGCGAGCTCTTGAGTCGAAATTTCACGTCAGCAATCGCTGAGTCCGTCCAGATGACATCAGACGTCTCCGGCCCCGACCAGCCAAATACGAACGAGCTTCGGCTAGCTTGGTTGAGCGGAAAGATGTCCTCTAGATAAAGAAAACCCTCTTCCGGCTCCTTCAGTTGGTGTCCCTCGACCCATTCGCTGTCCCGGGCATCAGCGCCAATCCTTCGTTCCAGCACTTTGTCCGGAGCAAGGACCTCAAACGCCTTGAGTTGGATATTCCCTTTATCTTGGGACTCAATCTCCAGTGTATGCAGACTCCGAAGTATGGTTGCTTCTTCTGGCAAGGGCATTTCGACGACACGCCAGTCATCCGCGAGCTGACCTTCGAATACGTTATGCCCATCAAATCGAATTGTGGTCTTGCGGGAGGTTGCCTGCTCATTGCTTCTCGCCCAAAGCCTCAAGGCCAAATCCGGCGCAAGTGGCAGGCTCAGTGAGAAGCTTGCCGTCTTCGCATCTGCGGTCAGATAATCCTTGCGGGCACTGGACCAGCCGTCACCCAGAATACCACGGATCCAGGGGCCGCTTGCGCCGATCATGCGATTGAACGGCAATTGATCCTTTGGGGTATAACTCAAATATGACCTCGGCGCGAAAACGCGCTCGTCTTCAAATACGCTCGGCGTCCAGCGATCCGCGTCGATCTCCGCTAGAGTTTCAGAGAGCTTCGTCTGCAGCCGTGAAACTCGCTCGGGAAGGTCATCGGGTATTCTTGGCATCCCCTCACCGGCTGAACGTTCCAGACGCGCAGACAGCTCATCAAACCCGGCATCTTTCAGAGCCTCAAACGGTATCTCAATGTCCGAAGCCACTATCGCCCTAAAAACCGTATTCTCAATCTCGGCGAACTCCGAACTGGTCAGACCCAGCGTTTCGGGATCATAGCGCGGCACATCAGCGTCAGAGAGATCGAGCTCGATATTTGCTTTCATGAACCGAAACTCTGTCTCAAGCTGGTAGAGACGGTCGTCGCGAAGACGCTCCATATCAACGATCAGATCGGCGTTGCAGACGGCCTGGAACAGGGAAACCAGCCAGACATAATAAAACGCCGTGTAGATGTCTTCGAGCGCATAATAGTCATACAGCCCATCATAAAGCTGATGCATGTTTTTGGTATTGGGCGTGCCGATCAGAGGTATCAGCTTTGCCAGCGGCGCAAACAAAGGCTTCTCAGCGTTTTTTCCGGCAATCATCAACGTATTGCGGAGAAAGCCCATACGTCCATTTACACGAAAGCCAGCATAGGAGGCCCACTGCTCGCGCGCAGATCGATGAAGGTAGATATGGCAGGCGTCTGGATAACTCTCCGCGAACCAGGCCTGCCTCAGAGATGATCGATTGAATTGCAGCACGGCTGCATTCTCATCAGCATCGGCGATCAGTTCATCAATATAGTTTTTGAGTGCGGATTGATCGAAAGGCGGGGCAAACTCGTCATATGCGAACCGCGCATCATAATGGCTCAGCTCACCGCTTTCATCTTTATCGAGGAGCGTTTCAAACTCGCGAAACGCCCAGTCGTCTTCGTCCTGAGCATGATAGCGCGAGAGCCTGTGACGGTCCTTCATTTGCTCCAGGCCGTCTTTGCGAAGCATGTGGAGGTCTTCATGCAAAGGTTCGTAATATGCCTTCACATTGTGAAGGGCTCTGATTTTCCGCCAGATATACGTCGAACCGGCGCGGAATAGCGAATGGATCATCACCGTCTTTTCCAGCGCAGGCTTGTTTCGACCGGCTTCAAACTTGCGAAACAAACTCGGTCCAAAGTTCATTGTCAGCAGCTTGCGGTCTTCAGCGAGCGTGAGACGTGTTAACAGACCTGACCGCGCCTCAAGATCATCCAGTATGTTGAGCGCCTCAGAAGCGTTGTGCTCGACATAATCGAGCAACCGGTCATCCTTGCTCGGCACATCATCGCCGACATGAAATGTGAGATGCTCACTGGTTTCCAAATGAAACGAACGCGAAAAGGCGAGCAGATTCCAGAGCAAAACCCGACCGATCAGATGAACGCCGACGCAGATGTGTCCAAGATTGAATTTCTCGAAATGGTCCCTGCGAATAACGAAACAATCATAACCTGGATGATCCTTGCCATAGTCCGCTAACGCAGCACCGATGACATCTACAGAGGCATGCGCTTTTGAGATCGTCCGCCGATTAATGACGATAGCATCGTGACCGGCTTGAATGAGCTCAGCGACGCGTGTGTAGAATTGCGGGGTCAGACCGATATCTGCGTTTGTGAAAACCACATACTCAGCATCGGTGTGCTTGAAGCCCGTAGCGATCAGATCATAGACGAGTGGTAACTTTCGAGGGACACGAAACTGTCCGACATCAAGCACACTCCGGTGGAGATCCATTATCGGTTTGAAATCGCCGGCAGGCAGCGCGCTCTGATCTTCGGGATAACTGACTGCAAGTAAATCGACCTCAACGTCAGCCGATGCAGCCAGCTTCGCACGGCGCATCGACTCGAATGTCAGCGGTTGCGCGAGATACAAATCTGATGTCGGCGGCAGGTCTACCGGATTTATGACATGCGCCAGAGAAAAATCGGCGCGTTCATGAGTAATATCTTTTGCCCGAATGTAATTCTCAGCATCAGGCGATCCGATCAGCGATGTATGTTTTGTGAGAAATTCACCAAGATCTCCACCATCTCGCTTCCGTACGACGAGCTCGTCACTGAAGACGGCTTTCAGATTGCGGTCGAGATTGTACTGATACTCTGTGAAGATTGCCCGAGAGACATTGGCCAGTTTGGTAAGCGAACTGAACTGGCTCTTGTAAACCTCTTCAATCAGGTCGGCGATCGCTGCCGCGTCTTGTCCCGAATGAAACGGCACCTGTGCAGTCAGGCCATCAAAACCAGTCTTCGTCGACACAAGCGGAAGCCCTCGACTCATGGCCTCAATGGTTTTGATCTTCAGCCCGGTGCCTTTCAGTGTCGGATTGAGGATCAGATCCATCTCGTTGTAAAACTCATCAAGGTCTTCAACAAAACCCTGTTTGACGAGCTTGGGATGCGAAATCTTCAGACCTTCAGTGACGTTTCCGCACACATGAACTCTTACGTCGGCATTCAGAGCATCCAGCCGTTCAAGGACTGCTGGTACGACTCTCTCTACGCCATGAATGTTGAATTTGTTGTGGGCAGCGATGATGCCGATCTTAGAAAGACCATCAAATCGGCGTTCAGCAAATCTCGCTTTTTCGATATGACCAATGACAACGACATCACTTCCCGACCGCCTGAAATAGTTAGCTTCATTGTCCTGAATGGACAAAACCACATCGGCTCGCGCCAGGCCTCTCAGCTCGTCCTCTTCAGTCGTATAGAAGAAGCCGGGTTCCATACCCTCTTCTTCGAATAAGTGGCGGCGAGATAGCTTGTCGTGCGCATCGAGAACGACCGGGACCCCATCCGGAACAAAGTCGGCATAGTAAGATTGGAAGACGTACTGGATCAGGACCAAGTCAGGCTTGAGTAGTTCGCAAAGCTCTGTGACACGCTCACCGGATCCCGGTTCAATCCAGTCATCCACACCATAGTCCGCACTCAGGCTCTTTTGCGTGTAATCAATGTCTGACGGAATGATGGTGACCGAATCCCAGTCGCCCTGCATCAGCGTGACAGCGTGTTCCAGATCAGTGGTCTCATGGCACGTATACACATAATCAACCGAGTGACCCTGCTTTTGAAGGTATTTCAAAAGATTATAGATGCGCCGCTTTGCACCGCCGGTCGGCTGATGTGAAGCTATCGGCGAAATCACCATTATTTTCATGAACGGCTATCCTGAGGTGTATTCGCAACAGCGCGCCTCAGAAGACACGCACATCTACGTTCGATGTCATGTCGAAGACAGTGTCAACACCGGGGAATGAATTGCTGGCGTCAAGCCGATCATCAGGCCGGTCTTTCGACCAGTACGAAGCGACCGGGCTTAATTTGAGCAAAAATGTTCGGATAATTCTGGCAGGGGCACCAGGACTTGAACCCGGGACCCTCGGTTTTGGAGACCGATGCTCTACCAACTGAGCTATACCCCTAAACCAGAGCGGCGTTGCTATGCTGAAATCCACAGAATTGCAAGCCACCGAAGAGCTTCTCCCTGTCAAATTTATCAGATTTTGTGATCCTGCGCCCGCATAATCCTGCATCTATCGATGACTATCGGATGAACTCACCATTCAGTCCTCCCTCAATTGAAGGCGGGCAAACTGAGTCCATGATGAAATACGTCACAACATACGGAGTCGTGTCTGTTGCGCTTGCCACAGCTACGCTCTTCGCCCCTGCAGCGCTCTCCGCGCCAGATAGCCAGACGAGCAACACCTACAAAATCGACCATGCATCACGGAATAATAATAACGGTCATGAATACCGGCATGGTCGCAATGAAGATCGGTATCACCGCAGACGCTCCCACCACGACCGATGGGGAGCACAGGATCGTCAGAAAAGAGGTGATCGTTACGGCAATCACGGCCTGTATCGCTACCATCTCAACCGCCATGAGCAACATTCTGCCATTCGTCTTTGCGAGCGTGCGATAGATCATCGGGTAAGCCGCCGATCGCACAGTCGTAATACCCGCGTCGACTATCTTGGTCAGCCTCGCGTGGCGCGCTCCGCCCGAGCTGGAAAGGCGATCAATGTGCGTGGACCGGCCAGAATTCATAACGGCCGCGGACATACGATCGTTCAGTCTGAATGCACCATCCGTCACGGCCGCGTTGTTGATCTCGACCTGCGTCGCGCGTCACGACACCGTGGGTATTCCGGCCAGTCTGGTGTTGGGTTCGGAATTCGCTTTGGTCTGAAGTAACAATCTGATCGTTGGAGAACCGCGCGCTGGTCAGCTGCGCGGTTTTCTGACCTGTGCTCTTATGATCTCCAGCTGACTTTGAGATCACTCTACTTGCCATTCCGCGTATGCCCGGTATCAGTGTCACAGTTAGTTGATGAGGCTGGGTTATGAAAGACATTCTGGAAGCGCTTGAGAATAAACGCGAACAAGCCCGTATGGGCGGTGGCCAGAAGCGTATTGAACGCCAGCACGAGAAGGGCAAACTCACGGCTCGCGAACGTATCGAGCTGCTTCTTGACGAAGACTCTTTTGAAGAGTGGGACATGTTCGTCGAACATACCAGCACTGACTTCGGCATGGAGAATCAAAAGGTTCCAGGCGACGGTGTCGTCACCGGCTGGGGCACGATCAATGGTCGCCTTGTCTATGTGTTCTCCAAAGACTTCACCGTTTTTGGAGGTTCGTTGTCCCGCGCTCACGCCTCAAAAATCACGAAGGTCCAGCGCGCTGCCGTGAAAAATGGCGCCCCGGTCATCGGCCTGTTCGATGCTGGCGGGGCACGCATTCAGGAGGGTGTCGAAAGTCTTGCTGGCTATGCTGATATCTTTCTTGAGAACACACTGGCGTCAGGGGTGATCCCGCAGATCTCAGTCATTATGGGGCCGTGTGCCGGTGGTGATGTCTATTCGCCTGCGATGACGGACTTCATCTTTATGGTGAAAGATACCTCGTATATGTACGTCACGGGTCCGGACGTTGTAAAAACAGTCACCAACGAGACCGTCAGTCACGAAGATCTCGGCGGAGCTAAGATGCACGCCTCAAAATCCGGGGTCGCGGATGGCGCTTTCGACAATGATATCGAAGCACTGACACAAATCCGCCGCCTCGTTGACTTCCTGCCGCTCTCGAACCGGGAACCAGCCCCTGTGCGTCCGAGCTTCGACGACCCGCTTCGCGTTGAGGAATCGCTCGACACACTGGTGCCGGACAACCCAAACAAACCATACGATATGCGGGAACTCATTGAGAAAACCGCAGACGAAGGCGACTTCTTTGAAATCGGCAAGGATTTTGGCACAAATATTCTGACCGGCTTTGGTCGCATAGAAGGCCAGACAGTCGGCTTTGTGGCAAACCAGCCCATGAGCCTCGCGGGCGTTCTGGATATTGATTCCTCGCGCAAAGCTGCACGGTTTGTCCGCTTCTGTGACTGCTTCAATATTCCGATCATTACATTTGTGGATGTTCCGGGCTTTATGCCGGGCACGAAGCAGGAATATAGTGGGTTGATCAAACACGGCGCCAAGCTCCTCTTTGCATACGCTGAAGCCACCGTTCCGAAAGTCACGGTCATTACGCGTAAAGCCTATGGTGGCGCTTACGATGTGATGAGCTCCAAGCACCTGCGCGGCGATGTCAATTATGCCTGGCCAAAAGCCGAGATTGCTGTGATGGGTGCCAAGGGTGCGGTCGAGATTATCTTCCGGGCAGACATAGGAAACGAAGAGAAGATTGCAGAAAAAACAAAGGAATACGAAGACAACTTCGCAAATCCCTTTGTTGCCGCCCGCAAGGGATATATCGACGATATCATTATGCCGCATTCTACGCGGAAACGTATCGCGCGGTCACTTCGTCAGTTGAAGACCAAGAAGGTCACAAACCCTCCGAAGAAACACGACAACATCCCGCTCTAGAGCAAAAACCTGGCTGAAAGCGTAGAAACCCGTGGTTGGTGATAGTGAACCCTACACCACGGGTTTGCAGTGCAGCATTCTTTGTGTATCAGGCAGGCTGATATTCAGGAGACCCAAATGCACAGACTGCTCATCGTCGCGACGCTCAGCCTCGCCCTCGCCGCATGCGGTGGTTCAGAAGAGCCTGCTCCAGCAGCGACGCCAGAAGCAGCTGCGCCGACACAGGCTCCTGAACCGGTTGATACGGCTGAGCAGGATGCAGCGATCGCCGAAGCCATTGCCGCACTGCCTGCGCCATACAATGAGACCGATTATAAAAACGGCCAGCGTATCTTCAAGCAGTGTGCGACCTGTCACCTCGTGAAAGAAGGCGGTGGTCACCGCGTCGGTCCGAACCTTCATGGTATTTTTGGGAAAACGGCCGGACACCACGATGATTTCAGCTATTCGAAAGCGATGGAAAAAGCTGACTTCACCTGGACACCTGAACAGCTCGACGCCTGGCTTGCGAATCCGAAAGAGTTTCTCCCGGGTAATCGCATGTCCTTCCCTGGCGTTCGCAAACCAAACGATCGTGTTGATGTGATTGGCTTCCTTCTCATCGAAACTGAAAAGTAAAATCGGTTTCAGCTCACAAAAAACTCCGCGTCGAACGGCGCGGAGTTTTTTTATAATTGACAACGGCTGACCCAGAAAAAAACTTAGGCGACGGTCTGGAACCTCCGCCAATAATACATGAAGGCTTCAGCCTCACTCCGGGTCTGGAAAATCACTGTCTTTCGATGAAATTCGCCATCCGGAACCGTTTTGATCATAATGCCGGGCGCATCATCACTCTCGGGGAATTCCACAGCAGTTCCGCAGCGGCTTGCCGCAAACTGATCAACCGCTTCAAACAGTCGGGTCTCAGTTTCCGGCCCATCGAGATCTATACTCACAATTACATCGGTCATTGTCCCCACCCGCCTTCGTTTTGTTTGCAGATAATCTGACAGAGACTTTGTGCGATGCAATAGAATCTATCGCCTTAAATGCGCGGAAGGACAGATGTCTGACCCGAAATGAGGCGGCGTCTGGCGCTTGAATGATCATTTTACAGCGCCAGACCAGTCCCTTCAAGACAGCCTCAGGCCCCCGGCCGGCCAGAATCATCGGCTATTTATTTGACAGACAGACGACTGGTAACGCTTTGAACGGAGCCCTTCGCAAAAGCCGCTGCAAGTCCGGCCGCTGCGATCGCAAATCCTGCTGCTGCGACATAGCAGCCCAAGCAATGCACATTGGAAACAACAACCAGTGAATCAGTTCCGGTGCCGGAAGAGCACAGTGGAATGATTGCCGCCTTTCCAGCCGACGCGCATGTCCGGCCCAGAAGCCCCAGGAAACCAACCGAACCACCTGTTATAATTGAATATTTGGCAAATGTCCCAGTTTGAAAAAACGACATAACGCGTCTCCGGATCTAATTTCTTCCGGCTGGGGTTAACATGATTACCCTATGAATTGTATGGTCAAATAGTCGCATTTTATTTGAGGGCAAAGAATGACAAGCCCTCACCAATACTCGGGTTATTTTCAGAGGGCAAAATGACTGCTTCAACCTTAAAACCTGCCAGATTGGACTTCAGTGTCCTCACGGTGGGTATCTTCGTCGGGATATTCACATTCCTGGCTCTGCTTATCGCAGCCTGGACGCGTGATCCATTTTTCGAAATCCACGGCTGGATTGGCCTGATGCTGGGTGTGATCTCGATTGCAGCTCTGTGTCTTTGGAGTGCCAACACCACTCGGCCTTCGCTTTTCGAGCCAACGGAATACGAAGACACTCTGGTCAAGTTCGGCGTCTGGGCTTCAATGTTCTGGGGCATTGCCGGACTTCTGGTCGGCGTTGTGATCGCATTGCAGCTCACTTTTCCGAACATTCTCTATTTTGAGGATTTTGGCTTCACAAACTTCGGACGTTTGCGACCACTGCACACCTCCGCGGTGATCTTTGCATTTGGCGGCAACGTCCTTCTGGCAACCTCCTTCCACGTTGTGCAACGCACCTGCCGCACGCGTCTTGCAGGCGGTATGTGGCCGTGGTTCGTGTTCTGGGGCTACCAGGCCTTCATCGTTCTGGCCGCGACAGGCTACCTCCTCGGCATCACTCAGTCCAAAGAATATGCAGAACCTGAATGGTATGTAGACCTCTGGCTGACAGTCGTCTGGGTTGCCTATTTGCTGGTTTTCCTCGGCACGATCTGGAAACGGAAAGAACCCCACATTTATGTGGCGAACTGGTTCTATCTTGCCTTCATCGTCACAATCGCGATGCTTCACATCGTCAACAATTTGGCGATCCCGATCAATCCGGTCTCTCCGAAGAGCTACCCGATCTTTGCCGGTGTTCAGGATGCGCTGACACAATGGTGGTATGGGCACAATGCCGTCGGCTTCTTCCTGACAGCAGGCTTCCTTGCCATCATGTATTACTACATCCCGAAACGCGCAGAGCGCCCGGTCTTCTCTTACCGTCTCTCAATTGTGCACTTCTGGGCGCTGATCTTCATCTACATCTGGGCAGGCCCTCACCACCTGCACTACACCGCCCTTCCACAATGGGCTCAGACTCTCGGCATGACCTTCTCTATCATGCTGTGGATGCCGAGCTGGGGTGGTATGATCAACGGCCTGATGACCCTGTCAGGTGCATGGGACAAGCTCCGGACAGACCCGGTCATCCGTATGATGGTGGTCTCTCTTGCCTTCTACGGCATGTCCACTTTCGAAGGCCCGCTCATGTCTGTTCGCGCCGTGAACTCTCTGTCTCACTACACTGAATGGACCATCGGTCACGTTCACTCTGGTGCGCTTGGCTGGGTCGGCTTCATCTCCTTTGGTGCGCTTTACTGCCTTGGCCAATGGCTCTGGAAGCGTGATCGCCTCTACTCTTCCACCCTCGTGGAATGGCACTTCTGGACAGCCACAATCGGCATCGTGCTCTACATCTGCTCAATGTGGGTAGCGGGTATCATGGAAGGCCTGATGTGGCGTGCCTATAACGAATTCGGTTTCCTCGAATACACATTCGTCGAGACCGTCGAAGCCAAGCACATCTCCTACATCATCCGGTCTCTTGGCGGAATTCTCTACCTCTCCGGTGCCCTGATCATGTTCTACAACCTGATCATGACAGCGCTCGGCAAGGTCCGGAAGGGCGAAGAAGACCACGTCCATGCTCCAACTAATGACGGTCGGCCTGCTGCAGCTACCGCTGTACCAGCTGAATAAGGGGTCATTTCAATGTCTTTGTTCGACAAACACAAAATCTTTGAGAAGCACTCCATGCTTCTCACTGTCGGCATCCTGATCGTGGTGGCCATTGGCGGTATCATCGAGATCGCTCCGCTCTTCTATCTGAAGAACACGATCGAGAAAGTCGATGGTATGCGGCCTTACACTCCGCTCGAACTGGCTGGTCGCAACATCTACATCCGCGAGGGGTGTTATGTCTGCCACTCGCAGATGGTGCGACCACTCCGGGACGAAGTGGAACGCTATGGTCACTACTCTCTCGCGGCAGAGAGCATGTATGATCACCCCTTCCAGTGGGGCTCCAAGCGGACCGGACCGGACCTTGCTCGCGTCGGAGGCAAGTATTCCGATGAATGGCACGTGGATCACCTGACAGACCCACGCTCTGTGGTGCCAGAATCCATCATGCCGCCATACGAGTTCATGGTCGGTCGGAGGCTCGACTTCGCCTCTATCGAAGACGACATGCGCGCACTCCGTGTTGTCGGCGTCCCCTATACGGACGAGATGATCGACAACGCAAAGTTCGATCTTCAGGCCCAGGCCAATCCGGACTTCTACCCGGAAGGCGCGGACTATGATGACGAACTGCGTGATCGCTACGAAGCGGCTGCCGGACGCGAAGATACTGTGAAAGTCCGCGTGTTCGACGGCGACGCCTCAAGCGTCACCGAATTGGATGCACTCATCGCTTACATGCAAGTGCTCGGCACACTGGTCGATTTCTCGACCTATGAAGCCGATGACCTGCAGAACCGGAGGTAACCCATGTCTTATGAGTTTCTGTCCAGCTTCGCGCAGACCTGGGGACTACTCTACTTTGTCCTGATGTTTGCGGCCGCAGTCGCCTACGCGCTCTGGCCTTCCAACAAGAAAGAGTTTCAGCGGGCAGCCCACATGCCGCTGATTGATGAGGAACCGATCAATGAGTGACCATGATAAGGATATCGATGCCGCAACCGGCGTGGAAACCACCGGTCATGAATGGGATGGCATCAAAGAGCTGAACAATCCGCTTCCGCGGTGGTGGCTTTGGATCTTCTACGCCACGATTGCCTGGTCCGTGATCTATATGATCTTCATGCCAGCCATTCCTGCCCTTCCCGGCATGAATGCGACAAACACACCGGGTCTGAGCAACCATTCTGACCGTGAAGTTGTTGCTGAACAGGTGTCAGAGCTCCGCGATGCGCGGACTGCTCAGGGACGCCAGCTGGTGGATGCATCTCTTGATGATATCCTTCGCGATCAGTCACTTCGTCAGTTTGCGGACGCAGCGGGTAGCTCCACCTTTGGTGACAATTGCGCAACGTGCCACGGTGCCGGTGGTCAGGGCTTCCCTGGGTACCCCACACTGGCGGACGACGTCTGGCTGTGGGGCGGATCGCTTCAGGAAATCGAGCACACCATCAAATACGGCATCCGCCAGGATAACGAGGAAACTCGCTTCTCTATGATGCCGGCATTCGGTCGAGACAAGCTTTTGGAAGTTGGCCAGATCCGCGCTGCGGCGCACTATGTCCGCACGCTTTCCGGCCTTGAGGCGCCATCACATGAATCTGAGATGGGCGCTGAAGTCTTCCAGAAGGAATGTTCCACCTGCCATGGCGACGATGGCACCGGAAACGTTGAGGAGGGTGCGCCCAACCTCACCGACTCCGAATGGCTCTATGGCAGCGATTACAACACTGTCTATGAGACCATCTATAGCGCCCGCAACAGTCGTATGCCGGCTTGGGGCGAGCGTTATAACGACGCCACAATCAAGGCCCTCGCCGTTTACGTCTACTCCCTCAGCGGCGGAGATTCCTGAGACCCAAAAGATGGATGACCGGTGTATTGCCGGTCATCCACACCGCGGGCTGATAATCTGCATTGCAGCGCAACAGTCCCACCCCGAATGCACTTTCAGCGAAAGCCAGCTGACATGAACCAGCACAAACCGATCCCTCCCTCAGACGCCGCGCCGCTTTATAAGAAGCGCGAGCCGATCTACCCAAAACTCGTGAGCGGTAAGTTCCGCTCGGCAAAGTTCGGCTTCATGATTTTCGCACTGGCTGTGTATTATATCCTGCCATGGCTACGTTGGGACAGAGGTCCGGACGCACCTGATCAGGCCGTGCTCGCCGATTTCGCTGGCGGCCGCTTTTATTTCTTTTTCATCGAAATCTGGCCGCAGGAAGTCTATTACATTACCGGGCTTCTTATTCTGGCGGCACTGGGTCTTTTCCTTGTGACTTCGCTCTTCGGCCGCGTCTGGTGCGGATACGCCTGCCCCCAAACTGTCTGGACCGACCTTTACATCGCTGTAGAGCGCTTCTTCGAAGGCGATCGCAACCAGCGCATCAAGCTTGATCGCGCACCATGGAGCTTCAACAAGGTCTGGCGCAAAACAGGGAAGCACATTGTCTGGATTTTGATCGCGGCACTTACGGGCGGTGCTCTGGTTTTCTATTTCCACGATGCACCGAGCCTCGTGATGAACTTCTTCACTGGTCACGCGCCTGCAACGGCGTACATCTTTGTCGCGCTACTCACCTTCACGACCTATTCTCTCGCCGGCACCATGCGCGAGCAGGTCTGCACCTATCTCTGCCCATGGCCGCGTATCCAGGCCGCCCTGACCGACGAACACGCCCTTAATGTGACCTATCGCTGGGATCGGGGTGAACCTCGCGGTCCTCACAAGAAAGGTGAAACCTGGGACGGTCGCGGCGACTGCGTGGACTGTAAAGCCTGCGTTACGGCTTGCCCCATGGGTATTGATATCCGCAACGGACCTCAGCTCGAATGCATTCACTGCGCCTTGTGTATCGACGCATGTGACGACATCATGAAAAAGGTCGACCGCCCCACCGGGCTGATCGCCTATGACACAGACACGAATGTCGAGCGTCGTGCGGCCGGCCTTGACTCCCTGCCCTTCAAATTCCTGCGGCCGCGTGTGTTGATCTATGTGGTACTCATCTCTGCCATCAGCGCCCTGATGGTCTATGGCCTGGCAACGCGCTCGACATTCGAGCTGAATGTTCTGAAAGACCGTTCACCGTCTTTTGTCGAACTCTCAGATGGCCGAATTCAGAATGGTTACGCGCTCAAACTCGTGAATAAGCGCGGCGATGAAAAAGCCATCCGCATCGACATTTCCGGCATTGAAGGTGCTGAATACAGTCTTGTCGGCCTCGAAGATGGCGACATGACCGTCAATGTCGATGGCGAACATGTCGACCGTTTCCGGCTCGTTATCCGCATCCCTTCGGAGTTTGTATCCGGGAATGACAGCCTGCGCGTCACTGCCACAGATACAGAAACCGGCGAAGCAGATACAAACATCATCCCCTTCTCGAGCCCAAGGAGCTGACCATGGCTGAAAAAGGACGCCTTACCGGATACCACGTGCTTTTCATGCTGCTCGGCTTTTTCGGCGTGATGATTGCGGTCAATGTCCTCTTCACCGTGTTCGCCGTGACGAGCTTCCCTGGGGAACAGGAAGAAAAGTCCTATCTTCAGGGCATCAACTTCAACCAGACGCTCCACGAACGCGAGAGACAGGCTGAACTTGGCTATTCCTCGGCAATCGGCCTGGAAGCCAGCGTTTCAGGCGATGCTCGCCTCGTGGCCCTCTGGACGGATCGGTTCGAAAATGGTGTCACAGGCCTTTCTGTCACAGCGGAACTCTCACGCCCTGCCAGCGCAGAGGGACAGCGTGTGCTCGAGCTGACTGCGCTCGGCGCAGGCCGATACGAGGCAGATCTGAATTCCTCCCTTGAACCAGGCGCCTGGCATGCCATTGTGACCGCCGTCACACCGGATGGCGAACGCCTCGTTGCCAGAAAGTCACTGACATGGATACGCTGACGCTCGATCCTTCGACCGACACATCCGACAAGCCACAAACCAGCGCGCGCGCCTATGTCCGACAAAAGTCAGGTCGCCAGGAGCTGACCCTGGCTGTCTCTGGCGCGAAGTGCGGCAACTGCCTGTCAAAGATCGAGACGAATCTCCGCGCGCTTCCCGGCATTGATCATGTCCGGATGAATCTCACCTCAGGCCGTCTGTTCGTGGACTGGACATCTGAAAGCTTTGATCCTGATCAGGTCATCCGCAAGCTGGACGATCTGGGTTATCCGGCACGTCCATATGATCCCGAACAGGTTGATATCAGTCGCCAGAAACGTGAGCGCGGGCTTCTGGCCGCTATGGCAGTAGCCGGTTTTGCGGCTGCCAACATTATGCTGCTATCTGTTTCCATCTGGGCTGGCGCCGATGAGATGCCCGTGGAAACGCGCACACTGCTCCATTGGATATCCGCTCTAATTGCGATTCCCGTCGTGGCCTTTTCTGGCCGTCCATTTTTCAGTTCTGCATATACGGCCCTGAAATCGGGCCATGTGAATATGGATGTGCCGATCTCACTCGCCGTGATCCTGGCACTGGGTCTGAGCCTCTATGAGACCATACATCATGGGGCGCATTCCTATTTCGATGCGGCCGTCATGCTGCTCTTCTTCCTGTTGATCGGACGCTTCCTCGAAGCGCGTCTGCAGCGACAGGCATACAAAGCGGCCGATGACCTCGCCGCAATGCAGGCCGTCACGGTGACACGCGTCAGCGCTGATGGAACCTATGACACNGTNGCNTCCCANAAGCTGGCACTCGGTGATGANNTGATTATCGCACGCGGTGANCGCCTGCCNNTTGANGTNGATCTCCTCAGCNNNTCGGCCTCNCTGAANACAAGCCTCGTCACAGGCGAAAGTCTTCCGCAATCGGCTCAGAGCGGTGATCGGATCTATGCCGGNTCCGTCAATCTGAATGACGCGATCCGGGTCAGCGTCGCCTCNAGAACAGATGATTCCCTCATCGGAGAAATCAGCAAGCTCCTGGATGCCGGTGAACAAAAACGGTCTCGCTACCGCCAGATCGCCGATTTTGCGGCCAGCATCTATGTACCGACAGTCCACACCCTGGCCGCAGCAGCATTCATCGGTTGGTTCATTTATTCGGGCGATATCCGAACGGCCCTTTTTACCGCTATTTCAGTTCTGATCATCACCTGCCCGTGTGCGCTCGCANTGGCCGCACCAGTCGTGCAGATCGTTGCATCGGGACGGCTCTTCCAGTCCGGCGTTTTCCTGAAGTCTGGTGACGCCCTCGAACGCATCGCAGCCTGCGATCACATCATNTTCGACAAGACCGGCACGCTCACGGAGCTGACGCCGAAGATCAATGACACCAGCGTTTCGAGAGAAGACCTTGCACTGGCCGCTCAGCTGGCGCGTGCCAGCCGCCATCCTTTATCGCGAGCTATCGTTCAGGCAGCCTGCCCCGGCCCCATCGCCGAGGACGTGGCCGAACACAAAGGTCTGGGACTCTCTGGCACGATTGAAGGTCGCCCGGCGCGGCTCGGTTCATGGGAATGGGTTAGTAATCAGGCACCAGCTTCCCCGGACACAGACGCTCCAATCTGGTTCTGGATTGAAGGTTCCGAGCCGATGCCGCTCCATTTGTCAGAAACATTGAAGCCTGGCGCAGTTGAACTCCTCTCCCGGCTCGAACAGCTCGGCATGACATATGAGATCTGTTCAGGCGATGCAGAGAATCGCGTTGCAGCCATCGCTGATGAACTTGGCATCTCACAGTATCAGGGCCTCATGAAGCCAACCGAGAAAGCGGCACGTGTCGAAGCTCTCAATTCGGAAGGCCGAACCGTTCTNATGGTCGGCGACGGCCTGAACGACGCAGGCGCGCTGGCGCTCTCAAACGCAGCCCTCGCGCCAGGCGGCGCACTGGATATCGCACGGACAGCAAGCGATGCCGTTTACACCGCCGATTCGGTCACAGGGATTGCCAGCATCATTTCGGTAGCCCGGTCATCGCGCCAGAGAATCCGCGAAAACTTTGGTCTGGCCCTGATTTACAATCTCATAGCAGTGCCAATTGCACTGGCAGGACTCGTTACGCCACTCATCGCCGCACTCGCCATGTCAGGATCGTCCATCGTCGTCACACTGAACGCCTTGCGTGTTCAATCGGGAGGTCACAAATGACGGCACTTTTGTTTCTGATACCGGTGGCGCTCGGCATGGGCGTCATTGGGCTTGTTGCGTTTCTCTGGGCGCTGCGGTCCGGACAGTTTGACGATCCTCAGGGCGCCGCTGAGCGTATTCTGCACGACGAAGACAAGCCGCTTTAGCAGCCAGGTCGACGACGCAAGTTGACGCTAGGTCAACGGCATTCCGAACATTTTCAGTTCAGAAACTGTCGCTTTTGCGAAACAGTTTTCCGAAAACTCGTGCCACCCGGCAACGATCCCCAATTGACATTTCCCGCACAATAAGGTGAGAAATTCAACATCTGTTGAATACCAGCAAGATAAGCTGGATTTTCATAATAGGAGGGAAGAACATGGGAAAGAATTTCAGAAAACTCGCAATCCTTGCACTGGCCAGCACAGCGCTCGCACCTGTTCATTCTGCTTTCGCACAAGACGCAGAAGAACAATCCGCTGCCGAACGCCGTTTCTCGACCGTCACGGTCACAGCGCAACGTCGTGAACAAAGTCAGCTCGATGTGCCGCTGTCTGTTTCCGCTTTTGATGGCGAATTGCTTGCCGATCTCGGCGTTACAGACCTGACCGAGGTCTCCAAGGTTTCGCCAAACGTTACGCTTGAGGTTTCACGCGGCACAAACACCACCCTCACCGCATTCATTCGCGGCGTCGGTCAACAGGACCCGGTCGCAGGCTTCGAGGCTGGCGTCGGTATCTATCTTGACGATGTGTATCTCAACCGCCCGCAAGGCGCTGTTTTGGACGTGTTCGACGTCGAACGTGTCGAGGTGCTCCGCGGACCACAGGGCACGCTCTATGGACGCAACACGATCGGTGGTGCGGTTAAATACGTCACTCGCGGCCTTGGCGATGAGCCAATGCTCAAAGGTCGTGTGGCCCTTGGCTCTTACAATCAGAAAGACCTCGTCCTGACAGGCAGCCTGCCTCTGGCGGACACCTTCCGCGTCGGTGGTTCTCTTGCTGTTCTCACGCGCGACGGTTTCGGCGAAAACCTCGTCACTGGCGACGAGAACTACAACAAGCAGATCACCTCTGGCCGCCTTTCTGCTGAGTGGGACGTCACGCCTGATTTCGAGCTCCGCTTTGCTGCTGACGCTGTCAAAGACACATCAAATGCCCGCCAGGGACATCGCTTCATTCCTGACCAGTTGCCACCTTTTGAGTATCCTGTTCTGGGTGATGTGTTTGACACACGCGCAGGTCTGAACGTCGTTGAACAGGACGCCGAAGGCTATGGCGTATCGCTCGTCGGCGAGTATTTCCTGAACGACAATTTCACCATCAAGAACATCCTCGCCTATCGCGAAGANTCCAGTACGTCACCGATCGACTTCGACAGCCTTCCAGAAGCTGACATCGATGTTCCTGCCATCTATGAAAATGACCAGTTCTCAGAAGAATTTCAGGTGCTTTACAGCAGCGATCNTCTGAANGGTCTGGTCGGGTTCTACTATCTTGATGCCAACGCTTCGACGGTCTTCGACGTGCTTCTGGATACAACAGGTCAGGTCCTCAGCCTGCCCGGCCTGAACGCACAGACTTTTGGCGATGTCGGCACNGANACCTGGTCGATNTTNGGTGACTTCACCTACGACATTACTGACCGNCTGGCNCTGACACTGGGCGCNCGTTACACTGAAGACACNCGNTCNTCNGTNGTCAAACGNCGCACNTANATNGGCGGTTTCTCGGAATTCTTCGGCGGCAANCCNATCCTCATTTCGACAACCTCTGACTTTGAGGGCGAAGCTGACTTCGATGATTTCAGCCCGCGTGTCTCGCTCGCTTATGATCTGACGTCAGAGAGCAATGTCTACTTCACTTACGCTCAGGGCTTCAAAGGCGGCAGCTTTGACCCGCGTGGTCAGACGACTGCTGCGCCGGACTTCAACGGAGATGGCACAGTTTCGGATCAGGAAATCTACGATTTCATGCAGTTCGATCCGGAAGAAGTCGACAGCTTTGAAGTTGGTTATAAAGCCAGCCATTTCGGTGGAAAGCTGAACTACTCCATCGCCGGCTTCTATGCCGACTATAAGGACGTTCAGGTCCCAGGCTCGGTTGGTCTAGATACAGACGGTGACGGCGTGAACGACACCTTCACGGGCGTTACAACCAATGCCGGTGCCGCGACCATCGCCGGCGTGGAATTCGAAGGTAATGCGATCTTGGGCACGGATGTGTTCAGCTCTGGCGACCTTTTCAATGCCAGCTGGTCTGTGGGCTATCTTGATGCGGGTTATGACGAGTTCATCGACGCATCGGGTACAGACGTCTCTGATGATCGTGTTATTCAGAACACACCAGACTGGACCGCAAGCCTGCGCCTCGCATACGACACACCTTTCACGATCGCCAACAATGACGGCAACCTTCTTGTGAACACGCTGATCTCGTATCGCGGCGACTCCAGCCAGTTCGAAGCACCGAACCCATTTCTCGACCAGCCCGCCTTCACGCTTTGGGATGCCTCAATGCGTTGGGAAGCTGAAAGCGGCAAATGGGGTGTGAGCCTGAACGGCAAAAACCTCACAGATGAGCGTTATGTCGTGGCTGGCTATAACTTCGTGAACATCAACGCCAATGGCACCTTCACACCAACACTGGGTCTCGAAGGCACGCTTACCGGCTTCTATGGAAACCCACGCACCGTCACACTGGGTGTGGATTTCGAATTCTAATTTCCCCCGAACCGGCAATCATACCGGCATCTGGCGACATCTTCGGATGTCGCCATTTTTTTGTGCCGGCGGCGATCATCTGTCGCGAAGCTGCTCGAACCCGGCCGTCACGAAAGCTACGATGTGGCTGCAAGCGCCTGCCAGATCGTCAGACCGACACAGGCCGTTCGACAAATGATCGATCCGCCCGGTCTGCGCAAAGGTCAGAGTCAGTGCGCCAGATAGACAATGGTATCCCCAATAGAGGTCCTCGTCGGACACGCCCGGCAGCGCCATTTCCAGCGCCTCCAGGAACCGGCGAATGGCGGGGTCAAAAAACTGGCTCATGAGCTTGCCGCCCCATTCATGCGAGCTGTTCACATAGCCAACCAGCGCATAATAGTTTTTCCAGCCCTCCTCATGGACATGCGGACCTTTCAGAATGGGTTCGAAATAGGCGCGAATGATCGCGCAGATTTCCGGTGGCGCCGGCGCCGACTCTGAAATCACTTTTTCCAGAGCCTCAAGCCGCCACTGGTTTAGAATCTCCGCTCGACGCAGAAATACCGCATCAAACAGGTCGCGTTTCGGGCCGAAATGATAGTTTGCCAGCGCCACATCCACATTCGCCAGCTTGGCAATCGCGCGGAGCGTCACGCCATCATAACCATGCCGGGAAAAAAGCGCTTCTGCTGCATCAAGGATCTGGGTGCGCTTCTCTCCGCGCGATGATATTTCACTCATATACGTGCATACCCCTGATGGCAGCGTCTGGCTGCTTCTTGTTCTTTAAGTCCAATCTGGACGAGACTTGCCGGACAGGCAAAACTTCAGTTGCAAATTCAACATTTGTTGAATTAGTATTTTCTGAAAACACAAAACACAATGGGAAACAAAATGACAGACGACATCCGATTTCAAACGAAGGACGGACTGTCCATTTATGCGCGCAGCTATGGCGATCCCAATGCGCCGCACACAGTGCTCTGTCTTCACGGTCTGACGCGAAATCATAAAGACTTCGAGCCAATGATCGAAGCGCTTCTTCCCGATCATCCAGACACGCGCTTCATCGCCTGGGACACGCGCGGTCGGTGCAAATCAGAATATGATCCCGATCCCTCCCACTATGCGCTGCCGATCTATGCAGAGGATGTGATTGGGCTGATCGAGCATCTTCATCTCGAAAAGTTCTCACTCATTGGTACGTCCATGGGCGGCCTCATCTCCATGGTCCTGATGAGCCTCATTCCAGAGCGCATCAAGGGCGTCGTCATGAACGATATCGGCCCGGTCATCGAAGTCGAAGGCCTCAATCGGATTGCAAGCTATCTCGGCAAGAACAAGCCCGTCGCTGATTTCGAGGCGGCAGCGCAAGCACTCAAGTCCAAACAGGCGGGCGCGTTCCCGGACTATACCGACGAGGACTGGCTGAAATTCGCCAGGCGCACACATGCGACGCGAGAGGATGGTCAAGTCGAAGCCGATTACGATCCCAACCTCGTCAAGAACTTTGCGATACCCGACTCAACGGACGAAAACGATGAGAGCATGTGGACGCTGTATCGCGGCATGTCTGCATCTCCCTTCCTCCTCATACGTGGTGAGATTTCTGAGCTTCTTTCCGAAAAGACGGCACGGCGCATGCTGAATGCACATCCCGACGCTGAAATGGCGACCGTGCCGCGTATCGGCCACGCACCTGTGCTGGATGAACCGGAAGCTGTTTCGGCCATCTCTCAGTTTCTGAAAAAAGTGAAAGCCGCCTGAGAACGGAGGCTATAGTCGCGATCCACTGCGTTCAGGCGGAAGGAGGTTTAGACTTCTTCCTCTCTCCGAGCCGCCTGATCTGCCAGGACCCCGCCGGTCTGGCGCGCCCAGAGGTCTGCATAGACACCGCCATGGGCTAATAGCTGGTCATGGCTGCCCTGTTCAATGATCCGTCCGTGATCAAGCACGATCAACCTGTCCATCGCTGCGATGGTTGAGAGACGGTGCGCAATGGCAACCACAGTCTTGCCTTCCATCAAATCAAACAAATGGTCCTGGATTGCGGCTTCGACTTCTGAATCGAGCGCAGACGTCGCTTCATCAAGGATGAGAATAGGCGCATTTTTCAGGAAGACCCGCGCAATTGCGATCCGCTGACGCTGCCCGCCGGAAAGCTTGACGCCGCGTTCGCCGACCTGAGCATCCAGGCCTTTCCGACCCTGCTGATCTTCCAGCCCCTGAATGAACTCCCAGGCATTCGCCTTGAGCGCCGCAGCTTTCACGTCCTCATCATTCGCGCCCGGACGACCATAGGCAATGTTGTCCCGGAGAGAGCGGTGCAGCAGTGAGGTATCCTGACTGACCATGGCAATCTGGCGACGGAGCGAATCCTGCGTCACATCTGAAATGGATTGCCCATCAATCGAAATTGTCCCGCCCTCCACATCGTAAAATCGCAGGAGAAGATTGGCGATGGTGGACTTGCCGGCACCTGACCGCCCGACCAGGCCGACCCGTTCGCCAGGCCGGATGTCAAGTGACAGGTCACTGATAACGCCCGCCCCCTTTCCATAGTGAAATGAGACATTGTCGAAGCGGATTTCGCCGCGCTGCAGCATAAGCTCCCTGGCGTCGTCTTTGTCTTTCACGGACATGGGCTGTTTCATCAGCGCGATGCCGTCATAAACGACCCCGATATTCTCAAAAAGATTAGAGATCTCCCACATGATCCACTGGGACATGTTGTTGATTCGCATTGCGAGGCCGAGCGCAACGGCAATGGCACCGACTGTGATCAGGCCTTCGCTCCACAGATAAACGCCCAGTGCGCCAGTGCCGACGAGCATCAGACAGTTCAGCCAGAAGACCGAGGCGTCGAAAATCGTCGCCAGTCGCATCATCGGATAAACCGTTTTCAGGAAGTCGCTCATGCTCCGTCGGGCATAAGCTTCCTCGCGCCCTGAATGCGAAAACAGCTTCACCGTCGCGATATTGGTATAGCTGTCGACAATACGACCCGTCATAGCCGACCGTGCATCCGCCTGAGCCTGTGAGACTTTGGTCAGACGCGGAATAATGAGCCGAACAATCAGCACATAGACAGCGAGCCAGGCAGCCAGAGGCAAGGTAAACAGCCAGTCGCTAGACCCGAGCAAAAGGAAGGTGGAGCCGATATACACGACTACATAGACGAAGACATCGAGGAGGATATTTACAACCTGTCGAACGGCCAGCGCGGTTTGCATCACCTTGGTTGCGACCCGTCCTGAGAACTCATTAGCATAGAAGCCCATGGACTGACCGAGCAGATAGGTGTGCATCCGCCAGCGAATCGCCATTGGCAGGTTCGACATGATCACCTGGTGATGAACCATACTCTTCAAGAACACGGTAAACGGGAGAAGCAGTCCCGCAAATACGGCCATCCAGATCAGCAAATGGCCCTTCTCAGCGAATAAAGCCTCCGGAGCAGTCCCAGTGAGCCAGTCCACAATCACGCCTAGAAGAGCAAAAAGCGAAACCTGACCAATGGAAGTCAGCGTCGTCAGAAGAGTAACAAGGAGGATCCAACCTGCTGCGTTCTTCACATAGTGCCAGCAAAATCCAACCAGTGTATCGGGCGGTGTCGGATTAGCCTCTTCTGGAAAGGGTTCGACGCGGCTCTCAAAGAAGTGAAACATTTTGACGCCGCCTCCGCTTGGGGTGAAGCGTACTTAAGCTTATCTATGTCATGTACAAGATGCGCAAAAGGACAGATTTCGGCTGATTTTACAGCGTACAGAAAATTGTGCTATTTGTGCGAGTGCGAAGAAAAAATGACGCCTTCACGCATGAGTGTAGTTACCTTTCTAAAAATTCATGTTAGATGGCGCAGCTATACAGCGTACAAAATGAAGACCTCCGGGAGAAAATGCATGCTGATGAAATGGAAAACTTTGCTTGTGACAGGTGTGGCTGCAACCACGCTCGCTGTTGCAGGCTGCGGACAACAGTCACAAACCCAAGAGACTGCTGAAGCAGAATCAACGGCTTCAACTGCACCAGTGAAGGTCGCAGAATTTGTGCCAAATTTCCGCCTGATCGACGCCACTGGCAAGAATCAGGAGCTTTACTACTGGCAGGACGTTCCAGCGATCGTCATGACAACTTACTGCCAGGACTGCGAAGCTGCCGACGAAGCGCTCACAGAGATCGAAGCGCTGAAAGCTGATTACGCAGACACAGAAATTCGCTTCATGGCCCTCAACTCAGCAGGCGGTGAACGTACAGAGATTGCGGCCAAGGCTGACGAAAAAGGCTGGACCACACCGATCCTCATGGACGACGCAAAGCTCGTTGGTGAAGATTTGGGCGTGAGCCGCGCTGGCGAAGTTTTTGTTATCGACCCAAAACAAGGCTTCAAGGTTGTCTATCACGGCCCGGTTTCCGGTGCAGAGCCTTACCTGAAAACGGCGCTTGATCAGATCGTCGCAGAAGAGCCTGTGAACGTATCCGCTTCGGAAGAACTGTCTGGCACATATATTTCACTGCCAGAGCGTGACGCTGCTCCGGAGATTCAGAACATCTCCTACACAGAGGACGTTGCTCCAATCCTCATCGAAAACTGTGCTGAATGTCACGCTGAAGGCGGTATCGCGCCTTGGGCGATGAAAGATCACCAGTCTATTCAGGGCTGGGCGCCTATGATGAAACAGGTGATGATGGACGGCCGTATGCCACCATGGGGTCCAGATACGACTTACCGTGCCATGGAACATTCGCGAGCACTCACGAACGAAGAGAAACAAACCATCATCCACTGGATTGATGCTGGCGCGCCACGTGGCGAAGGCGAAGACCCATTCGTCGAGCTCGCTTACACAGCGCCTGAGTGGCCGGAAGATCTCGGCGAACCAGACCTGATCCTCAATGTACCTGAGTACACAATCCCTGCGACAGGTGTGGTCGACTATCAGTATCCGTATGCTGTGAACCCACAGACAGAAGACAAATGGCTGAAAGCCACTGCAATCATTCCTGGCGACCGTGCAGCAGTTCACCACGCCCTGACTGGCTATATGGAAGAAGTTCCAGCTGACGGCCGCGGTACGGAAAGCAACTGGAAATTCTCAACAGGTACTTACGCTGTTGGTGAAGAGCCAATGATTCACATGGACAACTCAGGCAGCCCATTCCCGGCTGGCGGTGCCATCGGCTTCCAGATGCACTACACGCCTATTGGCAAGGAAATCGTCGACAATACAAAGGTCGGCTTCTACTTCCACGATGAAAAGCCGAAATACTACACACGTAGCTATGTGATCGTTGATCCGACAATCACTCTGCCTCCAGGTGACGGCTATCACGAAGAAGTTGCCTATATGGACTGGCCAGCAGATGCGACGCTTTACGGCATCTATCCGCACGGTCACTTCCGCCTGGCACGCACACTCGTCACGCTTGAGCGTGCAGACGGTACAGAAGAAGTGCTGCTGAACGTTCCGCGTTACGACTTCAACTGGCAGTTTGACTACCGCTTCGAAGAGCCGGTCGACATCAAAAAAGGTGATCGGATCGTCACGAACTATTGGTACGACAACTCCAAGCGCAACTTCGCGAACCCTGACCCTTCAAAAACTGTCACATGGGGTGACCAGTCGTTTGAAGAGATGAAGTACACTCGCCTGACTTATCAGTGGAAAGGTGAGACGACTGACAACATGATGGACGATGTTCAGCAAGAACTCGAACAAGGCATGCTGTTCGGTGCGCTCGATGACGACATGAATGGCGAGATTGAACTTGCAGAAGTTCAAAAAGGTCAGTTCGCTTCCATGGCGCCAATGATGATGAAAATGCTGGATAAAGACGGCAGTGAAACCATCAACCGTGAAGAGATGGCCGCTGGCGCGATGCAGATGATGCGCCGCCAAATGCGTGAACAATCAAACGGTGAAAAGAACCAAGCCGTTGATCGCGCGACAAACAGCGCAGCAGGCGGAAGCAACTAAGCTGCACTGCTACTACAACCCCAATAAGAAAAGCCGCCCTTTACTGGGCGGCTTTTTTTGTGACATGAGCTGAATGTCGGCCTTATGTGTTCTGCCGGTTCTCGATCAGATCATCAACGACTTCCGGATCTGCCAGTGTGGATGTGTCGCCCAGCGCCCCATAGTCGTTCTCAGCAATCTTGCGAAGAATCCGCCGCATGATCTTGCCTGAACGGGTTTTCGGCAGGCCCGGTGCGAACTGGATAAGGTCAGGCGAGGCAATCGGCCCAATCTCGGCGCGCACCCACTTCACCAGCTCTGCTTTCAGCTCATCAGAGGGCGTTTCGCCTGCATTGAGCGTCACGTAGGCGTATATACCTTGCCCTTTGATATCGTGCGGATACCCGACAACAGCCGCCTCAGAGACTGTATCATGAGCAACCAGGGCGCTTTCGACTTCGGCCGTCCCCATGCGGTGACCTGAGACATTGATCACGTCATCAACACGGCCTGTGATCCAGAAATACCCGTCTTCGTCCCTTCGCGCGCCATCGCCTGTGAAATAGCGGCCCGGATAGGTCGAGAAATATGTCTGAACAAAGCGGTCATGGTCACCAAATACGGTGCGCATCTGTCCCGGCCAGCTATCGGTGATGCAGAGATTGCCATCCACGGCGCCCGCCAGTTCGTTGCCGTCAGCATCTACCAGGATGGGCTTGATGCCAAAGAATGGTCGCGTGGCCGAGCCAGGTTTCAGATCAGTCGCGCCGGGCAATGGCGAAATCATAATCCCGCCGGTTTCGGTCTGCCACCATGTGTCGACGATCGGACACCGCCCTTCACCGACTACATTATAATACCAGAGCCAGGCTTCGGGGTTGATAGGCTCACCAACAGATCCAAGCACACGTAAAGAGCTGCGGTTTGTCGCTTTTACAGGCCCATCGCCTTCCCGCATCAGAGCACGGATAGCTGTTGGTGCGGTGTAGAAGATCGACACATTGTGCTTGTCGACCACCTGCCAGAACCGGCTCGCATCCGGATAGCTCGGTACGCCCTCAAACATGAGTGTTGTCGCACCGTTCGCGAGCGGGCCGTAGACGATATAGCTGTGCCCGGTCACCCAGCCGACATCGGCCGTGCACCAATAGACTTCACCGTCACGGTAATCGAACACATACTCATGCGTCATGCTCGCCCAGACGAGATAGCCTCCCATTGTATGCAGAACGCCCTTCGGCTTCCCGGTAGATCCAGATGTGTAGAGAATGAAAAGCGGATCTTCGGCATTCATCGGTTCGGCGTCGCAAAACTCATCAACGCCTGCCGCTGCCTCATGCCACCAGACATCCCGTCCGCCTTTCATGGCGACTGAATTGCCGGTGTTCTCAATGACCAGAACCTTTTCTACTCCCAGCGCATGCTTCAGCGCTTCATCAACATTGGCCTTGAGCGGAATGGTCTTACCGCCACGGCGCCCTTCATCTGCCGTGATAATCACGCTGGAATCGCAGTCATTGATCCGGCCCGCCAGCGCTTCTGGTGAGAATCCACCGAACACGATCGAATGCACAGCCCCAATTCGCGCACATGCCAGCATGGCGTAGGCGGCTTCAAGGATCATCGGCATGTAGATCGTGACCCGATCACCCTTCTTTACGCCGAGAGATTTCAGGACATTTGCAAAGCGGCACACCCGCTCATGTAGCTGATGATAGGTGATGGAGATCGAAGTATTGGGGTCATCACCTTCCCAGATGATAGCCGTCTGATCACCTCTGGCGTCCAAATGCCGGTCAATACAATTGTAGGCGACATTCAGCTCACCGTCTTCAAACCAGCGAATATGAACGTCATCCTTCGCAAAACTCGTATCCTTCACCTTGGTAAAAGGTTTGGCCCAGTCCAGACGCATGGCCTCGCGCCGCCAGAACGCTTCACTATTTTCCATGGATTCCTTGTACAGCATTTCATAGCGCGACTTGTCGGTCTTGGCGGCAAGTGCGGTCTCTGGCGGTACAGGGTAGAGCGCGTGAGTTTCGTCAGACATGCTTTTTTTCTTCCCAATATCTATGTTTCAGGAGATGTCGTCAGTCGACGCGTTGACAGACGGATGTCTCCAAGCTGCGAAGCGATGGAATGTTCAGGCCGTGCCTCAAGTAAGGTCTGGCTTTCCGGTCCGAGGCCGTACTGAAAGATCAAAACATCAAAATCGAGCTCGTCCCCAGAAGCGGGGAGCGAGAGGTTGATGTCAAGCTGGCGGCAGGCACGCCCGAAACAGGAAATGTCCCAATTCTCAGACAGTCTCAGTTGAAAACCATTCACCTCAACTTCGCTCGCGTCCGGTAAACCGTTTCCAGGGCGAACAATGACCTGATCTGCACGGTCGGCTTGGATCACGAACCGAACAGTCCGCCCATCGCCCTCAATTCGATCTTCCTCCACCCGGGCGCCAATCACTCCTTCTTCAAAAGGTGGTGCTGGCGCGAGGTATCGCTCGCCGCCCAGTCTTGTCAGCTGGCCTCGCCGGAACGGCGCAATCTCCGAAAACTCTGCTGGCAACTGTTCGGCTGTTCTGAATGACCATTGCGGTTCTTCACCTGCTTCCTGCGCGTGGAGAATGTTCAGACGCTGCGGCGCCTCAGCGCTATAGGCAGGCACAAGAAATGAAGCCGCACCGAATCCGATTGTCAGGCTGAACAATACGGCCAGCGGCAGACTGTAGGTCTTCAAGCCGCCAACCGGTCGCGGGATCAGAAATGGCAGAAGTACCAGAACCAACATGATTGGGATGATGACGATTGGTGCTGCAGCGTCAATCTTCAGCGCGAGTTCTGCGAAATGCGCAAGCGGCAGCAACAGGATCAGAAGTACGCTTCCAGCCAGAACAAACAAAACCTTTGCGATCACGCTGGCGCGAAACCACACGCACAGGCTTCCCAAGCCCGCCAGGGCAAGAGAGGGCGCAAACAGAATGGAGCCACCTGGCATAAAGAGGCTGAGCATGGCAGCCAAAATAGCGATCCACGTCCACGCAGCAGCCAACGCTCGCAGGGGATCAGACGTTCGTAAAAGCGCTTTAAAACAAGCGAGTGTCGCAAAAAGTGAAACTGCCAGCTGAAACCCGCGCAAAGCCCACGGATTGGCGAAAGCAAATGCCTCATCGGACCGTATCAAATCGATCAGACTGGTCGGAAGAAAGGCGCAAGCTGTGGCGAGCACCAGCGCACTCACGGGAAGCAGAGCTGTCCGGATTGGCGCGCCACCGCCAGCCCTGACAAAACCCGAGGCGCAAAGCACGCCGCCCAGAATGATCATTCCAATAGCCACCTTCTCCGGCAGCTTCAGGATGAAGAGGCCAACAATGTCCGTATAAGCCCACTGCCCTTCAGCCTCGCCTGTAACACGATCAAAGCCGCGAACCGCCCCAATGGCGCTGGCGCCCATATGAAACAAGGACCGACGATCGAGATTGGCCAGATTATCCCTTGGTGTGTGGTAGTAGTAATCACCGTCGATGACCGCAAAATTTGCAAGATCGACATCCAGATCGAGAAACGCCGTGGCATCCGTGTCGTTCGGAAGCATATCATACACATTCGCCGAGAGAGAGGTGGCAATGGGATGACGCGCTGTACTGGCTAGGCTCAGTACAGCGTGACCATTCGGCTGACTGGTCTGAAACATCACCGCCTGTCCACTCACGCCGCGCGCATCAATGTTAATCACTGAAGAGACCAAATCTGCCAGAGGATCTCGGGCAACGAAGGCGCGAGCGCCGAGCAATCCCATCTCCTCTGCATCGGTCATCAACACCAATACAGGGCGTTCGGCGGGAGCCTCGGCGAGAATAGCTGCAACTTCCAGACTGACCGCCAGACCGATCCCATCATCAACTGCGCCGGGACTTGCCGGCACGCTGTCATGGTGTGAGGCGAGCAGAATTGCGTCAGGTCCCGGTTCGCCCACCCAGAACAATATGTTCCGGATCCGTGCACAATTGACCCGGCCATAAGCCGCATCACAGATAAATTCATCACGGATAAGGGGGGCAAAGCCCAGAGCTTCTATCTCGGCGCTTAGCCGCTCAAGCAAGACATCCTGGCTATCGGTATCAACAGGATGTGGCTGCTCATCGCCGAGGATGCGTTCCAGCCTCTGAAACGCCCTTGCGGTATCAAACTCATGATCTGGATTGACGCTGGGAGGGTTAAATAAGGCTGGCTTGATCAGGAAAACCAGAAACACAGCCGTCAGAAACAGGGTGACGCTCACGCTCACGGCGTTCTTCATGACAACCCTCCTGATATACGCTCTGTATCAGTAGGTGACGGTCTACTTTTTGTCGACTGAACACGCAGTCAGCTCAATTCGCTGAAAGTCGATTATAAAGACCATCAATAATCGTACGAACGGTTTGTTGGAACATGTCCTGCAGGTCCGGCTTGGATTTAAACACCCGCTTTGCAGCTGGCACTTTCTCAAGAACCTCATCATCTGGCAGGCGCCCGTTCTTCAGCATGAGCTCCTCATTCACGAGACCGTTGATGGCGAGGCTGCTCATGATGGATGCCTGCACACAGTCGTCCTCTGAGAGGCCAGACTTCATCCAGATCTCAAGCCAGCGCTCGGTCACACCCATCATGGTTGGTGTCCAGACGCGCAAGGACCGGCGAAGATGCGTGATCTGTGGAAACCTGTTTGCGCTGTTCCGCACCCACATCGCCATTTGGTAGAGATCTTCTCGCCAGTCATCGGTCAACTCAGGCATAGGACTTGTCGTGATCGCCCGATCAGCAACAATCCCGGCGAGCTCTGCCTTGTCCTTGACGTGGTGATAGAGTGCCATCGGCGTTACGTTGAGCCGCTGCGCCACTGCGCGCAACGTGAATGCATCTGCGCCCTTCTCGTTTACGAGGGCAAAGGCTTCGTCAGTAATGCGCTCTACACTCAGGTCAGCCAAAGGCATTGCTCCAGGTCATTGGAAAGTGACATTCCGTCAGGAAGACAAAATACCTATCCAGTCTGTGCGCTAAACTAAAGAGAAAATCTCATTCACGCCAAGGTTGTCGGGACTGAAAAGCGTGAGTTACTGGTGAAATTCGCAGATAAACTGCAGCCAACCGTCCTACAAACGGCAGAGATACCCGGATTTTGACACCTTTTGTGCACATTCCGCGCGTTGTTCGAGTATGATGAAACGTATCTCTATAATCTGCATGATGGCTTTTGGTGTTTGTCTTTCCTGGGTTGCGGGTCCGCTTCCCCAGGCTGATCGGGGAATGATCGATCCCTACGAGGTTTGAACAGACGCATACGAGCTTCACTCCGACGAGTGAGCCATATCGTGAGTCTCGTATCAAAGATCTGGGAAATGGTACCGCCTCTTGGTCTCGAACCAAGGACCTCCGGCTCCACAAACCGGCGCTCTAACCAACTGAGCTAAGGCGGCACACCACGGAAGGCGTTATCTAAAGTTTTGCGTCTCGAAATGCAAGAGCGCATTCAGGGATGATTTGGTCTTTTCAAGACTTGTTTGCGTAAGGGTTATTGCCCTGGCGAACATAAAGCCGGATCGGAACCCCAGGCAAATCGAAAGCTTCGCGCAGGCCGTTGATCAGGTAACGCTTATACGCATCCGGCATATGCTCACCCCGATTGGCCATCAGGACNAATGTCGGNGGNCGNGTNTTGATCTGGCTCATATATTTGCATTTGATCGGNCGNCCATGAACNGATGGNGGCGGATGGCGCTCAACAACGTGCTTNAGCCAATCGTTCAGNTCGCGCGTTTTCACCCGNGCGTTCCAGTCGTTGAANGTCGACATCACGGCAGGCATAAGCCGNTCAATGCGCTTTCCTGTCAGCCCNGANAGGAAAACTAANGGCGCACCGCCCGCATTCGGGAGAAGACGCTTGGCCTTGTCGCGGAGCTCNTTGGCGAGCTGATCAGGGTNCTCTANCAGATCCCATTTGGTAATCACAAAGACAATGCCGCGCCCTTCGCGAACCACGAGGTCGGCTATCTGCAGATCCTGTTTCTCGAAGGCATCTCGCGCGTCCATGCACAATGCCACGATATCTGCAAAACGAATCGAACGGATCGTGTCTGAAGTGGACATCTTCTCAAGAGATTCATGCACACGCGCGCGCTTGCGAAGTCCTGCTGTATCGACCAGCCGGACGGTGCGTCCCTCATATTCCCACTCAACCTCAATCGAATCACGCGTAATGCCGGCTTCGGGACCGGTTAAAAGGCGATCTGATTGCAGCAGGGAATTTATCAGAGTTGATTTGCCTGCATTCGGCCGCCCTACGATGATGAGCCTTGCGGTTCGCGGCACCTCTGGCGGTTCTTCTGCATCTGGATCGAAAGGAACATGCACTTCTTCTTCGGCGTCATCTTCTTCGATTGAGCTCGGCACAGCCCTCGCAATAGCGGAAAACAATTCCGCAAGCCCTTCGCCGTGTTCTGCCGATAAACCAACTGGTTCGCCAAACCCCAGCGAATACGCCTCATAAAGACCTTCCTCAGCGGCCTTGCCTTCGCACTTGTTGGCGGCGAGCACGACCGGTTTGTCTGACTGACGCAGCAGTGCAGCAAAGCGCTCATCAAGTGGCGTCACGCCAGCGCGGACATCGATGATGAAGAGCGAAAGATCCGCTTCCTTGATCGCCTGCTCGGTCTGCGCGCGCATACGCGCCTCCAGAGACGTGTCATGCACATCCTCAAAACCCGGCGTATCGATAAGCTGGAGCTTCATGCCTGCGAGCTCAGCGCTGGTTTCACGTCGGTCGCGCGTCACCCCTGGCTGGTCATCCACAATGGCAAGCCGCTCGCCCGCCAGGCGGTTGAACAGCGTGGATTTTCCAACATTCGGGCGGCCGACAATGGCCACTTTTAGCGGCATGGTGCCTACCTTATCGAGAACAGAGTGCCGTTGTCAGCCAGCAGAATAATACGACCGTCATATGCAATAGGCTCAATGAAAAAACCAGCATCGGCACCGAAACGCCCTGTCCGGATCAGGTTTTTCTCTTCCAGCAACTCACCGGTTTGAGGTGAAAAAGCTGACAGCCTGCCATCGGAAGAAACCGTCACAAGGCGATTGGATGCCAGAAGCGGTCCGGCATAACTGATGCGGTTTTTCTTCTTTTCTTCCTTCTCAAAGGCTTGCAGTTGCTGAACCCAGACGACGCGACCGGACAGAGCTTCAACGCAGATCAGCTGTCCATCCACGCCCACAGCAAACAAGAATTCTCCGGCCACGACCGGCGCCTGTGTCGTACCAAATGGAAGCGCCCAGACACGGGTTCCAGACCGGCCATCGATACCGGCCAGAACACCGGACTGACTGCTGGCATAGACCATGCCTTGGTTCAGTACGGGACGTGATGCAATGTCGTTAATGGCCGAGATTGGCGTGAACCGGTTCGAGCGCGTGAGCGAGTCTGTCCAGAGGCGACGACCATTTGCTGGCAGATACGCGATCACCTCACCGGAAGAATATGGTGTCACGATCACATCGTCTACTGCTGCCGGGCTTGGCGAAGAGAGAACACGTGCAGATTCTGCGATCGCCTGATCAGTCCAGAGAAGCGAACCATCATCAAGCGATAGCGCTGAAAACTCGTTGTTGTTTGAGACGATAAAGACCCGGCCTTCATAGATTGCCGGCGAGCCCGTCATTGGTGCTTCAGTGTCGCGCTTCCAGATCTCAGAGCCGCTCGACGCATCGAGCGCCGCAACAAATCCAAAGCCTGAGGCTACGATCAGACGATCGCCTGCCACGGCAAGACCACCACCAAAAGCCCGTTGGTCCCTGTCATTGCCGGATTGCAGCTCTTTGCGCCACAGCGTCTTCCCGGTATTGGCATCAACCGCGAACAGTCGCTGGCTCGCATCCAACACAAAAATCCGGCCATCTGCAGCCACAGGCGGCACAGACAGCGCTCGATTTGTTTCAGAGCCCGCAGCAGCATCCCACTTCCAGGCCACTTCAAAATCGGTCCCTGCTCTGACATGTCCGGCAGACTTGTTAGACGTCCGGCCCGCCTGCGCCCATGAACCCACAGGTACGGAATCGGGAAGAATCACTGCGGTTGAAACAAGCTCTGGATCTGGCGTCAAAACCTGATCGGATGAGACCATGGCGATACGTCCAGCCTTGTCAGCCGCCTCATCCTCCTTGGAATCGCCTCCACTGAACGGGTTGAGACGACTAACTGTCGAGCAGGATGCCACAGCGGCTGCCAGCAGGGTCACAGTTGCGAGCTTTGAAATAGACATCATTCGGCTGGTCCCCGGGTCTCTTGGATCGAACTGATCACGGCAAGCGCTTCCTGAGCGCGTGCTTTCGTCGCCTGCGTGGCATCAATCGCAACGGAAAGTCGTGTAAAACGTCGTTTGGCGTCTTCATAATCGCCATTCGCGAACGCCTTCGATGCCAGAACTTCATCGGCGAGGAAGGCATATGGCGACTCCGGATTGTCGAGGACCGGCGCCAGAAGCGTCTTAAGGCCCTCCATATCCTCAGATTCAAACTGAAGATACGCGGCTTTGATTACCGCCGCCTGAGCGATCGCACCATCGCCATTCCCGGCTTCGGTCAGAGCGGCCACAGCGGCCCGACGGTCACCCATATTCGTAAACTGGTTCAGAGCAACATAGTGCGCAGCCATTTCAGCGAACGGGCTGTCAGAGTTCAGAATTTCTTCGAACAGCGCATTGGCTGCAACATAGTCGTTCGCCTGCAGCGCCTGCTGAGCTGCATAAAATTCTTCAGCATAGGCTTCCTGCGTGCGGGCATCATTCCATTTCATGATCTCCCAGCCGCCAACGCCCAGAATAATCAATGCGATCAGGCCATAAACAAACCACCGGATATTATGCCAGAGTTTGGCATAGTTATCGTGGGCTAGTGCCTCATCGACTTCCTCGAAAATATCACTCACTCGATCACCTTGAACGTACGAATTCTCTGGGACATTAGACGTTGCTGCCGTCGCCAGCAACGCGTGGAATCTTTAATGTTTTCTCAGATTTCAGCGAATAGGTCTCCGCTTCGCCTGGAAAACTCCTGTTACGGACCTCATTGGCATACGCTTCAACGGCCGATGTAATCTCATTTTGCACGCTGCCATATCGCCTGACAAACTTCGGTGTCCAGTCGAAAAGGCCCAGCATGTCTTCGGTAACGAGGATCTGGCCGTCACACGCAGCGCTCGCGCCAATGCCAATCGTCGGCACGGAAACCGTCTCGGTAATTTCCTTCGCCAGATCTTCGGCCACGCCTTCGACAACGATTGCGAGCGCGCCCCCAGCTTCTGCAGCTCTGGCTTCGTTCAGGACGCGTTCGCGCTCATCGGCTGTACGGCCCTTGGCTCTGAATCCACCATCGACGTGGATTGCCTGCGGTCTCAGGCCCACATGTCCGACAACCGGAATGCCGCGCTGGACAAGAAAGTCGATGGTTTCACCGGCATACTCGCCGCTTTCGATTTTTACCGCCTGACAGCCGGTCTCTTTCATGATCCGCGCCGCGTTTTCATACGCCTGTACAGGGCTCGCCTCATAGGATCCAAAAGGCATATCGACCACGACAAAAGCCTGACTGGACCCACGCATGACTGCCTGACCGTGAAGAATCATCATTTCCATGGTGACGCCGACCGTCGAAGGCAGGCCGTGGACAACCATACCAACGCTGTCACCCACCAGAAGAAGGTCACAATAAGGATCAAGCAGCGCTGCGCGNGGCGCATCATANGCGGTCAGGCAGACAAGCGGGGTGCCNCCTTTGGCTTTGGCGATATCGTTGACGGTTTTGCGTCTGTGCTGGGTTTGCGCTGACACGGGCATTCTCGCTTTAAAATCAGAGAGAGGTGATTAGATCGGATTGCCCTCGAAGTGAACCGTATTCCGCAGGGTTTCTCTACACCGGGGCTTCCGCCCCNGTGTANGAAGACGCTGCACACCCGATCAATAAGACTTAGGCAGGTCCAGAACGCGCTCTGCGATATAGTTGAGGATCATTTCGCGGCTCACGGGCGCGATCCGCGCAATCATCGCTTCACGCATATAGCGTTCCACATGATACTCTCGCGCATATCCCATGCCGCCATGCGTCAGAACGGCTGTTTCGCAGGCTTTAAAGCCCGCTTCAGCGCCGAGATACTTCGCGGCATTCGCTTCGGCGCCACAGTCGAGCTTCTGGTCGAACTTCGATGCGGCCTTATATGCCATCAACTCGGCAGCTTCCAATTCCGCCCAAGCTTTCGCTAGTGGATGCGCGATGCCCTGATTCTGACCAATAAACCGGCCAAAAACCTTGCGCTCCTGCGCATATTGCGTGGCTTTCGCAAGAGCGGCCTGACCGAGACCAATCGCTTCAACGGCAAACAGNACCCGCTCCGGGTTGAGACCGTGCAGAAGATATTTGAAGCCCTGCCCCTCTTCCCCGATCAGGTCTTCTTTCGGGATGTCATACTCATCAAAGAAGAGCATGTTACACTCGACAGCCTTGCGCCCCATTTTCGGGATTGGNGTCGCATCAGCTTTGACCTTGTCGAAATCGGTATAGAAAAGCGACAGGCCGAGATAAGGCTTGGCGCATTCTTCCTTCGGCGTCGTACGCGCGATGATCAGGATCTTGTCCGCACGCTGCGCGCCGGTGGTCCAGATTTTGCGCCCGGAGAGTTTGTAATCGCCACTCGGCTGCTTCACCGCTCGCGATTCCAGATTCGACGTATCGAGGCCTGAGTTTGGCTCCGTTACGGCGAAACACATTTTTTGTTCGCCAGAGATAATCTTNGGCAGGTGTTCGTTCCGCTGCTCATCATTGCCGAACAGTTCGAGCGGCTTCGGCCCAAAGATGTTCAGGTGGATCGCAGACGCTCCGGAAAATCCAGCGCCCGAACGCGCAACCGTATGCATGACAATAGAGGCTTCGGTCAGCCCCAGACCTGCACCACCCACTTCCTCAGGCATGGCGACGCCGAGCCACCCACCTTCAGCCATCGCCTTGGTGAACGCCTCTGGCCATTCGCCGGACACATCGGTCTCATGCCAGTATTCATCCGTGAACTGCGCGCAAGTCCGCTCCACGGCGTCCTTGATCGCCAACTGGTCTTCTGTTGGTTCACCGATAAAATTCATGGGTTGTCTCTCTCCTGCAGTCTTCTCCCCGACGCAGCCTGTGTGGCTGGCGTTTGACATGGATGAAGCTGACAAGCTGCACCAACTGTCGCATTTTGACCTAAAGGGAATTAGCAGCTTTGCAAGATCAGTTGGAGACTTTCGCGCCGAGACACCCTGCAGTCATCAACAGAAGTTCAAACTCACTCGGAGACAAACTTCCTTTTTCGACGACGGCCATCGCNCCCTCTTGTACGGCATTTGATCGCAATGATGGGCAGTCCGAGCTGGTGTACATGATAACCCCAGCGTCAGGATGAAGCGCTTTGATTTCTCTTATCCTGTCCTCGGAAATCCCAGCACGCTGAATGAAACGATCCAGAAGTATGACGTGAAACGTGCCGTCAGAGGTTTTCAAAAACTCATCTACGTTTCGAAACCTGATAGTCTTGGCATCCAGAAGTGAAGCCTGTTTCAGCANAAGAGTGATTGTCTGAAAATCAGCATCGTCGTCTTCGATCACAGCCAACGACAGTGNAAAACGNGGCCTCAGTGCCCCCAGAANNGATTTTGCCTCAAGTTTCTCAGGTCNTTCGCAGGCTAACTGTACCATTACGGCCTCCGAATCACTCGATTTAGTTCAGGCTATCATGAACTAACTTCAATTGATAATCTGCCGCAGCTCCCGTCTACCTGTAATGGTAAACTGGTCAGTTTTCTGAAGGTCCTTGCCGCCACAAAGAGAGAAACTCAGCCGCTGCACNACGATCTTGAAATATTACCGCTTTCTTCGCTCCACTCAAACCAGAGATTGTCTTGATCATGATGTCTGGTGCATCACCATCGGACTGACAAGCTGGCCGGTCTATGCGCATCTTCGCAAACGCCTCAACTGTAGAGAGAAAGCGATTCTCGTCAAAGTCATTGCTAATGGCGAGATGAACCACGACATCCGACATATTAATTCTATCCCCGACAGGCGTTGCAAGGCTCTCGGCTGGTTTGCGATTGCAAACGCCATACCAGCTTTACAAACGACAGACTCATCACAACCAGAACCATCTCACTGGCTTTGAATTAGGCTGTGAACTTCTGACGTAAGAAAGAGTTCCGAACTATTTTGAACGACCTGTGGCGATACGCGCACGGGCCATCTCATCGGCAATCAGGTTGGTGGCCCGGCCCTCGGCATTGGCGCGGTCAAACACCTCCTGAAGGGTCTCAACGAGGCGATCCAGTTTGGCGTTCACCCAGCTGCGCTCATAGCTGCCAGAGATCTCCGCGGCGACATTGATGATGCCACCGCCATTGATCACATAGTCAGGGGCATAGAGAATGCCGCGGTTCTTGAGCGCTTCACCGACATCGGGTGTCATCAGCTGATTATTGGCTCCGCCTGCCACAATCTTGCAGGCAAGTTTCGGCACCGAATCCCGATTGATGATGCCGCCGAGCGCGTTCGGAGAAACGACATCGACTTCTCGGAACAAAATTTCATCGACAGATACCGGCACAGCACCTGTTTCATCTGCCAGAGCCTCGACCTGCGACTTTGCAATATCGGCGATCAGCACCTCAGCGCCATCGCGACGCAGCTTGCGGACGACATCAGCGCCGACATGGCCAACACCCTGCACCGCCACTTTGCGACCGGATACATCATCTGATCCAAANACGGTGCCGATTGCCGCGCGAATTCCGCGATAAACGCCTTCTGCCGTCACTGGAGACGGATCGCCGCTGGCCGCATCACCATCGTCCAGTCCAGCGACATAACGCGTCTCTTCGCGTGCGTAAGCGAGATCAGCTGGCGTCAGTCCAACATCTTCTGCCGTCCAATACTTGCCGGCCAGCGATTCAATCGCCCGGCCAAAAGCGCGGAAAAGATCGGGTGTCTTATCCGTTCTGGAATTGCCCCAGATCACAGCCTTCCCGCCGCCCAGCGGAAGATCGGCCATCGCATTCTTGAAGGACATGCCCTGGGAGAGACGCAGCGCATCGCGCATCATCTCATCGCTCGTCGCATAGTCCCACATACGGCACCCACCTGCGGCAGGACCGAGCGAGGTTGAATGCACAGCGATAATGGCTTTCAGACCGGTCGGCTCATCATGAAAATAATGCACGCTTTCATGTGCGTCGAATGCGGAATGATCAAACATGTTTTAGGCCTCTGAGGAGACAATTGCTCGGGATTGGAGGCGCCTTCGCAGTTATTTTGCGCCCACTCAAGCCTCAAGGACATTTTATTCTGAATATTCTGCAGAAATCAGGCTTCCGGCTTACGGAACTTCCAGATGCGGGCATGAATGAGATCACCCGCATAAGCGCGTTGGCGCCATTTCCAACTTTCGGTTTCCCAGCCAAGCTCCTGCATGAAGGCAATCTTGTTGACCGCTGGGAGCTTGTCGGCCATGCGGGACTCAAGTTCTGCGGCGAAGCGATCAAGAGAAGTTTTGCAGGCCTGCACCACATCCCCCGTCACGTCCTCTTCTTCCCGCGCGACCTCAAAGCCCACAGATTCGCAGATTTCCTGAATTTCGTCCGGGTTACAAAGCTGAGGTTCAGCCCAGGCTGATGCGAAGGCCGGCGCCAGATTTCCGGTCGCNGAACCGCGAACCGTATCGAGCACAATCCATTGGCCGCCAGGTGCCAGGCTGCGATGAATCCGAACGGCTAGGCCAGACTTATGATCTGCATAGGCAAACGCATCATGGCTGAAGATGAGATCCATTGAACCGGGCTCGAATGGCGGTCGATCAAGNTCACCGGTAATCAGATCAAAATCTGGATGAGTCTCATGATATCGGTTTGCGCAGCTGGACCGCCATTCTGCAATNACGGGAACACTACCAAGTTCAGCGACAAACTGATTAACCCAGGCCGGATCGGTATTGAGCACGCCGAATTTTCGCTCTTCGCCGCTGGCGCCTTCAGGCAGGTTTGCTGTGATCCGGTTATACAGTTCTGCGCCAGCCGGGCCGAACCGCCCCTCTCCCCAGATNGCCTCCAGTGCTGCAATCCGGGAGGCGGTGCTGGAGAGTTTCGGACGAACAGATACCTTTGTGCCTGCGTCCGGAACGGCTTCCGGCTTCGATGCTTTCTTTTTGCCTTTAGTTTTTTTGGCTTTGGAAGCGATTTTGGCAGCATCGTCAGATGCGGTTTCGTCATCCGCCTCAGGCGAATAGTCTTCGCCGTTCCACCACGCGGCAAAACGTCCGGCGACATCACCGCCAGTTAGTTTTTTCAGGGCCGCCACCATCGATAAGGCTCACTTACGTTACCGCTTCAACCTAAGTCATAACCCGGAATTCTTAACACGAGGCTTCCGCTTAGCTGGTTGTCGTCAGCCATGGAAGCTCAGGTGAACCAGAAGGCAAATCCTCTTCAGGATTTTGCATAAAGGTCAGAACATCGCGCCAGACGTTCTCAGCCTGCAAATCCCGCATCAGCATATGGTAGCCTTTATCATAATAAGCCGTGCGCACATGACNGGGCAGATGCCGTGTTGTCCGGCGGACGCCTTTTTCCGGGATAACGATATCTCTGGCTCCATAAAGAAGAAGTGTTTTGTCTGGNAAATTNGACGCCGCCCTGTGCGCGTTCTCCATAAGGGTCACCACCCCAAAGACCTGATCAATGCGGTTGTCGCGCTGCATTAATGGGTCAGACCAGGTCCGGCGAAGCATTTCCACATTGTCGGATGGCTCAATCTTCACAATGCCTTTGGGCGGCACAACCACCCAACCGGGACGCACTCGCGCTGAAATCTGAAGCGCAATGGACTGGTAGAACGGGATAGCGCCCCACCCACGCAATCCTGGACCGGACAGAATCAGCCGGTCAATTTCAGGCGCATCAGNTCCGCCAAAGGTCGTCATGGCNACGGCACCGCCCATGGAAATGCCAACNACCCCCAGCACGGCGTCAGGATGGCGTTCACGCGCTGTCCTCACCGCAGTACGCAAATCTTCGCGCATGGCATCTTCATTTGGCCAGAGCCCACGGTTGGGTGACCGACCGAAACCGCGCTGATCATAAGCATAGGTCCTGATGCCATTCTCGGCCCACCAGGGTGCCGCCATATGAAAGGCATTGGCATAGTCATTCATGCCGTGAACACCGACGATCACGTATTCCGGATCCTCGATCTGTTCACCCCAGACAGTCAGCCCGAGTTCAGCGCCATCGAATGAGACGAACCGGTTCTCTTCAACTTCAAATCTCGGCATTGGAATTCGCTTCTCCGGAAATTCAGCCTTGAGCGGTGTGGCACAGCCAAAGAGCGTCAGCATGCTCAGAATGAGGACAAGGCCAATTGCACCTGCNGTCTGAGTTCGGGGACCAATTCGTCTTGAAACCAGGGATGCTTTTTCAACCATGCATTATTTCGCCAGCTCGGATGTGGAAGAACAAAGGTATCAGGCGCATAGGCGCGCCAGTTTTCAACCGTTGAGGTAACTGATCCTGCATAACCATCTCCCAAATGCCATTTTTGGGCATATCCGCCAATCAAGAGCCGAACACGGATTTGCGGCAAAAATGTGAGCGCTTGCTCACGCCAAGCAGGTGCGCACTCTTTTCGGGGAGGCTTGTCCGCCCCCGCGGGTGTATAACCCGGAAAACACAGCCCCATAGGCAGAATGGCGAGCTTCGATTCATCATAAAACTCGTCGCGCCCAATTCCCATCCAGTCGCGCAAACGCTCACCTGAAGGATCCGAAAAGGGGATGCCCGACTGGTTGGCAAGGTTTCCTGGCGCCTGACTCGCAACCAGAATACGCGCTTCTGAGTTCAGCTGAAAAACAGGGCACGGCTCATGCGGTAAAGGGCGTTCTGCGCGCGTACAGATCCGGCATGCCCGCATTTGATCTTTCAGAGCTTCAAAATCTTGGGTCATCGTCAATCTGATCTGGATTTAACCCGCGACTGAGGCAAGACTGAAAACGCAGTACAAACGGAAGGTGGGATATCATGGCCGGAGAAATCAAACGCGTGCTCGAGCCCAAGGAGAAAAGCCTTGGCCAGTTCTCAGTCCGCCGCGTCCTGCCCAGCTCTAAACAAAAAATGGTCGGGCCATTCATTTTCTTCGACCATATGGGTCCTGCTGATTTTGATCCCGGAAAAGGCATTGAGGTCCGCCCTCACCCGCATGTCTGCCTCGCCACGGTGACCTATCTTTTTGAAGGCGCCATGATGCACCGGGACACGGTCGGTACCGAGATTGAAATTAAGCCCGGCGCTGTGAACTGGATGACTGCGGGAAAGGGCATCTCCCACTCAGAGCGCTCTCCTGACGCGCTCAAAGCGCAAGGACACAGGCTTCATGGCATTCAAACCTGGGTCGCCTTGCCGAAAACCCATGAAGAGTGTGAACCTCGCTTTGATCGTCATCCCGCCGAAACACTTCCGGAATCAAACATAAACGGTCTGCAATTGCGCCTGATTGCAGGTGAAGCCTTCGACATGACCTCGCCCGTCGAGTTTCCGCATCCGATTTTCTACGCTGCTGTTGAATCAGAGACAGGGGGATCTTTAACCCTTCCCGAAACCGTCGAAGAACGCTGCGCCTATGTCGTGAATGGCAGCCTGGAGACGCAGGGACAGACCTTTCAGGAAGGCCAGATGGTCATCTTCGAGACCGGAGGAGCACCTGAACTCCTGATCGCTCCTGAAAGTAAGATCATGCTGGCAGGTGGGGCAGCCATGGATGGTCGTCGCTGGATCGAGTGGAATTTTGTTGCCTCATCGCCTGAACGCATTGAGCAGGCAAAATCCGAATGGCGCGCCTCAATCGCAGGACGTTGGGAAAACACGCCATTCGCAATGCCGCCGAATGAACATGAGTACATTCCGCTACCCGGAGACCCCGAGGCGGATGCACCAGCGGGCAGCTGACAATTTCTTGCGCAAACGCGTTTCAATTCTTACACAAAGTCCATGACGAAACAGAGATTCGATGACCAGCATACTCCGTCCTACGGCTCCTATGTCGAAGGCGAGTTGATCGCGCACGAGACCTCCGAATGGCAGGACATCAAAATCGTGCAGACTGAAACCCATGGCAAAGTTATGCTGATTGACGACGTGTTGATGCTGTCAGAGGACACGCACCACGTCTATCACGAGCATATGGTACATCTGCCCCTCTCATGCATTGAGAACCCAAAATCCGCGCTTGTGATCGGCGGCGGCGATGGCGGCACAGTCAATGAGCTCGTCAAGTACAAGGGGCTTGAGAAAATCGTCTTGGCTGAACTGGATGAGGCCGTTGTGCGCGTCTCTCAGGAAACGCTGCCAGAGCTCACATCAGGCTTGAAGGACCCTCGCGTTGAGATCCGCATCGGCGATGGCGCGGCCTATCTGGCTGAACAGGAAAACGCATTCGACGTCATCATTATCGACTCAACTGATGTCTGCGAGGAATCCACTGCGGTTCAGGAGAATGCCAACCCGCTGATCTCTCCGGAATTCTTTGGTAACATCAAGAAAGCCATCCGTCCGGGCGGCGTAACTTGCCAGATGCTGGGCAGCCCGACCTTCTATAGTGGCGGCATGGAGATGATGTACCATCGCCTCGGCGGTCTGTTCACGCACTTCAAGCCATTCCTCATGCCAACGCCCTTCTACATTTCGGGTGACTGGGGCGGTGGAATCTTCAGCGATGACAATGATCTCACGCCGAAATACGAACATGTCCCAGCTGAAGAACTGCTCTATTTCAATCTCGATATCGCACGCGGAGCACTGGCATTGCCGAACAACGTCCGTAAAATGCTCGGATAGGTCGGCTTTCTTGCTCTACGGGGCATGACGTGCCAGATCATACTGGAATTCAGGACACAGGATTTCTCGAATGAACCGCCTTCTCATTACCACCGCACTCGGCCTGACCCTGGCAGCCTGTTCGCCTTCAGAAGAAGCGCCAGCACCTGAGCCAACACCGACGCCGACAGAAACGNCAGCAGCAGAGTCTGACNCCACNCTGCTNCTTCCACTTCCGGAAGACACATCNACCACGATCACCGAAGATGATCTTCGCGCCCGCGTCTCAACGCTCGCAGACGACACATACGAAGGCCGCGGNCCAGGNAGCGAAGCCGGCGAGAAGGCNGCTGACTGGGTTGCCGCCGAAATGGAACGGATCGGCTTGAAGCCTGGCGCAAACGGCTCCTGGTTCCAGACCGTGGAAATGGTCAACCAGACCGTCAATGAGAACCTCTCCAGCCTGACAATCTCTTCTGATCCGGAAGCCGAACCCCTCGTGCTTCGTGAAGAAGCCGTGTTCTGGACCAAGCGACAGAAAGACTACGACCTGTCTTTCGATAATTCAGAAGTCGTATTTGTTGGCTATGGCTCGGTCGCACCGGAATATGACTGGAACGACTATGAAGGCCTGAATGCTGATGGCAAAACCGTCGTCATGCTGGTCAATGATCCGGGCTATGCCACGAAAGATCCCGAACTCTTCAACGGCAATGCCATGACCTATTATGGCCGATGGACGTATAAATACGAAGAAGCGGCGCGNCAGGGNGCAACAGCCGCCATCGTCATTCACGAAACCGCACCAGCCTCTTACGGCTGGGATGTGGTCCGGAACTCCTGGACAGGCGCGCAATCAGATCTCGTTCGTGCGGATGGCGGCGCAGAGCGCGCCATGCTGGAAGGCTGGGTCACGCTCGACACGGCGAAAAGCCTGTTTGAAGAAGCTGGCCTGAACTTCGACGAGCTGAAAGCAGCGGCTGCGAAACCAGGCTTCAAACCTGTGCCAATGGGCGAGCTCAAAGCCTCTGGCCGCATCGTCCAGACAGTCGATCAGCTCGAATCCCGCAATGTCATCGGCATGATCGAAGGCACAGAAACGCCAGAAGAACACGTTCTGTTCACTGCGCACTGGGATCACCTGGGCAAAGCCGAAACACCGGCTGATGCGAACTTCAACTTCGCCTCTCAGGACCTGATCTATAACGGCGCCGTCGATAATGCGACGGGCACAGCGGCACTTCTGGAAATCGCCGAAGCCATGGTTTCTGAAGCGCCTGCACGCTCAACCCTGTTTGCTGCTGTGACACTCGAAGAATCCGGCCTGCTCGGCTCGGCCTACATGGCTGAAAACCCGGTTGTGCCGCACAATCAGATCGTCGCAGGCATCAATATGGATGCGATGATGCCGACCGGCCCATCCAAGAACATGGTCGTCGTCGGATACGGCGCTTCAGAGCTCGAAGACATTCTCTCCGACGTGCTCGATGAAGACGGCCGCACGGTCACACCAGACCCACGTCCGGAAGCAGGCTCGTTCTATCGCTCAGACCATATCAGCTACGCCAAGAAGGGCGTGCCAATGCTCTATGCGGACGGCGGTGATGATCTGGTTGAGGGCGGCAAAGCTGCTGGTCAGGCCATGGCGGCCGAGTACACAGANCTCCGCTACCACAAACCAGCGGATGAATATTCCGAAGACTGGAATATGGCTGGCATGGTCGAAGACGTTCAGGCTCTGTTTGAAGTCGGACTACGCATCGCACAATCTGATGAGTGGCCAACTTGGTATGAAGGCAATGAGTTTGAAGCCATTCGTCAGGAAGATCTCGCATCGCGCGATTCTGCCGAATAATTCGCATTTCATGCTAATCTCTTTCAGGCCTGCCCTCTGGCAGGCCTGATCTGTTTTCAGGACCTCACATGCTCAGCTACCAACACATCTATCATGCCGCAAACCGGGCTGACGTTCTGAAACACGCCGTTCTGTGCGCCGTTCTCACCGATCTGACCAAACAAAAACGGCCGATCTGCTATGTTGAGACTCATGCAGCGCGTGGGCTTTACGATCTGTCCTCTCCAGAGGCGATCAAAGGCGATGAATTCGGCGACGGGATTCTCCGCCTGCAAAAGCTGCAATCCACCCCTCAGCCCTTGCGCATCTATGATGATCTCGTCCGCTCCTTCAACTCAGGGAACGAGCTGAAAATCTATCCTGGCTCTCCTGCCCTCGCCTCCAAAATTCTGCGGCCAACAGATAGGCTGAGCTTTTTTGAGCTCCACCCGAAAGAGCATGAAGCGTTGAACCGCAACTTTGGCGCAGATCCACGTGTTCAGATCCGCAAGGCAGATGGATATCGTGGCGCTCTGTCTCTGGCGCCCCGTTCCAGAGAGCAGATGGTTGTGCTGATCGACCCAAGTTATGAGACGCTGGGCGATCTTGAAGCTCTGATCGAATGGACGCCCAAGGCGCTCAGACGCTGGCCGGACGCGATCATCATGATCTGGCTGCCCCTCTTCAAGGATGGCCGAGAAGATGAGTTCGGAGCCTATCTGGCCGAACTGGAATCAGGCGGCATTGCCGGCGCGCGCTGGCCAGATGATCCGGAATCAAAATCTGCCCTGGCGGGCACCGCCATGGTTTCCTACCGCATTCCTGAGAACATGGTGGCGGAAAGCGCCAAAATTGCCGAAATCTGCGAAAACATCTGGGCTCAGAGCATCTGACGGCTTGCTGAATTTCCCGGCAGGACGGGGACTTTCACAAAATCGGTAAAAACCATCAGTTTGGTGATTTACACGCTGGCTCAAGGCCACTATACAGCCCTCTCGCTTTTCAAGCAGACCCCAGATGCCCGGGTAGCTCAGGGGTAGAGCAGCGGATTGAAAATCCGCGTGTCGGTGGTTCAAATCCGCCCCCGGGCACCATTTTAAGTCTTTCCATACAGTCCAGAATTCTTTAGCTGACGAGACGTAATTAGCGCGGAACCAGCCTGCGAAACAGGCGTTTCGCANTCATGACAATGTATAAAGAGACGCCTCGNATGGACCCCAAGTCTCAGGAAAATGCATCCCCCGAAAAACAAGCACCAAAACAGATCAAGGGTCGAGCCATCGTNACCTATGGCCGAAGCCTGATCTCACTNGTGATCGCGCGCTCGCTGCATGAGCACGGCATTGATGTTNTTGGCTGCGANGATGTGGGGATGACGGTTCTGTCCTTCTCCAAACACGTCTCTGACAATTTCGTCCACACCCCCTTTGAGGAAGACGAAGAAAAAGCGCTCAACGAATTTGAGGCAGCAGTGCGCAAACACGCGCCTTCTGATAATCGCCCCTATGTGCTGATCCCCGCTTTTCGAGACGCCCGTATCTTCGCGAGGCATCGCGACCGGTTTGAGCCTCTGATCAAGATTTCTGCACCAGATGCCAGTTCGATCGATCTCATCGATCCAAAGGATGCCTTCGCCCGTTTCGCCAAGAAGCATGAACTCGACATTCCTGATACCCGGATCGTCATCCCCTCAAAGCGGGATGAAGAGGACTTTTCCGACGTCGAATATCCCTGCATCATGAAGCCAGCCGTTGGTGTTGGCGGTCGAGGCGTTGAGAAAATTGACTCTGAAGAAGAACTCAACGCCTATCTGGAGAATGCGTCCAGCAAGGAACCCATCCTGATCCAGCAAATGGTTGATGGAGAAGATTACTGCGTCTCGGTGATTGCCGACCATGGTAAGCTCGCAGGCGTCGTTGCCTATCGCAATATCCGGCAGTTTCCGGTCAAGTCTGGCGCTGGCGCGATCCGTGAGACAATCGATGCCGAGCCGTTCCTGGAAGCGACTCGCAAACTCCTTGAATTGACGAAATGGAACGGCGTCTCTGAGATCGATTTCCGCTGGAACGGCGATCCGGACATCCCGCCGAAGATCATCGAAATCAACCCCCGCTATTGGGCCGGGCTTTTTCACTCGACCGCATCCGGTGTCGACTTTCCCTGGCTTGCCTTCAACCTCGCCGCAGGTCGCAGTCTGACCGACGAGNACTCAGGGGAAGTTCAGGTGGGATTCCGNACCAAAACCCCNGCGGCCTGGCTCCTGTCCATTATTGAAGAAACAGCTGCTTCCGACGAGCATCTTAAAAAGTCTGGAGAAGCCTGGTCTGAGATGAAAGATCACGCCTCAAAAGGTCATATCATTCAGGCTGCAACCAAGCTGATGGAAAGCGCCGGCCATGGGGTTGCCGCGCCTGGAATGCTGGCAAAGCTCCAGGAAGAGCTCAGCAAGCACGATGATCTCCCTTCAGAGTTCTCCTCCGATAATGACCCGGCTGTAGGTCTGGGCATCCTCTTCGCCCTGAGCTCACTCAGACGACACGGCACCCTGCCCCCTGAGCTCAAATTCGACACTCCGAAGAAAGAAGAGGACGAAGACGAGGGGTCATCGCCGCCCAAACACCACGACAAACCTGCCAAACGCGACAAGCCGGTCATCGGCATTACCAAACCCGATAAGGGTGACTATTTCTCATTCCTCGCCATGAAGTTCGCTGTCTGGCTGGCAGGTGGCAAACCGGTAAAGATCACCTCCCAAGCGCCGCGCGATCCGCACTCCGTTGATGGCCTTCTTTTTGGCGGTGGATCAGACGTTTACCCGGAGCGTTATCAGGGGCAAGTGAAGGAAAACCATCAATACGACCGTGCTCGCGACGAGATGGAGGCGTCGTGGGCAAAAGCAGCGATGCATCATGATCTGCCGGTGTTTGGTGTCTGTCGCGGCATGCAAATGCTGAATGTGCTGCAAGGCGGAACGCTTTCTCCTGACCTCAGTAATTACAACGACATCCGGTATCCTACGACCTTCCTTCGCCGAATTTTCTTTCGAAAGACCATTGCGATAGAAGACGATAGCTGGCTGTCCCGGATTACAGGCCGTCGACTTCTTTCGGTGAACTCGATCCACACTCAAGCCATTCGTGAGCTCGGCAGCGGTTTCAAACCGTCGGCGCGCGAGATCAACGGCCTGATCCAATCGATCGAACATCAGAAAGCCAGCTTTATGGTGGGCGTACAGTTTCACCCTGAACTGCTGATCCACAAGGCCTTCGCACGCCGGATATTTAAAGAGTTCATCGGTGCGGCCTATAAACGGCATCTCGAGCGCAGGGCAGAGAGCGTCGCAGAACAGAGCTTCAAGCCTTACGCCGAAAGCGANGNCGACTGACCCCGAAACGTTTTACACGCGCCTTGTCCGGTTAGTGCCGGATCATCCAGATCAGGGTCCAGANGAGGGACGAATAGAGCGCAAGCAGGATTCCGCATCGGACAACAAAGCCAAACAACATGGGCTTAATGTCTTCCCAACTCGTCTCAGCGGCTATTTCCGCCACTGCGCGCGCAAGCTTTTTAACAATATCATCGCGTTTGCGCCCGGCCAGCATCAGCATGATGCTCTCAGAGCGTTGAACCTCTTGCGCCTTGGCCCGGTGCAAAACCGAATCAAACACCTGTGCTGAAATCGTCTCGGCGAGAATACGTTTGGGTCTCCACCCATATTTTCTGAGTTCACGCAGCAGAAAACGCGCGCTGGGGAAAATTCGCCAGGCGTCATAGCTCGTGAAAATAACGAAGAANACAGCGAGAGCCAGGGCGGACCAGTGCTCATGCACCCAGCCCATCAGGAACAGTGATGAGATGAATAGAATGACGGCAGCTTTAACGAGAGTCGTCCAGAAAAAGCGGATAAAGCCTTCTGAGAAGAACAGGTGCGCCTGTTCCTTGATCTCAATCCGCGCCTGATCCGCAGCCTCTTCAATCGCCTTATCCGCACGACGATCGACCTCCCGGCCAAGGGCTTTACGCACGGCAACAGCTGACGCCGAAACGCCAGCTGCTATCGAAATCAAGCTGCGAATATTCAAGAACGCCATGCAGACTAAGTCGTCCGACTGAGCTCAGAAAGCAAGCCTTTACAGCAAGGCGAGAACGACCCGTTCAGCATTTTTCATCGCGCGATCAGGATCACTCATGGCAGCATAACCGGCCATGGCTGCAATACCGAATGACGTCACCGGACGTTTTTCTACGATTGCCTTGATCGTATCGAATGGCAGATCGGCCAGCATATCCGCTGTTGCGTCTTCCAGCTGATCAAGTTCCTCGTCGGATGATTTGAATAGATCAAGGAAGAACAGCAAACAAATCGCCGCTACCAGGAACAGCGCACCACCCGTCACGAAGCCAGCAACCCAGATAGACATCCAGTTTGCNAGGAGCATGGTGAAAGCGAATGACAATGCAACAATGCCAGCGAAGCCGAAAACGCCTCCGCTGACACCTGCCAAAAGCCTTAATTTAGCTTTGTCCATGGACGGTTACTTACGCGTCATGATCGCAAGAAGGGCACCAACGCCTACCGCGATGCCAACAGCCGCAAGCGGCTTGGCGCGGATTTGAGATTCGAAAGAACCTTTGGCATCCTGAAACGCATCAACTGCGTCATCTTTGATTGCAGTGCCTTTATCGACACCTTTTTCAGCTTTTTTCCCTGCTAGGCGAGACACACTCGTCATCAGGGAACCGACATTTTCTTTAAGAGATTCAAAATCTGACCGAAGTGCCTTAAGATCGGAATCGACTTCGGTTTTTTCTGGTTCGTTTGCTGAATGCAGCGGTACAGTCGTCGATTGCATAATTTGACTCCTTTGGTGGTCTGATAATGTTGCAACGCAGCTTCATCCCACCAGTTCCACAGATTGAGCGTGTATTTTAGACCTCCATCTTTATCTCTGGCCGGAACAACTCCAGTCACTCATACGAATGACAAATCTCCCGAGCGACCACATTTGAAAAAAGGGAACGAATGCTGGCAACTGACGTTCTGTCGGGATGATTGCGCTCAGAAACAGACTGACCCAGTACAGCCCGTTATCGGACTCGACCTGGACCGCTATGGAAAGGCTTTCGTTTGAGAAGGTTACCTACCTTCCCAACGAAGACATTATTCGCGAAGGCGACACCGCAGATCGGCTTTTTATCATAAGACGCGGCTGGGCGCTCAGATATCGCATGCTTGAAGACGGTCGTCGCCAGATCGTCAACTTCATGCTTCCTGGCGATATCTTCGACCTGCAAGCATTGTCNGACCTGCGAGCTGATCACACCGTCACCGCGATTACTGTCACTGACGTTTTGGAAGTTGATCAAAATGACTTTCTCTCAGTGCTGGCATCCTCGGCGTCACTGGCAGGTGCCTTTTGGTGGGCGTCAGTGCAGGAAGAGAGCATCTTGCGAGAACAGATCGTCCGTGTGGGACGTCTCTCCGCGAAAGAGCGCATCGGCCATTTGCTTCTGGAACTTCTACGGCGCATGAACGCCTCTTTAGGCCGAACTCAGGATCAGATCAGCTTCCCCCTGACCCGGTCAGATGTTGCTGACGCTTTGGGACTGACGTCTGTTCATGTCTCGCGCACAATGTCCGAGATGCGTCGTTCTGGACTGATTTCTGAAGAGAATGATTCTATCAAAGTGCTTGATCAGCCGCGACTGCGTCAGATTTGCCACTTTGACGAACAATATCTTCATATCCGTCGCCCTAGCCAGCCGCTATTCTCGAGCTTCATGAACGGTCATCACNACGGCCTCAGCTCTACGAGCATCGATTAGTCAGCATTTGCGAGCGCGCTCCTCTGCGCCTGCAACCGATACGCACATGACAGCACTTTCAGCCTCATCCGATTCATCCCCCGAGCTTTTCAAGCGTCTTCGAAGACTTGGCTGGATCATGATTGGCAATTCAGCGGTCGTGAACCTTGCTCTTGCGGAGGTCATTGATGATCTGCGTGCACGGCTGATTAACGGAGACCTTGATCACAATGTCGAAGTCGAACTTTTTGCACGTTCTGTTCAGGTGTTCGATGAGACCGAAAAAGGTCAGCGGTCAGTTCGAATACTCCAATCGGCAACGGGCCATCTCCCTGATCTGGCTCGCCAGCTCAAAAAGCTGACTGCAAATGAGCGCATTGCTCTCGGGCTGCTGGAGATCGAAGACTTCTCAGTAGAAGATGCATCTCAGATTTCGTCGCGGCCTCGCAGTGTGCTTCGNCACGCCATTGAGACAGCAACGGATAAGCTCAACCTTGGCAAAGACCTGCAGGTCCCGCTCGACGTGGCAGATTTTTCAGACGTACCTCCCGACATATTGCGCTCCCCACGGAACATTAATGGCTCCGAGGCGTAAGGTTGGCAGGAGGTTTCTCATGCAAAATTCTACAGCCAAAACAGCAGACAAGAACGATCACTCAGATATCCCACGCTGGGGGCCAANGGTCCTGACNGCGCTTGCTGGNGTCGCCAGTCTTTCTCTTGCTGTTGAGATGTTCAGCTTTGTTCAGCGCGTCACGATTTAGCGTCTCCAACTCGCAGATACGAAAAAAGCCATCCGCAATCACGGATGGCTTTTTCGTGTCCAGAACGGATCGGATCAGTTAGCCGACGATATCCGCTTCCGTGAAGAATTGACCGATTTCCAGCTTGGCATTTTCCTGGCTGTCAGAGCCGTGCACAGAGTTCTCGCCGATCGAAAGCGCAACTTCCTTGCGGATCGTACCAGGTGCCGCGTCTTCTGGGTTCGTTGCGCCCATGACTTCGCGGTATTTCGCAACAGCGTTTTCACCTTCCAGCACCTGAACAACAACGGGTGCGGATGTCATGAATTCAACGAGTTCGCCATAGAATGGGCGCTCTGCGTGGACTTCGTAGAATTTCTTGGCCTGAGCATCTGTCATCTGGATGCGGCGCTGTCCAACAATACGCAGACCGGCTTCTTCGATCATGGCATTGATCTTGCCTGTCAGATTGCGGTTCGTTGCATCAGGTTTGATGATAGAAAATGTGCGTTCGGTCGCCATAAGACTGTCCTTGGAAATGCCGCTTCGGGCGGCGGCGTGATACATCAGGCGCCGCTATAGCCGGGCGCGCTGAGCCGGGCAAGGCCGAGTGTGGAAATTCGCTGCGCTACTGTTCCTGCCAGCCGCCAGATGAGGTCTGCCGGAAATAGCGAACCGGCGCAGACTGGTCCTTTGCGCGCTTGTACTGCGTGCGCGCCATCCCCCTCGCCGCGCCATCTCCATCCTCGAAGACCACCATCACGCGCTCATAAGGCGGGTCATGCCGGCCGCAATCCTTGCCGCCGAGAAGCACCAGTATTTTTGCATTATTTAGGTTCTTCTCGCCGGTGGTAAGAAGCACTGGCTGTTGTTCTGCGAGCTCCCCATCTCGTCCGTGCGGCAGGAAGCTGTCGTCACGCCAATTCCAGAGTTCGGCATCGATCTCATCGAGCGCATGGCTGTCGTCAGAAGAGACAAGCACCCGCCATCCACGCTCGAGACACTTCTCGAACAGGGGCGCGAGTGCGGCTGCGAGTGGCGGCCGCTCCAGATGGTAGAACCACCACTCACATGCCATGTTTACTTGGCCTCGAAGTTGTCCTTGACCAGACGGTCGAGGAGACGCGGTCCAAAGCCGCTGGCCCAGCTTGGGTCGATCGGAGACTTGTCTCCGCTTTTCCAGGCGACACCCGCTATATCGATGTGCGCCCAGGCCACGCCGTCCTTAATGAAACGCTTAAGGAATTGAGCGGCCGTAATTGAGCCCGCCGCCGGTCCACCAATGTTTTTCATGTCAGCGAACTGGGACTTCAGAAGCTTGTCATATTTCGGGCTGAGCGGCAGACGCCACACGGTCTCGCCCTCTTCCAGACCAGCATTCGTCAATTGTGAGGCAAGGTCATCATCATTTGAGAACAGACCCGCATTTTCATGCCCCAGCGAGACGATGATCGCACCCGTCAACGTCGCCAGATCCACGATTGCTTTCGGCTTGTAGGTCTCCTGAGCATACCAGAGAACGTCACACAGAACGAGGCGACCCTCGGCATCTGTGTTCTGGTTTTCGACTGTCTGACCAGACATGGTTTTTACAATATCACCGGGACGGCTGGCATTGCCGTCTGGCATATTTTCGACAAGACCAACCAGACCCACAACATTAGCTTTGGCCTTGCGCAGCGCCAGCGTCTTCATGGCGCCGACAACTGCAGCAGAGCCGCCCATATCGCCCTTCATGTCTTGCATGTTCGGACCGGGCTTGATGGAAATGCCGCCGGAATCAAAGCAGACGCCCTTACCAACGAGCGCCAGTGGAGCTTCATCGCCACCGCCGTTCCACTCCATCATCGCGACTTTGGATTCCTTCACCGAACCCTGTCCGACGCCCAGAAGCGACAGCATGCCCAGCTCTTCCAGCTCTTTTTCCCCAAGGATCGTGACCTTGAGACCGATACTCTCCATTTCCTTGATGCGCCCGGCATAGCTTTCAGGATAGAGGACGTTCGGCGGCTCATTCATCAGATCGCGCGCCATTTCAGTACCGGCTGCGGCAGCGTCCAAAGGCTCAAAAGCTTCGCGTGTTGCCGTGACGTCCGATGTCACCAGCGTCACCGACTCCAGAGATGGCTTCTGATCATCGCTCAGCTTCGTCATGTATTTGTCAAATCGATAAGCTGCCAGACGGGCGCCAAGAAGGATACGGGCATCGTCTGCCGACCCCGTGCCGACAACAGACACGGATGTGAACCCTGAAGTCAGCGTATTCTTCACCGCATAGCCGCCGAACTCTTCCAGCGAACGCGCTCTGTCATCGCCGAGTTTTCCTGCGCCGATGATCAGCAGTTTGGCTGGGTCACCATCGCCAATCGGGGTATATTCCAGCACCTGGCCGGCTTTTGCTCTGAAGCGTGACTTGTCAGCCAGCGCCTTGAGTTTTTCACTCAGTCCGTCAGCAATCTGGTTCACAGAATCGGGAATGAGGTTTTCTTCGTCTGCCAGAATGACATGCACCTGACCGACAAAACTGTCTTTGATCTCAAACTTCATACTTTTGCTCCAATTGCATTCGAAGTAAGCCCTCCTGACGAAACGGGCAACAGGGCAGAGAAGATGTTTGGTGTCTGCAGTAGGACGGGCTAAGCAGATAGAAAGTCATGACTCGAATCCAACTTTATATCTTCTTCAGCGTCTTCAAGGCCGTAATGACAATTGTCGGCGGACTCGCGCTCATTGCTCTGCTCGCGCAGGGCATGTCGCAGACCGATCTGATTGTCGAAAACCGGCAGAGCGCTTTAACCTATTTACGCGTCGTTGCACTTGGCGCGCCGCAAATTGTCGCCGTGCTTGCGCCGATCGCACTCTTCGTGGCGTCACTGAACGCCCTGAACCGCCTGCAGCGGGACAGTGAGATCGTCGTTGCACAGTCAGCGGGTATGACGCGCTGGCAGATCGCCTCGCCTGTTCTGCGCCTCGCCGTGCTTGCGGCCATGGTGCATCTCTGCGTGAACCTCTTCATCCAACCGGCTGCACAGCGCGAACTTCGCGAAACGATCTCTGATGCGCGTGCTGATTTTGCGGCCTCTCTAATTCGTCCGGGCGCTTTCACCGATCCGACAGACGGACTGACGATTTACGTACGAGAATCATCAGGTGGACAGTTCCGCGGCATGCTGATCTCGGACACGCGAGTGCCCTCAAACACAGTCGACTACATTGCGCAGACAGGTAATCTTGTCGAAATTGAAGGCCAGCCAGCTATCCGAATGACAAACGGCCAAATTCAGCAGGTCGATGCGCAGGGTCAACTCTCTGTGCTGGACTTCGACGACTATATTTTTGACCTGACAGCGTTTCTTGCTGAAGAATCAGACCTTCTGCTGAAGCCCTCTGACAGGTTTCTCTACGAGTTGTTTTATCCGGATCTCGCTGACTATTATCAGAATCGGGATCAGGAGAGATATCTGGCCGAAGCCCACTCCAGGCTTGCTATGCCACTCATGAATATCGCTATGGCATTGATAGCCATACTGGCTGTGGTCGGAGGAAATTTCTCTCGTCGGGGATATCAGCGACGTATCATCATCGCTTCGGTAGGCGCTTTGCTTTTCGTGATCCTTATGCTGTCCATCCAGCCTAATGCGGCCAGTGACCCGGCATTGAATATTGTCCAGTACGCACTTCCAGTCGGCACGTCTCTGATCATTCTTTACGTCTATCTGCTGGGCGGAATTCCGAGATTGTTCAAACGAAAATCCGGCGGCCCTGGCGCTCAACTGGAGGCCAACGCAACATAATGGTTCAGCGTCTTCAGCTTTACGTCTTCCGCCAGTGCATTCAGTCGATATTACTGACTCTGTTCGTCATCCTTGCCGCCATTATGCTGGTCGATGTTGTTGAGCAGTTCCGGACGGTTGGGAACGATACCGACATTAACGCCATCCAGGCCGTCCAACTCTCAGCAATGAAGCTGCCTATGCTGCTCGAGCAGTCCATGCCGTTCATCATTCTTGTGAGCGCCATGCTGGCTTTTTCTCGCCTGTCGCGTCTCACCGAGCTTCCGGCGATGCGAGCGGCAGGTCTGTCTGCATGGCGTTTCCTCGCGCCGCTTATGGTCATTGCTGCGGTTCTGGGCATATTTACAGTAACGGTGCTCAATCCCATCGGCGCGGACCTCAATGGGGATTTTGAAACGCGTCGATCTGAACTTGTAGATGGACCATCCCGCGGGATTTCCTCACAGCGTAACGGCATCTGGCTGCGGCAAGGTTCCGAAACAGATCAGTTTGTTATCCACGCAAAGGACACCGAGCAGAGTGGTGTCGTCCTCAAAGATGTGAAGATCTTTGAATACGAGCGCATTTATACCCGAAACCAAGGCACAGATGAGTTTGCATTCAAGCGCCGGATTGAGGCTGATCGTGCGACCTTGAAGGACGGCTTCTGGGAACTCACTGGCGTGGTCGAAAACATGCCGGGACAACGCCCGGTGCGCCGGGATGCACTGTCGATTCCAACTGATCTTGACCCCGCTCGGCTGCTTGACCGGTTTGCGTCACCACTCACCATCGGTTTCTGGAAACTGCCAGGTTTCATTTCAGACACTCAGCGCGCGGGACTCGATGCTTCCCGCTATGAAATGCATTATCAGGCTCTGATTGCTTCGCCTATTTTGTATATTGCTATGGCATTGATTGGCGCACTCGTTTGTCTGCGCCTCGCTCGTCTCGGTGGCACAGGTCAGCTCATTGCCTGGGGGACGTTCGCAGCTGTCATGCTATACTTCATAACTGAGCTCACGCAGAGCCTTGGTGCAGCTGGCGCAGCGCCGCGCGCTGTCGCTGCTTTCGCTCCCCCCTTGTTTGCCCTGTTTACAGCCCTGACTGCTATCGCCTATCTGGAAGATGGTTAAAGGTACTGTTGACTTAGTGTCACGCTGATCACACCTTCCGCCTCATTGGGGAAACTGGATTTCATATATGAAAGTCGTTGTCGTTGAATCGCCTGCAAAGGCGAAAACCATCAACAAATATCTCGGGAAAGACTACAAAGTGCTGGCCAGTTATGGCCACATCCGTGATCTCCCGTCGAAGGATGGTTCAGTCCAGCCGGATGATGACTTTGCAATGAGCTGGGAGGCTGATGCGAAGTCGGCCAAGCGTATTCGTGAAATCGCTGATGCCGTCAAAGGCTCTGAACAACTCATCCTCGCAACTGACCCTGACCGTGAAGGCGAAGCCATCTCCTGGCACCTGCTTGAGGCCCTTAAGAACCGTCGTGTTCTGAAGGATGTCGGCATCAGCCGGGTTGTCTTCAACGCCATTACAAAATCTGCCGTCACCGACGCCATGTCGAACCCGCGCGACATTGATCAGGAACTGGTCGATGCCTACCTCGCACGTCGCGCGCTGGATTATCTGGTAGGCTTTACGCTGTCTCCTGTACTCTGGCGCAAGCTGCCGGGTTCTCGTTCGGCTGGCCGGGTTCAGTCCGTAGCGCTCCGCCTGATCTGTGAACGCGAACGCGAAATCGAGAGCTTCAAGCCTGAGGAATACTGGCAGATAGCGGCTGATCTGAAAGCCTCAGACGGCTCGAGTTTTGAAGCTCGACTTGTTGAACTGAACGGCGAGAAGCTCAAGAAATTCTCGATTGCGAACAAAGCAGACGCTGACGCTGCTCTTGAGGTGGTTCGCAAGAATGGCTTCACGGTCGAGGCTGTCGAAGCCAAGCCGGTCAAGCGCAACCCGCCCCCGCCTTTCATTACATCCACGCTTCAGCAGGACGCCTCGCGTCGTCTGGGCTTCTCCGCCAAGCGCACCATGCAAGCGGCTCAGAAGCTCTACGAAGATGGACGCATCACTTATATGCGTACAGATGGCGTCCAGATGGCTGAAGAAGCTTACCATGCTGCGCGCGATGTGATTCGCGCCGATCATGGCAGCAACTATCTGCCAGAAAAGCCTCGTCGTTATTCCTCCAAAGCCAAAAACGCCCAGGAAGCGCACGAGGCCATNCGCCCGACAGACTTCCGCCTGCATCCGAACGAAATCCGCGCTGATGCAGATCTCGCCAAGCTTTACGGCCTGATCTGGCGCCGCGCTGTTGCCTCACAGATGGAAGCAGCACGCTTTGAGCGAACGACGGTCGATATTGTCTCTGCCGACAAAAATGCCGGCTTGCGTGCGACTGGGTCGGTTCAGGTCTTTGATGGCTTCCTGTCTCTTTATCAGGAGAGCACAGACGATCCATCAGAAGGCGACGATGACAACCGTCGCCTGCCGCAGCTGAAGCAAGGCGAGCAGCCTGCCCTCATTGAGGCACGCTCCAGCCAGCACTTCACAGAGCCGCCACCTCGCTTCTCTGAAGCCTCACTCGTAAAGCGTCTCGAAGAACTGGGTATTGGTCGTCCATCGACCTACGCTTCCATCATCTCGGTTCTTCAGGACCGAGAATACGTCCGCATCGACAAGAAGCGCTTCATTCCAGAAGATAAGGGACGCCTTGTCACAAGCTTCCTCGAAAGCTTCTTCCAGCGCTATGTCCAGTATGACTTCACGGCCGACCTTGAAGAGAAACTCGACCTGGTTTCAGACGGCAAGCTCGCCTGGAAAGCCTTCCTGCGCGACTTCTGGAAAGACTTTCAGGCCGCAATCAGCGAGATCTCAGATCTCCGCGTCAGTGAAGTGCTCGACGCTCTTAACGAGGTGCTCGGCCCTCACATCTTCCGCCGCGCAGAAGGGGCGGATGAAAGCGTTGACCCGCGCACTTGTCCAAACTGCGGAGATGGTAAGCTCAGCCTGAAACTTGGTCGTCATGGCGCCTTTGTCGGCTGTTCGAACTATCCCGAATGCAAGTTCACACGCGCCTTTTCTGTGGACGCTGAGGAATCTCAGAATCCGATCAATCCTGACGGTAATGTGCTGGGCCAGGATCCTGACACAGGACGCGATGTGTCGCTCAAGACAGGCCGTTTCGGCCCTTATGTTGAACTTGCGCCAGAGGGCGATGAAAAGCCAAAACGCGGCAGCATTCCCAAGGGCTGGGACGCCAATGAGCTAAACCTGGAAAAAGCGCTCATGCTATTGTCCCTGCCCCGTGAAGTCGGCAAACACCCGGAAGATGGCGAGCCGATTCTGGCCAACCTTGGCCGATATGGCCCTTACGTTCAGCACCAGAAAACCTATGCGAACCTGCCATCTGTCGATGAAGTCTTCGAAATCGGTCTGAACCGCGCGGTTTCAGTGATTGCTGACAAACGCGCCAATCCGGGCCGCCGGGGCGCCGCACCAAAAGTCCTGAAGGATCTGGGTAAGCACCCGACGGATGAAGAGCCGATTCAGGTTCTGGAAGGCCGCTATGGGCCTTACGTGAAGCACGGCAAAACCAACGCCACGCTGCCGAAAGACCAGAAACCCGANGAGGTCACCCTTGAGCAGGCGGTTGAATTGATCGCCGCAAAGGCCAAATCTCCTCCTAAGAAAAAGAAACCTGCGGCGAAGAAAAAAGCGCCCGCCAAGAAGTCGGCTAAAGCCAAATCTGAATGACCGAAATCACACGCCAGACCGTTCTCGACTATCTCGCCAGAAACCCTGGCGATAACAACAAAAAAGAGATTGCGAGAGGTCTGGGCGCAAACGGTGAAGCCCGTCGCCAGCTCCGTCAGATCCTGAANGAGCTGGAAGACGAAGGCGTCATCTCACGGGTGGGTAAACGCGCCTTTGCCCGAGCTGATACCCCTCCGCCGACAGGCATCGTCGAATTCACACGGATCAATCGCGATGGTGAGCTGATCGGTCAGGCTGTTGGCAAAGACGGGCTGTTCGGTCCGGACATTCTCTATGCGGGCCCGCGCGGAAAACGCCGTGACCCGGATCCCGGCGTCAAAGATCGTGCNCTGTGNGAAGTCGAGGAAGGCCGGGATGGCGTCTGGCGCGCCCGCATGATCAAAAAGCTCGAAACGCGCCGCGAAGCCATGATCGGTGTGTTCGAGCGCAATGCCCATGGCGGCGGAACAGTCGAAAGCACATCCCGCAAAGATAAACGCTCCTTCCTCGTGTTTCCGAATGATGCGATGGACGCCCATGATGACGCGCTGGTCCGCGTCGAACCCGTCCCCTCACGTGGTCACGGGCCAAAGCGCGGCAAGGTAATTGAAATCCTCGGCGATGCCGACGATCCCAAGGCAGCTAGCCTCATCGCCATGGCGGCCCACGACATTCCTGACAAATTCGACGATGAGGTCATCAAAGCGGCAGAAGATGCAAAGCCAGTCAAATGTCAGCGCGACGACCTGACAGCCATCCCGCTTATCACNATCGACCCTGCNGATGCCCGCGACCATGACGATGCCGTCTATGCAGAAGCCGATACCGATCCGAAAAACCCAGGCGGTTGGCGTGTCATCGTCGCCATTGCGGATGTCTCAGCTTTCGTGCCCTATAACGGTATTCTGGACCGCGAAGCCTATCGTCGGGCCAATTCCACCTATTTCCCCGATCGCGTTGCCAGCATGCTGCCAAAAGCACTGTCAGCAGGTGAGTGTTCGCTGAAGGAGGGTGAACTCCGCTGCTGCCTGGCTTTTGAGATGTTCTTCTCAAAGGATGGCTCCAAGATCCGGCACCGAATCATTCGTGGCATGATGCGGTCGGCGGCAGGCCTCTCTTATGAAGAAGCACAAGCCGCCATTGATGGAGAGCCGTCAGACAAGGCCGGCCCACTTCTGGACACCGTCCTGAAGCCACTCTGGGCGGCGTATGATGCGCTGAACAAGAAACGTGGCCACCGCTCACCGCTCGACCTCGACATTCCTGAGCGCAAAGTGGAGCTCTCNGACGATGGCAAGGTTGTCGGNGTAAAAGTCCGCGATCGTTTCGATGCGCATAAACTCATCGAAGAGATGATGATCCAGGCCAATGTCTGTGCCGCTGAAGCACTGGAGTCGAAACGCGCCGAGCTCATTTATCGCGTTCATGACGAGCCCTCGGACGAAAANATCCATGGCCTCTCCACCTTNCTNGATACGCTCGGGATCGACTGGACCATGGGTGAGCGGGTCACCCCTGCCCGCTTTAACAAGCTTCTCGGCATTGCCCGCGAAACCGACCGCCACCACGAGATCTCAGAAATCGTGCTGCGCAGCCAGAGCCAGGCCATTTATTCGCCTGACAACAACGGTCATTTCGGTCTGAACCTTCAGCGCTATGCGCATTTCACATCTCCGATCCGACGCTATTCAGATCTGATCGTCCACCGGGCCCTGATCCGGGCTTACAATCTTGGCCCTGATGGCCTGCCGGATGAGCAACGCGTGCGTCTGGAAGAAATCGCCACACATCTGGTTGAGCGCGAACGCGCCAGCATGGCCGCTGAACGCGATGCCTCTGACCGATATCTCACGGCCTTCCTGGCAGATCGTGTTGGCGCTGAATTCGAAGGCCGGATCACTGGGGTCGCAAAATTCGGCCTGTTCGTACGCCTGGAAGAAACAGCTGCAGACGGGTTTATACCAGCAGCCTCTCTCGGCTCGGAATACTGGCACTATATGGAAGGCGCTTCTTCCCTCGTCGCTGAAGGTTCTGGCCGCCGCTATGATCTCGGCCAACCAGTACTCGTGAAGCTCCAGGAAGCTGATGCGACATCCGCCAGCCTGCTTCTTGAAATGCTGTCCGATCCACGCCCCAAGCGCGAAGGTGAGAAACCACCCTCAAAACGTCAGCATAATCGTGTTATGACTCGAAAAAGACCCGGTAAGTCCGGGCCACCGCGCAAGGGCGCGCGAAAAGGCAAACAAAAGAGAAAATGAACGCTGCCTCGACCGACAAGAACGTAAAAAGCTTTGACAGAATGGAAGACGGCGACGTGATAGATCGCTCCAGGCCATCTGTGCGCCCAAAGGATGCAGCTACGCTCATTCTGATTCGCCGTGATGGTCCTAAACCCCGGGTCCTTGTTGGCAAGCGCTCGCGCAAACATGCCTTTATGCCAGACAAATTTGTCTTTCCCGGCGGCCGCGTCGACACCGAAGACGGGCGCGCACCTGCCATAAGCGAGCTACTCCGCGAGGTAGAAGACAAGCTCATGATCAGGAACAGGCGCAAACCACGCGCTTTCGGCCTGACAGCCGTGCGTGAGACCTTTGAAGAGACCGGGTTGATCATCGGCCAGCCCCAGAATAAAGCCGCCCGGGCACCCGCGAATTGGCATCCCTTTCTCGAAGAAGGCGTCCTGCCCTGCCTACAACATCTCGACTTCATCGGGCGCGCGATCACGCCNCCCTACAGACCACGACGCTTCGATGCNCGGTTCTTTATGGCCGAGGCNGAAACTGCNCTCATTGACGAACGCCCGGCCCTGGCTGGCGCTGAGCTGGTTGATGTTCGCTGGATTGACCTGGAAGACACGCGTGACATCGATCTGCCAATCGTGACTCAGCGCATGCTGGAGGAAGTCAGCCGCCGGATCAGCAATGCAGAAGCGNTCCATAAGCCGCTCTTTCTGCGCTATTCACCGAAAGGTCAGCACTCCGAGCGGATATAACTGAAAACACGCGCTTTGCCCCCTTGACTTCGCCCCCCAAGACAGTGTTTATGCGCGCTTCGAATTCAAACCGAGGTCTGCTGTCATGGCGAAGCCAACCACGATCAAAATCCGCCTGAACTCTACTGCAGGCACCGGATTCTTCTACGTAACGAAGAAAAACCCACGCAATATCACTGAGAAAATGGTGATGCGGAAGTACGATCCGGTCGTCCGCAAGCACGTGGAATTCAAAGAAGGCAAAATCAAGTAAGCACTTGATTTACCGAATCAAAAAGGCCGGCTCCGCAAGGTGCCGGCTTTTTTCATAGCCATTTGGTTTGTGCTGAAGTCAGGCGGCCTGGCTTTTCACTTGGTTGCGCCCTTCGGCTTTGGCCCGGTACAGCGCTTCATCGGCGAGCTTTAAGAGGTCGTCAATCGTACATTCGCGGCCAGAAGACGTCGCAACACCAAGGCTGACCGTTACATCCAGATTGCCGCGGCCGCGCTCAATATCAAATGGCTCGCCTGCAACAGCGCGACGAAGACGCTCCGCTGCAGCGCTGGCCATGTCACCGGATGTGTCCGGCATAATCACAACGAATTCCTCGCCACCCTGCCGACATGGAATGTCTCCCGGACGGAGGTTTCCTTTCATGCGCAGAGCGAACTGTTTGAGCACCTCATCACCAACGTCGTGGCCATAGGTGTCATTCACCCTTTTGAAGTGATCAATGTCGGCGATGAAAACGGAAACGGGTGAACCGCCTGAATTCGCCCGGTTGAGGAATTGCTGCATCTGCTTGACCATGTGCCGGCGGTTGAACAGCCCGGTCAGCTGGTCAGTAATCGCGAGCTCCATGCTTTCATCCAGACGACGGCGCATGGCATCGAGAGACCGTTTCTTGCGCACTTGAGTCCGTACACGCGCAGACAATTCTTCGGTGTCGATGGGACGCATGATGATATCACCAGCGCCAAGCTCAAGCGCCCGCATGCCTTTCGCCTCTTCTTCGAAATCGGCGACAATCAGGATCGGCAGGTCCCGCGTCGCGGCCTGAGATTTGAAATGCGCACACAGACGAAGCGGGTCAAACGCCTTCGCGTCGAGCGACAGGATCACGAGATCCACACCGGCTTTGCCTTCGGCTTCTGACCAGAGAATCGGGCGATGCTCCTGTTTGAGGGTCATCGCAATCCGGCGCGCCTGGCGGTCATTATCGTCAATGATCAGAATACGGGCCGGATCAATNGGGCCGCGCGGGTCATCCCCTTCGATCACGCCAATCCGACGACCATTGGCTTCGCGCAGACGCAACTCATCCATCACCAGCTTGTATTTTGTCAGCGCCCGAATGCGGGACATGAGCGCAAAGTCATCAACCGGTTTAGTCAGAAAGTCATCCGCACCAGCTGTCAGGCCCTTCAGGCGATTGTCCCGATCGCCGAGCGCGGTGACCATGACTATCGGTATATGCTGAGTGCGCTGATCCGACTTCAGGATTTCGCAGGCCTCAAACCCGTCCATGACGGGCATCATCACGTCGAGNAGAATAATATCNGGGCTGTGCTCGCGCGCCGCCTCAATCGCTTCCTTGCCATTNGAAGCCGTAATGACTTCAAAGTATTCATGGCTCAGCTTTGCTTGCAGGAGCTTTCGGTTGGCCAGGATATCATCGACGACAAGAACCTTGGCACTCAACGTACCGTCTCTCTTGAAGTGAGCGCCTGNACCTGATTCAAAAATGGCATCATTTGAATCGGCTTGGACATATAGGCTTCGCAGCCCGCTTCGCGCACACGTTCTTCGTCAGACCGCATCGCAAACGCCGTAACTGCCATTACCGGAATATCGGAAAGATCTTCGTCGTCCTTGATCCAGCGCGTCAGATCGAGACCCGACACGGCAGGCAGGTTAATGTCCATGATAATGAGCGAGGGTTTGGTCTGACGCGCAATCTCAAGCGCTTTCAAACCATCACGGCTCTGCACAGGCTCAAAGCCAAACGCCGTCAGCAGATCGCAGAACAGCTTCATGTTCAGTTCGTTGTCTTCGACAACGAGAACTTTTTTACGATCTTCGCCAGACATGAGTTCAGACTGTTCCCTGCGAATCGGACATTTCTTCGAACGGCTGTATGATTAACCTGAATAGTCTTAAGCCTTGTTTACATCAGGTACTGCAAGCTTTCACCGTTCTGTTAATATGCTGACAATGGATAGCCTTTCAGCCCGCCACCCATCCCTGATTTTATGCCGGAATTGCGCCCTTCTCANGGCCGCAGAAAAACGCTGTCCGAAGTGTAAATCTGCGGACGGGCTGGCGCACGATGAGCTCGATAGCCTGTCCATTGCACATATGGATTGCGATGCCTTCTTTGCGGCCATTGAAAAACGCGATGATCCCTCTCTTCATGGTAAACCCGTCATCATCGGCGGAGGTCGACGCGGCGTTGTGGCGACATGCTGTTACACAGCGCGTCTTTTCGGTGTGCGCTCGGCCATGCCCATGTTCAAAGCACTGAAGCTTTGCCCTGACGCAGTGATTGTAAAATCGAATTTCGAAAAATACAAAACAGCCTCCCGGGCTATACGCGCCAAGATGGAAGAACTGACACCGCTCGTTCAGCCGGTCTCGATTGACGAAGCCTATATGGACCTCACGGGCACCCANAANCTNCATGGGCGNTCNCCTGNCGANNTNCTGTCCNNGCTACAGAATGAGATCCATGAAGAGATTGGCATCACGGTCTCTATTGGCCTGTCTTTCAACCGGTTTCTGGCCAAGTCGGCATCAGAGCTCGATAAGCCGAATGGCTTTGCGGTCATTGGTCGTGCCGAAGCAAAAACATTCCTGGCCAGCAAGCCTGTGGATTTTGTGCACGGGATCGGCCCCGCCTTCGCCAGACAGATCCGAAATCGCGGCTATGAGACACTTGGCCAGCTTCAGAACGAAAACCCAAAACATCTGATCTCCCAGTTCGGCGAACAGGGGCTCTGGCTGCACGAGCGCGCAAATGGTGTGGACAATCGAAAGGTCGATCCACATTCCGAGCGAAAATCGATTTCTGCGGAGACGACCTTCTCAGAAGACATTTCAGACCCCGCTCTACTGGAAGACCAGCTCTGGTGGCTGTGTGAGAAAACCGCCTTTCGCGCTAAAGAAACCGGCCTGCAGGGAAATGTCGTCACGCTCAAACTGCGGACGACCGATTTCAAGACCCGCACCAGACGTCTTACGCTCAATCAGGCCACCCAGCTCGCCCAACCGCTTTTCCGCACAGCGCGCGCCATGCTGAGGAAGGAAATTGACGGCTCGCGGTTTCGGCTTTTGGGGGTTGGCATCAGTGATCTGGAGCCCGCACGCGGCGATATGGCCGACCTTGTCGACCCTTCTGCGCTGAAGCGGGCACAGGCGGAACGGGCTGCCGATATTGCCAAATCTAAATTCGGAAAGGACGTTGTTTCCACAGGCCGAGGTATGCGAATAATGGCACGAAGAGAGGCGCACAAGCGCGCCTCTGATGACACATCGGAGCGTTGATAGCGCTGAGAAATAGGACACGCAGTCATGAGCCCTGAAGACAAGCTTGAATCACTTGGAATCACACTTCCAGAACCTGCAAAAGCGGTCGCCAACTACGTCCCCTTCGTCATCTCGGGAAACATGCTGTTTGTCTCCGGTCAGATCAGCATGGGCAACGACGGGCTCGTGAAAGGCTGCCTTGGCAAAAACATGACCACTGAAGACGGTCAGGCCGCGGCGCGCCTTTGCGGCATCAATCTTCTGGCTCAGTGCAAAGCCGCCGTCGGTGACCTGTCAAAAATCAAGCGTGTGGTGAAGCTTGGCGGGTTCGTTAACGCGACTCCCGACTTCATCGAAGTGCCACAAGTTATCAATGGCTGTTCAGATCTCATGGTGGAAGTCTTGGGCGATGCCGGGCGCCATGCTCGCTCTGCGGTTGCCTGCCCAACACTCCCCCTCGGCGTTGCCGTTGAAGTTGATGGCGTCTTCGAGATCGCCTGATGGCTCATGGCTTCTGCGTCAGCGATTATGCCTTCGCGCANCGNGGGCTCTGGGACGAAACGCGTCCNGAAAACTCGCTTTCNGCCTTTCGTGCGGCNCGAGCCGCTGGCGTCGGCGCAGAATGCGATGTTCATCTCTCGCGCGACGGCATCGTGGTGGTCCATCATGATACCTCACTAGGGCGCCTCTCTGGCCAACCGTTGAATATCAGCGATGTCGATGCTGAATGGCTGAGCCAGACGCCGCTGCTGAACACACAGGAAACCATCCCCTCCCTCGCACAAGCTCTGGCCGCATTGCGAGACCAGCCCATGCTGGTTGAGCTCAAGGTCTCGCCAACAACGGACCGTGACGCGCTTGCGCGGGCGACCCTGCGATCTGTTGGCACACATGATGGCCCTGTCGCTTTGATGAGCTTTGATGGTGCCATCCTTGCCCTTCTGCGGACAAGCGGCACGGATTTGCCACTCGGACTGCTGACCACGCCGCTTTATCTGAAGTCGGAAGAAGGACGCGGTGATGTGCTCAATCTCATCGGCGCNCTGAGTCTCGATTTCTTCGCGCCCCATGTGATTGATGCGGCTGACGGAAGAGCACTTGTCGACGACCAGAATATTGATCTGGCCTGCTGGACTGTTGCCATGAATGAGCATTTACAGCTTGCCAGCGAAGCAAAAGCTGCTGTTATCTTTGAAAATCTTCCGCCCCATCTCGTAACGCCAGCTGGTGCACCTAAATAAACCTCATGGGCGAACTGCAGCTGAAAACCGTATCTGCGCTTTCCGCTGTCCGCTGCGAGGACTGGGACCGCGTTGCCAATCCAGATGGCCTGCCCTTCGACCCGTTTCTCAGCTGGGACTTTCTCGAAGCTATGGAAAGCACAGGCGCGGCAACGCCTGAGACTGGCTGGACGCCGCTCCATCTCCTGGTTCTCGACCAGGATGAAACACTGCGCGCTGCCATGCCGTTATATGCCAAGACGCATTCACGCGGTGAATTCATCTTTGACTATGCCTGGGCCGATGCATTTGAACGCGCTGGCGGTCAATACTACCCCAAACTTCTGAACGCCGTGCCCTTCACCCCGGTTACAGGACGCCGCCAGCTCGTCCCCCCCGATGAGCCTGACGCAGAAGGCCTGCAGAATGCCCTGATTGCCGGCGCCATCCAGCTTGCGCAGGATAACCAGCTTTCTTCGGTTCACTTCAACTTCCTCACAGAAGCCGATTATCACCGCATCGGAGAAATCGGCCTGTTACAACGTACAGACCAGCAATTTCATTTTGAAAATCACGGCTATGAGAGCTTCGACGACTTTCTCTCTCACCTGACCTCTGCAAAGCGCAAAAACCTCCGCAAAGAGCGCAAAAAGGCGCAGGAAGGCCTGACCTTCCGCTGGCTTACAGGCGACGAGATCACCGAAGACGACTGGGACGCCTTCTTCCATTTCTACATGGATACTGGCGATCGCAAATGGGGGTCCCCCTATCTCAACCGTGAGACATTCTCTGTCCTTCACGAGCGGATGAAGGATCGCATCCTTCTGATCCTGGCCTGTGAAGACGGCGAACCCATTGCGGGCGCGCTGAACTTTATCGGCTCTGAAACACTCTATGGCCGCTACTGGGGACGCCTCTATGAGCGCCCATTCCTCCACTTCGAAGTCTGTTATTATCAGGCCATTGATTATGCCATTGCCCATGGCCTCAAGCGGGTTGAAGCTGGCGCTCAGGGCGGCCACAAACTCGCGCGCGGTTACGCGCCCGTGACAACCTATTCGGCGCACTGGATCGCACATGAAGGTTTGCGGCACGCTGTCGACGACTATCTCGCGCAGGAACGCGATGCCGTGTCACGCGAACAGNACTATCTGGAAACCAGACAACCATTCAGAAAAGGGGATACGCCATGAGCCTTCACGGGACATATGACGACGACAATATTTTCGCAAAAATCATCCGTGGCGAAATTCCGGCGGTAAAGGTCTATGAAGATGATGTGGCCATCGCATTTATGGACCTGTTCCCGCAGGGGGAAGGCCATACGCTGGTCATCCCAAAAATCCCGAAAGCGCGAAATTTCCTCGAATTACCAGGCGACTATATCGGATCTTTCATGCAACGGGTGCAGACCGTTGCAAAAGCTGTCGAAGCCGCGCTGAAGCCAGACGGTATCGTCATCACCCAGTTTAATGGCGCGCCCGCCGGGCAGACGGTTTATCACCTTCACTTCCACATCATTCCGCGCTGGGAAGGCAAGCAACTTGCGGGTCATGGCCAGTCCGGTCAGGCCGACCCCGATGACCTTGAAAAGGTCGCCGTGCGCATTCGTGAGGCACTGAGCTGAGCGCTGCAGAAATTGCAGTTCCCCTGCTGTTCAGACTCACAAATTCTGATAAAAAGAATGCAGGTTTTAGCAATTGAAAGGAGGTGATCCAATGTCGAGTGAGAATCTACAGGTGAGTTCAAAGCTTGTGAGTGCGATCGGCAAACTGGAGCAGCCTCCGGTCTGCGGATAGCCTCCGCGTCGATATGACAAAGCATTGAGACACCTCAGTCTCACGGAAGCCGCGCAGCAATGCGCGGCTTTTTCCGTTTCTGGAACAACTAAGTAACTAGTAGCCGCCGCCAGTGGCATTGGCTTTTGCGATATGGGCCAGCGCCGCTTCCATCGGACCATCCTTGGCCGTGAGGTCAGGCGCGTCAGCATAGTTGAAGAGGACTTTCGGCTTGAAGTCCTCGCGCGGTAGGCCGTTTACATGGCTGAGGCGTTCAGTGGTCAGTTTCACACTGACGCCTGTCTTTGGAAGCTTGTGATCGGTGATCCCGCCAAGAAGCCCAGCCATCTCACTGCCAAAGGTCTGAGCGCCCAGCGCATCAAACGCAATGGTCAGCCCCTCGCCCATGCTCGCAGTCCAGCGACCGCTCACCACGGCCACCGACTTGTCGAAATACTGCCCGCGCGGGCTCACTTCTTCGAGCCATGAGCGGATCACGCCGTAATCGCGCTCTTCATTTGGCAGCTCATGGCGCTGATAGACGGTCGGCTTGTCGACAAAGCGCGAAAGAATACCGCGTGCGACAATCGTATTGCCCCCGCTTGCCGTATCGCGGAGGTCCAGCACCAGTCCGGAGATCTCCGGACCCAGGCGACCCATCGCCTCATCAAATGCTGCGATAGTCGCGGTCTGGCCAAGACTGTCATTGAAACGGATCACGCCGATTGTCTTGTCAAAATACTCAACGGTCTCAACGCTGACGAGCCCCGGCTCGCGTTTCACGCGCGCCTGATAAAGCGTCGGCAGCTCAAGCGTCCAGTTCAGATCATCGCACTGGAGACCAATGCGCCGGATGCGGTCCCGCCGTCCCGTTGCCAGGACGCGCGCGGCGTATGACATGCGCTCATAATCAGCCAATTCCATGCCAGGGCCAATAAAATGGCGTACGGCATCTTCAATTGGCCGACCTTCAATCGCTNTCAGCAAACATCCAGGGCGCACCCCGGCTTTAAGCGCTGGAGAGCCGCGGCGGACGTCCACGATTTCATATCCAGCATCCGTGCGCTCGACCCAGATGTCGGCGAAACTTGGCACCAGTCCGTAAGCATCCGGCAGGCCAGCGCCCGTAATCGAATGGTGATCGTAAAGCGCATGAAAGGCTTGCTGCGAGAATGCGATCAGATCATTGCGTGTGGAGAGATTTTGAATGCGCGGGCTGAGTTCACGGCGAACCGGGATGACGCCATCCGGAAACCGGTCAGAATAAGCAAACTGCGTTTCGATCAGATCGATCAGCGCATAGGCATCGCTCTGGACACTTGAACGCAGATCACCAGAAGGCGTTTGCGCATAAGTCATATCCACGGAGCCGGTAGAAACCAGTACGAAACTCAAAGCCAGGGTTCTCCAGACAGTCTTTCCCGACCTGCCAAAACGCCTAAAGGAACGTTTCGCAGAATCAGAAATTTGACCAGACCGGCTTAACATTTCGCTAACCCTTCCCCTGAAGCAAGAAACCCGGCCTATCACTAGCCGGGTTTTCTGTGAATTGTTCAATGATCAGGCGCGTCCCTTAGTTCACGGGAGCTTTCTCATCGGAGTCAGACGCATCGCCATCATCCTCGGCTTCATCTTCCACCGCCTCAGGCTTCGGTGCCGGGAAGTACTCAAACGCAAGCTTGCCCTGCCCGTCATCAGCATCAGCATCGAAGTCGACCTTCACCGCGCCACCATATTTCAGACCACCAAAGAGCAATTCATCAGCCATAGGCTTTTTGACATGCTCCTGAATGATCCGGGCCAGTGGCCTTGCGCCGTAATCCGGGTCGAAACCTTTCTTGCCAAGCCACGCTTTAGCAGCGTCCGTCATTTCGATCGTCACATTGCGATCGGAAAGCTGAGCTTCCAGCTGAAGCACAAACTTCTCGACAACACGCTCGATGATCGGCTGGGACAGACCTGCGAACGGAATAGTTGCATCCAGACGGTTGCGGAATTCCGGGGTGAACAGCTTCTTGATCGCCTCGTCATCCTCGCCTTCGCGCTTTCCACGGCCGAACCCGATAGAGTTCTTGGCGGCTTCAGACGCACCGGCATTGGTTGTCATGATCAGGATCACATTGCGGAAGTCGATNTTCTTGCCGTTGGAGTCGGTCAGCGTNCCGTTATCCATCACCTGNAGGAGGATGTTGAAAATTTCCGGATGCGCTTTCTCGATTTCGTCGAGCAAGAGAACACAGTGTGGATGCTGATCCACACCATCAGTTAGAAGACCGCCCTGATCATAGCCCACATATCCTGGAGGTGCACCGATCAGACGGCTCACCGTATGGCGCTCCATGTATTCCGACATGTCGAAACGCAAGAGCTCAACACCCATGATGGACGACAGCTGCCGAGCAACCTCTGTCTTGCCGACACCCGTAGGACCGGAGAAAAGATAGCAACCGATTGGCTTATTCGGCTCACGCAGACCTGCACGCGCCAGCTTGATCGCAGACGACAGCGCATCAATCGCGTCATCCTGACCATAAACCACGCGCTTGAGATCCAGTTCGAGACCTTTCAGCGCTTCCGCATCAGATTTGGTGACCTGTTTCGGCGGAATGCGCGCCATCTTCGCCACGACCGCTTCAATGGTGTCTACATCAATGGTTTTCTTGCGCTCGTCCTCAGCNAGCAGCCATTGGCTGGCNCCAGCTTCGTCAATCACGTCAATCGCTTTGTCCGGAAGCTTCCGGTCGGTGATGTAGCGCGCCGACAGCTCAACGGCTGTTTTGATTGCTTCGTCTGAATATTTCAGGCCGTGAAACTCTTCAAAGTGCGGCCGCAGACCTTTGAGGATCTTGATGGTGTCCGGAACAGTTGGCTCCACCACATCAATTTTCTGGAAGCGACGCGCCAGAGCGCGGTCTTTCTCAAAGTGCTGGCGATATTCCTTGAAGGTAGTTGAGCCCATGCAGCGCAGTCCACCGCTCTGGAGCGCAGGCTTCAGAAGGTTAGAGGCATCCATCGCGCCGCCNGATGTNGCGCCCGCGCCGATCACTGTATGNATCTCGTCAATGAACAGAATGGCCTTTTCCTGGCCTTCCAGCTCTTTCATCACCGCCTTCAGACGCTCTTCGAAATCACCGCGATACCGCGTACCTGCNAGNAGNGCGCCCATATCGAGCGAGAAGATGACCGCATCTTTCAGAATGGCCGGCGCTTCGCCGTCCACGATCCGTTTGGCCAGGCCTTCGGCAATCGCCGTTTTGCCNACACCTGGGTCGCCCACGAGAAGTGGGTTGTTCTTGCGGCGGCGGCACAGCACCTGAATGGAGCGCTCGACTTCCAGCTGACGACCGATCAGCGGGTCAATCTTACCATCTCTGGCCTTCTGGTTGAGGTTCACGCAGTAGGCATCCAGCGCTTCGCTGGAGGTCTTCTGGATTTCCTCTTCCTTCTCGCCACTCGGACGCGCCGGGCGCGGCTTGGACATGCCAGGCTTCTTTGCCACACCGTGAGAGATAAAGTTCACGGCATCATAGCGCGTCATATCCTGCTCTTGCAGGAAGTACGCCGCATGGCTTTCACGTTCTGAGAAGATGGAGACGAGTACGTTGGCGCCGGTCACTTCATCGCGGCCGGAGCTTTCAACGTGCAAGATAGCGCGCTGAACCACGCGCTGGAACGCCGCTGTCGGGCGAACCTGGTCATCCAGCTCATCCACTGCGAGGTTGGACAGATCGTCGTCGATATAATCGGTGAGATCTTCAGAAAGTTTTTCGAGATCGACCTTGCAGGCTGTCATGACTTCGACAGCTTCATCGTCATCGGTCAACGCGAGCAGGAGGTGCTCCAGCGTCGCATATTCGTGATGGCGCTCAGCCGCCAGAGCGAGAGCTTTTTCAAGGGCGCGTTCGAGACTTGGTGTCAATGATGGCATGGCTTGGCCCTAATCTTCTTTTTCCATTGTACACTGCAACGGATGTTCATTCCGTCTCGCGAGGTCGAGGACCTGTGCAACTTTTGTTTCGGCAACTTCGTAGGTGAAAACGCCACACACTCCGACACCATGATTGTGAACATGCAACATAATCTGCGTCGCCTGCTCACGTGACTTGCTGAAATACCGTTCAAGAACATAAACGACGAACTCCATCGGCGTGTAATCGTCGTTCAGCAAAAGCACGCGATACATGCTCGGGCGTTTGGTCTTCACCTTTGTCCGCGTCGCGATTGACGTACCGATGCCGTTGTCACCGGGCCCGATGCCATTGTCACCGGGCTTGTTGTCGTCATCGCCTTCCGACATGCGGATAGGGGGCAGATGCAAACTGGAAATTCTGTAATCCGGCGTATTCATGATCTAGAGATAATACTTCAGCTCATTTACGGAAGCCTGACGGTAAATTTTGTCAGGTTCAAGCGTTTTCAACATGTGCGGACAGCAGATCGAGCCACTGATCAACACGTTTGCGGTTCTTGCCGAGGTCTGAGTAGCCGACTCGGGATTTTGAATAGAGTATCACGCTCGACTGGGTCTCCCCAACCGGAACCGCCTCGACATACACATCATCTTTGAAACCAAAGAATGGCGTTTTGGCGACAAAGCCGGCGACCNGGTTTTCAGTATCTGCGTATTCGCAAGTCACCCGTTTCTGATCACTCCAGACGCTCACCGCTTTCTCAAACAAATGCTCAACGGAAAGATCGAACACGGGCACGGCCCTGTCGACTTCCGCATCAATGCTGACAGCGTCCGGCGCGGCAAGTGCGGTATTGGGTGAGGACGGACGTTCAACCGTCCGCAAAGTGTTCAANCGATCCATACTGTATATTTAGATCGCGCCGCGAGGTGTAAAACCACCCGAGTCAAAAAAGGCCAGCCGATTGGCTGACCTTTTCGATTTTGACGTTACTGCCGGGGTATAATTCAGGCAGATTTCTGCATGACCGAAACGAACTTTCCGGCCTGGGAGTTCAGCGGTGCTGCCGCTTCACGCACCATAGAGGCAAACATGCCTGTCATGGCGTTCATCTCTTCGAGGTAAGTCTCGAAAGCAGATTTTGTGTAGTTCGCCTGAAGCTCGAAAGCTTCCTGCATGGACTGAGCGCTGGTCATTGACCGGCTGGCTTCAACGCCCTTCTCAAAAGCACCACGGGAATAGGCTGCGGCACGTGCGCCGAGCTCTTCCATACCTTTGGTCGCAATGCGGGAAGATTCAGCCATGGCTTCCATGTTCTGTTTCTGAAGTTCACCGAATTCACCAAGCATTTCCATGGACCGCTCATAAGACTTTTTCATGGTCTCATTCGCAGTGCCTGAAAAAGCGTCAAAGGTCCCTTCAATGGTCTTCGAAGCTGATTTTGACATTTGACTTATCCTTCGCAGTCTGGGTTACTCGGTATATAGGGCATTTTGTGAGCAGGTGCAACATTTTTGTTGCGGCGCACAAAATTAGATGCAGCATGGTTAACATGCCGCAACGTAAAGATTGGGGAGTCGGGGTAAATTCTAGGCGTCCCATTAACGAATGAGAAATGTCCAAAGAGGACACTCCAGGCTTTCAGTAGGAGGAGTTTGCCATATGACGACGTCTGCGACCTTTCCCCAATTCATGGTTAAGAGAGCACTCGCTTTCGTTCTTTTCGCATGTGCATCACTGAGCTTTCTCTCAGCGCACGCAGAGAACGAAAAATACGCCAGCATTGTCGTTGATATGGATTCACAGCAGGTCTTGCATGACCGGTTTGCTGACTCTCCCCGCTACCCCGCCTCAATCACCAAGGTGATGACACTTTACATGGTGTTCGATGCGCTCGACGAGGGTGAGCTGACTCTTGATGAAAAGCTTCCGGTATCCGCAGAAGCCTCGCGCGCCCAGCCGTCCAAGCTCGGCCTTCGTCCCGGCTCAACCATTACAGTTGAAGATGCCATCCTCGCGCTGGTCACAAAGTCGGCCAACGACGTTGCGGTTGTCGTAGCTGAACGCCTCGGTGGTTCTGAGTCGCGTTTCGGCGCGCTGATGACGGTCAAGGCACGGGCNCTCGGCATGGAGAACACCCGTTTCTATAACGCGCATGGGCTGCCCGATGCGCGCCAGGTCACCACAGCACGTGACCTGTCCAAGCTTGCCGTTCGCCTGATGGAAGACCACGGCAAGTACTACAACTATTTCTCAACCAAGACCTTCAACTGGGGCCCGGCCACCTACGGCAACCACAACAAGCTCCTCGGCTCCGTCCCTGGCGTTGATGGCATCAAGACAGGCTATACTCGCGCATCAGGATACAATCTGATGGCCACAGCTGAGCGTAACGGTCACCGTGTCATCGCGATCATGCTGGGCGGAAACACCGGTCGTGCGCGCGATCAGCACGTTGAAGAGCTGATTGAAGCTGCCTTCGACGCGATCGACATGACCGCACCTGGCGCACCTGACCTTCGCACACGACTCGCCTTTCAGGCGATCCAGAATCCTGATGGAACTGAGGCCACCGCGCTCGCGAACGCGATGCAGCTCGAGCAGGGTTCCGGCGGCGAATAATCCCGGTCAACTCCTTCTACACATTCAAGGCGAGCTGAAAGGCTCGCCTTTTTTGATGGGTAAAATCCGAATTTCCCGTGGATAGGCTGAGGCTGAGACTCGCCAGTCTTCAACGAAATCGTCATGCTGTCGCGATCCGGAGGATCGATTCGATGACAGCACCCAACTCACGTCCCTCAGCGCCAGCTTATCTTGAAGCGCACCTTTCAGCGGGCCGCGACTATCTGCAGAACGATCCTGAATTTGATCCCGGCCCGGAGACTGATACGTCTGAATGGCTCGACCTTAAGACGACCGTCGCAGCGCTGCCGCTCAATGACGATCAGAAGTCNCTTTATCTGTCCTTGCTGGCCGATCGCGTGCTAACGCCGCTCAGCCTCGCTCAGAATGTATTTGAAGGTCAGAAACGAGGACTGCCGCCCTTAAGCGCAGAAGCGCTCGACATCGCAATCTCCGACAAGCTCTCCTCTGACCTGCAAAAGGATATGTTGCGCGCCGCTGCAGATGAACTCGAAGAACTGGGTCCTGCTCCGCGCGATCCGGAACTGGCTGAAGCCATCAATCGCGGCATGAGCATCGACCTGATCGAGCGGGCGCTTTCTCATCCTGAAGGTGTACGTGGCGCCGTGAATGCGCTGCAAAAATCGATCGGCGAAACAGACATCCGCCCTGCTCCAGCCTTCGGAGTTACAGCGCCAGACACCGCCTTGCCCGATGAAATAATTCGCTTCCTGCGGACGGGCGACAACTTGTTACTCGCCTCAGCGGAGAACCCTGATTTCACTGAGAATTTCGCAGTTGCAGCAAATATTTCNGCATTTATCCGTGACGGCGCGCCAGATGTGGAGCTGATTTCACAAACTCACAAAATTTTGATTGCCCTCGCAGATCTTGCGGAAGCGCCTCTTATTGTTGGCCTTGCAGGCTTTAGTGACGCCCTGTTGAAACTCGGCGCGACGTCAGATGAAGCCTCGCGGCTTGAAGCCGCCCAGTCCGTACTCGGTGCTTTCTGTGATCTGCCCGATTCAATCACGGTCTCACTCGGCCTCGTCAATGCAGATGTACTTCTGCATCTTCACTGCCTCTCAAACGGGGCTTCGCCGCTTGCCTTCGACCTGGAAGCACTGACCCGCCAGCCTGACGCGATTAACCTGATCCGGGAGAACCTTGCACAGAAGGGGGCCGACGCCCTTGCCCGGTTCGAATCAGCGCTTTCGTCTCTCTTTTCTCTGAAAGGCGCGCCCGGCGTAGACCGTAAGCGTCTTCAGTCCCGGGGGTTCTCGGATACCAGCCTTAATCTGATCGAACAGCGGCTCGGCGATGGTCTTTCCCTGGCTCAGGCAACGTCGCGCTGGATGATTGGTGACGATATCATCCGGCGTGAGCTTGATCTGCCGCCAGAAGCGCTGTCCGAAGAAGATCCGTCCATCCTGCGTCTCATTGGCTTCTCAAGAAAAGATATTGAAACCGCAGATGATTGGCTGGCCTCAGCACCTGAGCGTATTCTTGCACCGGTTCTAGAGGACGCTGGCATTGCTACAGAGCCGACAGTCGCCANCAACCTGTCTTTCGNAAAAGCCCTCAGCGCAAAACATCCTTCGCTCTCGATTGGCCTTGAAGTTGAGTTCGGCCCGGAGATTGAGCACGAACAGCTCGCATCTCTGCTTTCAGATCTCTGCGAGGCACCGCTCACAGTCCGCCTTTCACAGGATCACACTGCCAAAGCGCAAAAGACGGCAANTCGGATCAACCACATTCTTGAGCTGGTGGAGGATGCTCGCGAAGCCGCACTTGCCTATCGCGAAGATGCCGAGCCGCTGGACGACCGGCCGATGGCGGCACCCGCGACAACGTCAGAGCAAACAGGCCGGGCAAGACGGCTACGTCTGCCTGATCGCCGCAAAGGCTATATTCAGAAGTCCACCGTGGGCGGTCATAAGGTCTATCTGCACACGGGAGAGTTCGACAATGGCGAGCTCGGCGAGATCTTCATCGACATGCACAAGGAAGGTGCCGCCTTCCGCTCGCTGATGAACAACTTCGCCATCGCCATCTCCATCGGCCTGCAATATGGCGTCCCGCTTGAAGAATTTGTCGAAGCCTTCGTCTACACACGGTTTGATCCGGCCGGCGAAGTCACAGGCAATGACTCCATCAAGCGCGCAACCTCCATTCTGGACTATATTTTCCGCGAGCTTGCCGTCTCATATCTCGGACGGGATGATCTGGCAGAACTGTCAGAAGGCCAGTCTCATGATGGTCTGGGACGGGGCCTCAAGGATGATGTCTTTCAGTTCCCGGCAGAAGCCGCCCAGATCGTTTCCAAGGGCTTTAGCCGCGGTCAGCTGCCGGACAACATCGTTATCCTCGACAAGCGCCGAAAAGACGCTTCGGATGAAGCGGAGCAGGAAAACTATCTGGGCGATCCGTGTCCTTCCTGCGGACACTTCACGCTCACCGCGAGCGGCGACACCGTCACCTGCGATGCCTGCGGCACCAAATCGGAGAGTTAGTCCGCAACGTCCCCGCAAAACGGCAAATTGACTTCGCCCGGGGAACTTCACATGCTCAGGCCTTAATAATGAGGCCTGTCATGCATTCTTCTCATCTTCTCGCGGCTCTGAGTGTCGCCAGCCTGCTTGCTTTGCCTGCGAACGCCGCCGACTGTGACACAGCAGATGTCTATACCTATCTGACCGCCTCCTGCAGCACGCCTGAAGTGGCAGCGGCCTATCCCATCTCATGCAGCACGCCGGGCGATACGCCGTCTGAAGACGTGTTGATCTCCTATCCGCTGAGAAATGGACTGGCTGGTGTCCGTGCCACCGCGCTCGGTGAAGACGGCATCTTACTTGAACAAGGCGCCTGCTTCTCTGAGGAAGCGGAAGCAGAAGACGCAGTCCAAGCGGCCATGGCGAACTTGAAAGCCGAAGGCAAGACTGTCCACAAGCTCTCTTTCTAGAGAGAACTCAAAACAAAAAAGCCCACCGCTTTTGCGATGGGCTTTTTTTGGGTCTCAGTGAAACCGATGACTAGAGGCGGTAACGAATCTGGTCTGACCAGAAGCGCTCAAGACGTGTCGCAGTTTTATTGAATGCATCGAGGTCTGTTGGGCGAACGCTGGCCGTCGGCTCAAGCGCCTGAGCCTGACGTTCGAAAAGACCAGCAACCTGCTGACGTACTTCCTGGCCTGCAGGGGTCAGCTTCAGGCGGACGGTACGACGATCATCATTTGAACGGGTCTGAACGAGATAGCCGCCTTCCTGGAGCTTCTTAACGTTGTAAGACATGCTTGTGCCGGCGAAAGCGCCGCGAGCGCGAAGCGCTGAAGCTGGTGTTTCACCATCACCAATTTCATAAAGCAGAAGCGCCTGAACGCCAGTCAGCGAACGTTCGCCAGCGCGCTCGAGGTCATCTTTAACCACATCATGAAGGCGACGATGAACCTGCTCAAGGAGAGTCAGGCTTTTGAGAAAGGTTTCTCCCACCGTAGCTTCAGCTACATCGCTCTGGCGTTTTGCCTCGATCATCATGTCTACACCCATTCAATTTTTGTTTGGTTTTCATGGGTTTTACATCGGCGATGCTAAGAAATCGCTAATCGCGAATCAGTTCTTTAGTTAATCAGTCCTTAAATTACTTGGTTTTTCTGCGTATTTACTCGAAATTTGTTTCAAAACGAAACACTTCAAAGAAAAGTCAGTTCATCAGTCCCTAACGGCGAAAAAATTTCTTCAATTTTTTGATCGCTGACGTCTGACAGACTTCCGGAGGGCCAGTTCGGCGAATGGTCCTTATCAATGATGACCGCGCGCACACCTTCCTGAAAATCTGCGCTGCGCGCCTGGCGCCAACCGATCCGATATTCCATTTTCATATTATCTTCAAAGCTCTGCAGCTCTTTCCCAGTGCGGATTTGACGAAACGCAACCTTAAGTGTCTGAGGTGATTTCGTCTCAAGCGCCTTCACCTGAGCCAGGGCCCAATCTGACCCCACGGCTTTCAGGGCTTCGATAATGCCCTCAACAGAGTCTGCTGAAAAACAGGAATTGATCACGCTTTCATAAGCTTCGCATTCAGCATCCGGTACAGTCTTGTGAAGAGGAGACAGTATAGATTTCAGAAGATTATCTGGTTCGAAAGTGAAGTCGGCTGTCTCTATCTGGCTGACGAGATGCCCAATCATTTCGGCAGGCACGTGATGAGTGCCAACGCCTATAGCCGTCACATCGCTGCCTTTCAGGCGTGCGCCCGTCAGCGCCAGCCACATGCCATATTCACCCGGCAGGCGCGGCAGAAACCAGCCCCCTCCCACATCCGGGAACAGNCCGATGCCACTTTCGGGCATGGCGAACATGGTATTTTCAGTGGTGACACGGTGGCTCCCATGGACAGAAATACCAACGCCGCCGCCCATGGTGACGCCATCCATCAGCGCCACATACGGTTTCGGATAATTGTGTATCAACGTATTGAGTTGATACTCTGCCCGGAAGAAATCAGTCGCGGCCTTGCCATCCCCCGCGCCGCTTTCGGCGATCATGCGGATATCGCCGCCCGCACAAAAACCACGTGTACCCTCAGCATGATCAACGAGTACGACGCCCACTTCCGGATCATCCCGCCAGGCCAGCAATGCATCTGACATCAGAACACACATTTCTTCGGTCAGGGCGTGCAGCGCCTTGGGCCGGTTCAGCGTCAATCTGCCAACGCTTCCCACTTTGCGAACCAGAACGGGCTTGTCTTCACTCATATAATGTCGGCCTTTCTTTCGGGAGATCGTGTTCAGGATTTCAGAAGATCGCGCGAGATAATNACGCGCATGATCTCGTTGGTGCCTTCCAGGATCTGGTGCACCCGCAGATCGCGCACAATCCGCTCCATTTCGTAATCAGCAAGATATCCATACCCGCCATGCAGCTGCAGGGCATCGTTGGCGATCTTGAAGCCAGCATCGGTGACATAGCGCTTTGCCATAGCGCACCACCGCGTTGCGTCGGGCGCTTTGTCNTCCAGACNNTTCGCCGCCTGATACAGAAACACGCGCGCTGCCTCGAGTTCGGTGGCCATATCCGCAAGCTTGAACTGTGTCGCCTGAAAGTCAGCGAGCGCTTTGCCGAATTGCTTGCGCTCTTTCACATACTCGAGCGCCTTGTCGAGCGCGAGCTGAGCGCCCCCAAGCGAACAGGCCGCAATATTGAGCCGCCCACCATCAAGGCCNGCCATCGCATANTTNAAGCCATCGCCCTCAGGACCGATCCGGTTTGCCGCCGGTACGCGCACGCCATCCATGATCACCTGTCGTGTTGGCTGAGACTTCCAGCCCATCTTCTTTTCATTCGCGCCAAAGNTCAGCCCGTCAGATCCATTTTCGACCACGAAAGCCGAAACACCCTTTGGGCCATCTTCGCCCGTGCGCGCCATGACGAGATAGATATCTGAAACGCCCGCGCCAGAAATGAACTGTTTGGTGCCGGTCAGAACGTAGTCATCTCCGTCCTTGACGGCTTTGGTCTTGAGACCAGAAGCATCTGANCCGGAAGACGGCTCTGTCAGGCAATAACTCGCCAGCTTCTTCATACTGGTGAGCTCTGGTAGCCAGGTCTGACGCTGCTCGTCACTACCAAACCGGTCAATCATCCAGGAGACCATGTTGTGAATTGAGATATAGGCGGCTGTAGACACATCACCGTGAGAAAGCTGTTCGAAGATCAGCACNGCATCCTGCCGGCTCAGGCCNGAGCCACCGACATCCTCATTGACATAGATGCCGGCAAAACCGAGCTCCGCAGCCTGGCGGATGACATCAANCGGAAAATAGGACTCTTCATCCCANNTNGCNGCATTCGGGCGNAGCTGGTCGCGCGAAAAGGCAGCCGCCGTGTCACGGATCATGGTCTGTTCTTCAGTGAACGTGAATGCCATCGCTTGCCCTCCAGTATTTGTTATTTTCTGTTGCTTGGCTCATGGTGTGAAAGAGGTCAATGAGAGTGTCCGTCGAGGGTATCATGAGCGGATTTGTGGAACGCGTGGAATTGCGCCCCGCTAGCCGGGAAGAGTTTCAGGACATTCAACGCGTAGACCTCGCCGCAGGTTCTCTGTTTGATTCCACCGGCCTTATTGATGAAGGCCCAACCGGGCANTCACCTATTCCGCTGCAAGCGCTNGAACAGGGGCTTCAGGAAAAGCTCCTGACNNTNGCAACNCNCGAAANCGGCGANNTNATNGGNTTTGTCCTGTGTTCACCGCGTCTGCCTGATCTCTATCTTGATCAGATATCGGTCGACCCGACCTATGGCCGTCGCGGCGTTGGTGATCTTCTCATCAAGCATGTGATCGAAACTGCAAAAGCGCGCAAAATGCGCAATGTTTTGCTGTCTACGTTTCGCGATGTTCCGTGGAATGGCCCCTATTATGCCCGCTATGGCTTTAGGGAAATCNCGCGCAGCCGGATGAANAGATGGATGCACGATCTGGAACGCGCCCAGGCNAAATCCATGGATGTAAGTCTCAGATGCTTTATGCGTCGTCCGATCAGCTCACCTCGGAACTGGTTCGGGCTTGGCTCACGCGCAAAAAAAGTGTCCAAGAACACGATTGTCGCCGACCTGAAATCATGAAATCAGCAATCCTATGACACAGCTTCCATACGCCAAATTTCCAGAAACCCGCATGCGCCGCACCCGTCAGGCAGACTGGGCCCGACGCCTGACACGCGAAACCGTTCTCACGAAGAATGACCTCATCTGGGCGCTCATCGTCCATGATGGCGCAGAGCCCCGCATTCCTGTCGGCGCCATGCCCGGTGTTGATCGGCTTAATCTGGATCAGGCGGTCGAAGCGGCGCGCACGGCGCGCGCACTTGGTATACCCGCGCTTGCGCTCTTCCCGCACATCGATCCGTCGAAAAAGGACGAGAAAGGCACAGAAGCCGGCAACCCGAACGGCTTCGTCCCTCAGGTGATCTCAGCCATTAAAAAGGAAGTCCCTGAAGTCGGCGTACTTTGTGATGTCGCGCTCGACCCCTTCACCAGCCACGGCCATGACGGCGTTCTCAACGCGCGCGATGAAATCGACAACGATGCGACGCTTGCCCGCCTCGTTGAACAGAGCCTCATTCAGGCGGAAGCAGGCGTTGATGTCGTCGCGCCGTCAGACATGATGGATGGGCGCATTGGCGTCATCCGTTCCGCCCTGGAGGACGACGGCTTCCACAACACCATGATCATGTCTTACTCGGCGAAGTACGCTTCGGCCTTTTACGGCCCCTACCGCGAAGCCATTGGGTCTGCCGCCGCGCTGAAAGGCGATAAGAAGACNTATCAGATGGACTTCGGAAACACAGATGAAGCCCTGCGCGAAACCGCGCTCGATATTTCCGAAGGNGCAGATATGGTGATGGTCAAACCCGGTCTGCCTTATCTCGACATCGTCCAGCGCGTCGCCAATACATTCGACGTGCCGACTTATGTCTTCCAGATCTCAGGCGAATACGCACAGATCATGGCCGCTGCCGAGAAAGGCTGGCTGGACGAAAACCGCGCGATTCTGGAAACGCTCTCAGCCTTCAAACGCGCCGGTGCCGATGGCGTAGTCACCTATTTNGCGGAAAAAGCCGCCCGCCTTCTGAGTTANCGCGATGAAAGATCTCTCCGATTTCACACCGCGCCCTCGTCCCGGCACGGCGGTGCTGACGGGAGAACATGTTCGCCTCGAACCTTATGACGCCGCGCGTCATGGACAGGGCCTTGCCGACTGCCTCGTCGCCGACACGAGCGGCGAGACCTGGCGCTACATGCCGTTCGACTTTTCAGACCCGGCCACCTTCCCCGAAGAATTCGCTAATCGCGTCTCCACGCAGGGCTGGGCCGCTTACACCATTCTCGATCGTCAGACCTCAGAGCCGCTCGGCACGGCCAGCTATATGCGCCAGCGCCCCGAACACGGCAGCGTCGAAGTCGGTTGCGTCGCCTTCAGCCCTGCCCTCCGAAAGAGACCAGCCGCGTCCGAAGCCATCTATCTGATGGCGGCCCATGTTTTAGACGACCTCGGTTATCGCCGCTTTGAGTGGAAGTGCAATAATGCCAACCAGGCCTCCAGGCGCGCTGCCGTGAGATTTGGCTTTCGGTTCGAGGGCATTTTCCGCAACGATATGGTCGCCAAGGGTGAAAACCGCGACACGGCCTGGTATGCCATGACGGATGATGACTGGCCGGGNGTCAAAATAGCGTTTCAGCGCTGGCTCTCCCCNTCAAACTTTGACGCCNCAGGNCAACAGCTTATGAGCCTGTCAGTCCTTCAGGCAGCCCAGGCCCGTATTNCCCCGGCCCACCAGCATCAACAGGACCAGCAATGACAAACTTTACTGGAGGCTGCCTTTGTGGAGCTGTCCGCTTTTCGACCAGCGCCAGNCCGCTGACCACTCGGCTTTGCTGGTGCCGGGACTGTCAGTACTGGGCCGCTGGTAATGCAACGGTAAACTTGGTCTTCAACCGCGCAGACGTTCAACTGGACGGTCCGTTGACAGACTTTCAGAGCTTGGCGGATTCAGGCAATCCGATGCACCGTGAGTTCTGCGCCAAATGCGGCACGCCGGTCACCAGCGCATCAGACGTGAGGCCAAATCTGGTCATCCTCCGCGCTGGCACGCTGGACGATCCGAACATGGCTAAGCCGGAAATGATCATCTGGACGAGCAGCGCACCAGGCTGGGCGGTACTTGACCCGGGCCTGCCGCACTATTCAGAAGGTCAGACCTGATCAGGCCCGCACATTCACGACCGTCCGTCCTCTTACCTCGCCTCTGAGGAGAGCGGCGGCGCGCTCCGGCACTTCGCCCAGCGAANTCTCCGAGATCGTGGATTCAAGCTTGGCCGGATCCAGGTCGTCGGCCAGACGCGTCCACGCTTCTTCCCGGACCTCTTTCGGCGCAAAGACTGAATCAATCCCGGCCAGTGTGACATTCCGCAGAATGAAGGGCGCGACACTGCCTGGCAGATCAATGCCTTGTGCCAGTCCGCACGCGGCAACAGCCCCGCGATACTTCGTCTGGGCCAGTACATTTGCCAGCGTGTGCGACCCCACCGAATCCACAGCGCCCGCCCATCGCTCTGATTGGACCGGTTTACCAGGCTCAGAGAGTGTATTTCGGTCAATAATCTCACTGGCGCCGAGCGCTTTCAGATAATCCGCTTCTTCCATGCGCCCCGTGGAGGCCGCGACGCGATAACCAAGTTTGGACAGAATGGAGATGGCGATAGAGCCCACCCCACCATTCGCGCCAGTCACCAGCACGTCTCCCTTTTGCGGGCTAACGCGATTATTCTCCAGCGCAATCACACAGAGCATGGCGGTATAGCCTGCCGTACCAATCGCCATCGCGTCTCTTGTCGAGAAATTCTCTGGCACTTTCAGAACCCAGTCTGCGGGCACACGTGCCTTCTCGGCATAGCCGCCATTATGGCGCTGACTCAGATCAAAGCCGTTTACGAGCACCTTGTCGCCCGGCTTGAAGTCAGGGCTGTCAGAGGCCTCAACCGTGCCGGCCAGGTCAATGCCGCCGATCAGCGGATAATTTTGCATGATCCGCGCGCCGCTGAGCGCCAGACCATCTTTATAATTCACGGTGGAGTATTCGACAGCGATGGTCACCTCGCCCTCACCCAGATTGGCCTCTTCAATTTCGGTGAGGCGGGTTTCTGGTTTCTCGCCGGACTTTTCGGTCAGCAGTGCACGAACGCACATGTGGGCCTCTCTTCCTTATTCTTCTGAAAAGGATGGGCCTGCGTCTTGCGCATTCAAGGCCGAAACGCGCCGCGCTTTTCCGGTCAGCTTGCCTTCCAGTTTGGATAGAGCGTCTTCATTTCTTCAAAACCGGCGGCGATCAGCTCTTTCAGAACATCCATATCCACGTCTGCAAGCTTGTTGATATAGAGACATGACTTGCCAAGCTTGTGCTTACCAAGCCGGTCTAGGATAGCGGAACGATCCGTGTAACCGGGCATGACATAGACAACGATTTTGGCCTTGCGCGGGCTGAAGCCCGTCATCAGGAACTCGCCTTCCCGCCCGCTCTCATATTCATAGTGATATCGGCCATATCCAATGATGCTCGGCCCCCACATGCGTGGCTTAAGGCCCGTCACCTCGGCGAAAACTTCAAGTAGCGTCTCGCCATCCGCTCGCCGCACCGGGTGCTCAACAGCGGCCACAAAGCTCTCCGGCGTCACATCCGTTGGCTGGGTTTTATTCTCGCTTGTCCCCATGGCTGTTTCCCTTCGTCAGCCGCGCAATCAGGCTCGACGTATCCCAGCGATTACCGCCCATATCCTGCACATCAGCATAAAACTGATCCACAAGCGCCGCTACGGGGAGCTTGGATCCATTGTTCCGCGCCTCTTCCAGCGCAATGCGAAGATCCTTGCGCATCCAGTCGATCGCAAAGCCATAGTCGAACTTGCCCTCAACCATGGTCTGCCAGCGGTTCTCCATCTGCCAGCTNTGCGCCGCACCTTTTGAAATCGCCTCGATCACCTTGGCCGGATCGAGGCCGGCATTTTGGGCAAAGGCCAGGCCTTCAGATAGCCCCTGCACAATCCCCGCAATGCAGATTTGGTTGACCATTTTCGCCGTCTGGCCCGCGCCCGGCTCACCAATATGCGTAATCTGTTTGGCAAACGCCTGCATCACGGGTTCAGCCTTCGCAAAGGCCTCCTCGCGACCGCCGCACATGATTGTCAGCTGCCCATTTTCCGCACCAGCCTGTCCGCCAGAGACGGGTGCATCAACAAAATGCGCGCCCTTGCTGTGGATCCACTGGTCCAGCCGACGCGCCAGGCCGGCGCTCGCTGTCGTGTGGTCAATCAGCACCTGACCTTCCGGCACCACGGGCAGAATTTCATCATAAATGGTTTCTACATCTGGATCATCGCCCAGGCAGGTCAGAACGACATCAGCGCCTATCACAGCGTCTTTCGGGTTTTCCGCCGCCGCACCTGTTGGATTATCTTTCACCCAGCTGCCGGCTTTTGCCTTGGTACGGTTCCAGACCGTGACCTCATGACCGGCCGCAAGCAGATGACGCGCCATCGGGCCGCCCATCACCCCAAGACCCAGAAAGCTACACCGTGCCATGATCAGAAATCTCCGTGCTCAAGTGTGAGATAGTCGCCTTTGAAAAAGCCCAGCCCCTGACCGGAGGTTGAGCCAAAAGCCTTTACATCGCCAAATATAACCACGTGATCTCCGGCTTTCTGGCGCCAGGATGTATCGCAGATCATATGCCCCAGCCCGCTCTTGAAATACGGCACGTTGTTTGCCCCGCGCCCAAGCTGTTCTGGCTCTAATTCAGCAGATACGTTTTGGGCAAACCGGGTGGACAGGTCTCTGTGCTCGGCCTTCAAAATATTCACTGAAAACCGCTCAGCATTTACGAACAGATCGAACCGGTCCGAATGTTCATCAATCGACCACAGAATGATCGGTGGATGCAGGGAAACGCTGGAAAAACTGTTTGCCGTAATGCCACGCACGCGGCCTTTTTCGTCTTCCGCCAGCATCACGCAAACGCCGGTCGCGAAACACCCCAAAGTGTCGCGATAGGCGCGCATATCAAAACCAGATTGTGTTGAATTTTCAGTGCTCATGCACCCTGCCTTAACTATGAGCTGATAGATAACCCGTTCAGAAGAGAGACATGTCACACCATGGCGGGCAATCAACCAGTCGTCATTAAAAAGGTCAAAAAGGTTTCCGGTGGCGGCCACCATGGCGGCGCCTGGAAAGTGGCCTATGCAGACTTCGTCACAGCAATGATGGCGTTCTTTCTCCTCATGTGGCTCATCAATACCACCAGTCCTGAACAAAAGCGCGGCATTGCAGACTATTTTGCGCCCGCAGCGGTTTCTGCCTCGACATCGGGCACGGGCGGCGTTCTGGGCGGAACAGCGATTTCGACGGAAGGCTCGCGCTCTCAAGGCTCAAAATCGATTATCGAGCAACTTTCCCCAGAAAGTCCACGTACGATCTCACGTGACCGTCAGGAAATCAGAGATCAGAACACGCCTGTCGCACGAATGAAACTCGACGTTACCGAAGAGTCCCTGAATGCCGCACTTGCGATTCGTGAACGCGCGGAGTTCGAGCGGGCTGAACAGTCCTTGCGTCAGGCGATTGAAAGCATGCCGGAGCTGGCGGAGCTATCCAAACAACTGATCATCGACCAGACACCGGAAGGCCTGCGCATTCAACTTGTTGATCAGGAAGGTCGCTCCATGTTCGAGAAAGGCTCCGCCCGACCGAATGCGCGTGCGATCCGCCTGCTGGAAGCGATCTCTCCGATTATCGACCGTCTGCCGAATCGCTTGTCCATTTCCGGGCACACCGATCGCCGCCCGACAGATGACAGTAATTACTCCAATTGGGAGCTGTCGTCTGACCGCGCCAACGCCGCGCGCCGCATAATGTCCGAAAACGGCGTTCTTGCTGACCGTTTCGCGCGTGTTTCCGGCAAGGCTGGCTCCGAGCCGCTTTATGCCGATGATCCTGACTTGCCAGGTAACCGCCGTATAAGCATAGTCCTCTTGAGGGAGGCACCTGTCCTTCCGCCCGAACACGGTTTGTGATTTAAAAACAACCACGTGCAATCGGGTGTTTGGACCGCGGGAGTGACTATGTTGGCGGACTTCTCCGCAAACTGGCCAATGATTGTCTCAACGATAATCGTGATTGGTGCGATCTATTTTTACACGCGCGATGAGTATCCCATGGAGCTCGTCTCCGTGTCAGTCATCGCCGTGCTTCTGCTCGTCTTTTATGTCGCCGAGCAAATCCCGAGTGATGTCGTCACCGTATCGCCAGAACAGCTTTTGGCTGGGTTCGGAAACCCTGCCCTTATTACCATCATGGCGCTACTGGTTGTCGGTCAGGGACTCTTTCAGACAGGCGCATTAGACGGTCCATCGCGCTTTATGATGACGTCTTATGATTCGCGCCCCTTCATCACGCTCATCGCCGCTTTCGCCGCGGTGTTCGTCACCAGCGCCTTCATAAACAACACACCCGTCGTGGTTATGTTTCTGCCGATCATGGCGGCCTTTGCCGAGAAGATGAAGCTTTCACCTTCAAAACTCATGCAGCCATTGAGCTTCGTCTCGGTCTTTGCCGGCATGACGACGCTGATCGGCACATCGACGAACCTTCTCGCAGCTGATGTTTACAGGTCATCAGAAGGCGTCTCGCTCGGCTTTTTCGAACTCGCTCCGGTCGGCCTCATTTTGGCAGGGGCTGGCTTCATCTATATGATGGTTGCCTCGCGGTTCCTGTTGCCAAACCGCGAAGGCCTGGAGGCAAATCTTGTCTCACGGTCCGGCCGTCAGTTCGTCGCGCAAATTGCCGTCACCGAAGGCAATCCGCTCGTGGGCAAAACCGCTGTTGCGGGCATGTTTCCAGACCTGTCAGACATGACAGTCCGTATGATCCAGCGCGGAGAGAGTTCCTTCCTGCCCCCGTTTGATGACGTCACCCTCACACCCGGCGATCTGCTGATCGTCGCAGCCACTCGCAAGACACTCACCAACACCCTGGCTTCACAGCCTGAGCTTCTCCGCCAGATGTGGCAGAGCCGCGAAGGTAGCAATCTTGATGAAGATGTCGGCCAGACCCCGCGCCTGCTTCTGGTAGAAGCTGTCGTGGCGCCAGGATCGCGCATGATCGGTCGGGCGATTGAGCAGCTCGGTTTTCGTCGCCTCACCAATACCCTCGTTTTGGGCGTACAACGCCGCTCGCGTATGATGCGTGCGCGTCTGGGCGAGATACGCCTTGAGGCTGGTGATACGCTTCTCCTCTGCGGCCCCTCCGCCTCATTCAAGGATCTGCGCTCCAGCCGGGACCTTTTGCTTCTCGAATGGTCCCAGGTCGAACTGCCAGTGACCGAAAAGAGCCAGATTTCGCGAATCATTACGATTGCCATGGTCGCCGCGGCGGCCACGGGTGTTCTCGACATTCTTCATGCGTCTGTGCTCGGCGCTGTTGCTATGATTGTGTTTGGCTGCCTCAACATCCGGCAGGCCGTCCGTTCGCTCGATATACGCATTTTCACCTTGATTGCGGCAGCTATTGCGATGGGCACCGCGCTCGACAAAAGCGGCGCAGCGCTGACGCTCGCCCAGGGTGTCGTGGATCTTGTCTCCCAGTTTGGTACTCTGGCGGTGCTTTCCACACTCTTTTTGCTCGTCGCTGTCATGACAAATGTGCTCAGCAATTCAGCAACAGCGGTCCTTTTCACACCGATTGCGATTTCAGCTGCAAAATTACTGGGTGTTGATCCCAAACCCTTTGTTCTGGCAGTCATATATGCAGCAAACTGTTGCTTCGCGACGCCGATTGCCTACCAGACAAATCTTCTGGTCATGGGTCCAGGTCACTACCGGTTCATGGATTATCTACGTTTTGGCGGTCCACTCGTGATTGTGATCTGGCTGGTGTTCAGTCTGATTGCGCCTTTTCGCTTTGATTTGTGAGTGGCATAGTCCGTAGACATGAAGATAATTGACTCACCAGCAGTACGAGGCATCGCCAACCGGCAGCTGCGGTTCTACATGACGAACCCGGCCCCCTGCCCCTATCTGGACGGTCAGGTCGAGCGGAAAGTCTTCACCAATCTCGCTGTGCGTGAATCTGAAATTCTCCATGATGCACTGTCCCATTCAGGCTTTCGCCGGTCTCAGTCCATCGCCTACCGGCCCGCCTGTACGGCATGTAATGCCTGCCGCGCCACGCGCATTCCCGTGCATCAGTTCAAACTGTCAAAGCGCTGGCGCCGGGTGGTCAACAAGAACAGCGCGCTCATCCGCTCGCCGCAGCGTGCTACCGCAACACGCGAGCAATACCGGCTTCTCAAGCGCTATCTGAACAGCCGCCACGCCAATGGCGGAATGTCGAGCATGGATTTGCGGGACTATGTCGCCATGATTGAGGGCTCTCCGGTCCCGACTGTCATGTTCGAATATCGCGAAAGCACAGACCTTGATGCTCCGCTCGTCGCTGCAGCCCTGGTCGATGTTCTGAAGGATGGCCTTTCCATGGTCTATTCCTTCTTCGATCCTGACGTGGCCTCGCGTGGCATCGGCAACTATCTCATCCTCGACCACATCAGCTATGCAAAAGAGCTCAATCTGCCCTTTGTCTATATGGGCTATTGGGTCGATGGCAGTCCGAAAATGGGCTACAAAGCCGACTTCCGACCTCTGGAAGTTCTGGACGGCGACGAATGGCGCGTACTAGAAGACAAGGACTGATCATCACGCGGGTCTGAAGTATCGGCGGGGATCTGTCAGGGGAGGCACTATGATCAATCGGCGCAATCTTATTGGTGCGGGCCTGCTCGGGGTGGGCGGTGCGGCTGCCAGTTTCGCAAATCCTGAAAAAGCCGCCGAGATCGCCGCACCGGCCGTCAGCCGGAACCGCCGCCGATTTTCCATGGTCACCACCTGGCCGGACGGTCTTCCGGGCCTCGGCGAAGCCGCAGTTCGGGTCTGCAACCGTGTCGCGGCCATGTCAGATGGCCTGATGGAGATCAAGCTCTACCCCGCAGGAACTCTCGTCCCCGCTTTCGAAAGTTTTGACGCCGTCGCCAATGGCTCTGCCGACATGTACCACGGCGCCGAATATTACTGGACGGCCAAATCCACCGCCTACCCTTTCTTCACCGCCGTTCCGTTTGGCATGACCGCTCAGGAAATCATGGGCTGGATTGACTATAGCGGCGGCCAGAAGCTCTGGGATGAGCTGTCTGCTGACTTCGGCATCAAGTCTATTCAGGCCGCCAATACGGGCCACCAGATGGGCGGCTGGTTCCGAAAGGAAATCAACAGCCTTGATGATCTCATTGGCCTTCAAATGCGCATTCCCGGCCAGGGCGGAGACGTGCTGCGTGCGCTCGGCGGCTCGGCGAAGGCCCTGCCCGGCGGCGAGATTTATCAGGCGCTGCAAACCGGCAATATCGACGCCACCGAATGGGTCGGTCCCTACAACGACTACTCGCTCGGCTTCTATCGTGAAGCGCCGTATTATTACGGCCCGGGCTTCCATGAGCCCGGTGCGTCGCTGGCGGTTGGCATCAATCGCCGCGTCTGGGATGGCCTGACCGATGGCGAACAGGCCATCATCAAGGCAGCCTGCGAGGCCGAAAACCACACCTCTCTTGCAGAGTTCACATACAAGAACTCCGTCTATCTCGACCTGCTGCTCCGCGAGCATAACGTTCAGCTTCGCTCTTTCCCGGATGATGTCGTCACGGCCATGGCCGAAGCGGCTCGGGATGTCCGCGCCGCTTCCGGTCGCGACGGTATTGAAAAACGCATTTATGAAAGCTTCGAAGACGGGCTCAAGAAGATGCGTGACTGGGCCGCCGTCTCTGACGGACCATACTATGCCGCACGCCAGCTCGGCGCCCAGGCGCAGGGTTAGACGGGTCTGGGGGAGATGGATCCGAACGCGTTTCTTCTGATCGGGCGTGTCCTGAACTATGCCGGGCTTGTCCTTGCTTTCGTTCTGATATTGCCGCTTTTAACGCTGGTCCTTCCTGGCCTTGTCGCAGGCCTCTCCAAGGGTCTCGCACGCCTGATCGACAAAGCGATGTCTGGCGCGCTAGCTGTCGCCATCTTCGCGACGGTCTTCCTCGTTTTCGCTCAACTGATTGGCGTCGTGACGTCCTACTCACTCGGCCTCAACTGGACCTGGCTGTCTGAGCTCGTCATCTACGCATTCGCGACCATGTTCATGTTCGGAAGCGCCGTGGCGCTTCGCAACAGCGCGCATGTTCGGGTAGATATCTTCCGCCCACAGTTTGGAGAGACGGGCCGGAACTGGATCGAACTCGCTGGCATCTATCTCTTTCTGTTTCCGATCATGATCCGCATCCTGCAGACCGGCGAGCAAGGGCTCACCCGGTCGTGGATGCTGTTCGAGGGCTCGCGCGAGTCGGACGGCCTGCCCATCCTCTTTCTGTTCAAGACCCTCCTGCCCGTCTTCGCTGTACTCATGATCACCCAGGGTCTTTCAGAAGCGCTCAAAGCCGCCCTTCGCATTACCGGGCACCTTGAGCCCGAAACCAACCAGCACCCAGAAGGAGCAGGCCATGGAGCTTGAACTCCTTCTGGCCGTCCTGATGTTCCTCACAGCGATCGGCGCTCTGCTCGCAGGCTTTCCTGTCGCGCTCACGCTTGGCGGTGTCGCGCTTGTCTTCGCGCTGATTGGCATCGGACTTGGCGCCTTCCCAGAACCCCTTCTTCTGTCATTGCCGAGCCGTATTCAGGGCGGCTCCATCATGCAGAACGAGACGCTGGTGGCCGTGCCGCTCTTCATCATCATGGGTGTGGTGCTGGAGCGCTCGCGGGTCGCCGAAGACCTCCTACACATCGCCAGCCGTCTTCTCAGTCGCGTGCGCGGAGGCCTTGGTTATGCTGTGGTTCTGGTCGGTGCACTGCTGGCAGCCTCAACGGGCATTGTTGGCGCGACCGTTATCACCATGACGCTGATCGCCCTGCCGACCATGCTAAAGCAGAAATATGATCCAAGACTTGCGAGCGGCACCATCGCGGCCTCCGGCACGCTCGGCCAGATCATCCCACCCTCCATTGTTCTCATCTTGCTTGCGGATGCGGTCTCCAATGCCGCCAGTCAGGCCGCCAGTCGCATGGGCTCGAATACGGGCTTTGTCGTGTCAGTCGGCGATCTGTTCGCAGGCGCGCTCCTGCCGGGGCTCATCCTGGTAGGTCTCTACCTTGCCTATATCGCCTTCAATGCCATTTTCCGTCCCACAGCTTGCCCAGCTGGGATAATCGAAGAAACCGACCCGCTGACACCTCGCGAAGTCATCTTCGGTCTTGGGGCACCGCTGTTTCTGATCATTGCAGTGCTCGGCTCCATCCTGTTTGGCATCGCCACGCCAACTGAAGCAGCCTCCATTGGTGCAGCAGGCGCGGTTCTCCTGGCAGGCCTCCGCCTCTCCAATGAACGGGACGTCTGGAAGCTCCGCCTGATTATCGCTGGCCTGATCTCCATCTTTGTGATCATTCTTCTGCGAAACACGCTCGACTTACGCATGGGTGTCGAAACCATCTCCATGGTCAACGGTATCGGCATTGTCTTCACCATTATTGCCGCCATCGTTTTCCTGATCGGTGTTGTCGCAGGCGGTCTCGCCCTCCATCAGAGCGATCAGTTCAAACCCGCCATGACAAGCGCCGTCGAGATCACCTCAATGGTGTTTCTCATCCTGATCGGCGCCAGCCTGTTCAGCCTCGTTTTCCGCGGCTTTGGGGGCGACGATCTGGTTCATGAGCTTCTGGCTGCCACCCCCGGCGGCAAATGGGGCGCACTGATCATCGCCATGCTGGTCATGTTCGTGCTGGGCTTCTTCCTCGACTTTATCGAGATCGTGTTCGTGGTTGTCCCACTGGTCACGCCGCCGCTCATCGTTGCAGGCTTCGATCCGGTCTGGCTTGCCATCCTTATGGCACTGAACCTTCAGACCAGCTTCCTCACCCCACCCTTCGGCTTTGCACTGTTTTACCTACGCGGTTCGGCCCCGCCAGACCTCAAAACGCTCGATGTCTGGAAAGGCGCCCTGCCCTTTATTGGCCTGCAGATCCTGATGATCGCACTGGTCGCCCTCATCCCGGCCCTCGCCACCTGGCTGCCCGGCTTTACGCGATAGGCCGCAACAAGAAACCCCGGAAGGCTAAGCCCTCCGGGGTTATTTTGTTGTGTTGTGCCCCACTCAGCCCTGAGCGCGACCCATCGCGAAAGCGGCATCAGCCTTGAGCCTGTTCCATGCGAACCCCAGGTTCGCGGGAACGAACAAGGATGCCGCAAAGCGGGCGGTAAAAAAGACCCCTAAAACTTCACCTCAGGCACGATTGAGAGGTCCGCACGGACCTCTTCGCCAAGGTCGTAGAACTCTTCAGAGCTGAAGCCCATGCTACCCGCAAACAGAGCGGCCGGGAATTGCTCCAGCGCCGTGTTGTACTGAGAGACTGCAGAGTTGTAGAAGCGCCGCGCCGCAGCCAGCTTGTCTTCAATCACAGACAGCTCTTTCTGCAGCTCTTTGAAGTTCTCATTGGCTTTCAGGTCCGGATAGGATTCAGCCAGAGCAAACAGTTTGCCCAGCGTACTTGCCACCATGCTTTCCGCTGCGGCAGTTTCTTTCGGCCCGGAGGCGGCTACGGCAGAGTTCCGTGCAGCGATCACGGCGTCCAGCGTCTCACGCTCATGCGTCGCATAGCCTTTGACGGTCTCAACGAGGTTCGGGATCAGGTTCTGGCGCTGTTTCAGCTGCACATCCACATCAGCAAACGCTTGCCGACACTGCTGCCGCTTGGCGACGAGGCCGTTGTAGATGGCGATGACCATGATGGCGAGGACAGCGACGATCCCCAGAATAACCCAGACTGCAGTCATGAAAGCGACTCCCCCGATAGAATAACGGTTGGATTAAAGCACAGCCGGGTCTCGGGCAAGCGCTTATCCAAATGAGCATTTCGCCAGTGATGATACCGATCACCGAGATGTGCCCAGCCTGATCGGAGTCAACGGGCTATCGAATGCTCAAGTCTTCTGCCAACCAATTCAGATACTCATTCAACGCAACCTCGTCGCGCGAACAATACGACCACTTCTGATACCTGCGGATTGTCAGAAATCCAGCGCGTTTGAGAACATCAATATGTCGGCTAACCGTTGGCTGAGCCAATCCAATCTTCTCAGCGATGAGATTTATACAAACACCGAACTCGACTGGATCGGCAGATTGCTGATGGCCGAAATGCTCCGCAGGCTCATTTAGAAGCCGCAGAATTTCCATTCTTTTCTCATTCGCCAGGGACTTGATCTGATCATCACGTATCGTCATAACCCAATCATATTGTATTTTTGCTATATATCAATATTGGAGATAAAAATGCTAACGCTCGACAAAACCTTCCAATTTCGAGGCAATGAAATCTCTTGGGCCCACTTCGGAACAGGCGACCCAATAGTCCTTGTTCACGGTTTCCCCTGGTCTGCACAGAGCTGGCGGAAGCTCGTCCCATGGCTCGCCAAAACAAATCAGGTCTTTGTCTACGACATGCTCGGCACCGGGCGGTCAGAGAAACGCTCGGACCAGAAAGTCGATGAAAGTGTTCAGGGTGAGCTGCTAGCTGAGCTTCTCAGCTTCTGGAACCTCACGCACCCGCATGTGATCGCTCACGATTTCGGTGGGCTTGCGGCGCTTCGCGCTCACTTCATTCATGGCGTAGCTTATGGTCGATTGCATCTGATCGACGCGGTCGCGCTGTTGCCTTCGGGGTCTCCATTTTACCAACACGTGGCCCACCACGAGCACGCATTCTCAGGCCTGCCGGACTATGCACACAGGGCTCTGCTTCGCGCCTATATCCAAAACGCGTCTCACCAGCCTCTGAGCCAGGAAGTATCAGATATGTACCTTGCGCCGTATTCGGGTGAGATTGGTCAGCCTGCTTTTTATCGGCAAATCGCGCAGGCCGATACCAGGCAAATAGAGGAGCTTCAGACGCATTATGCGAAGCCTGAATTCCCGGTGGATCTGATCTGGGGTGAGCACGATACGTTCATTCCACCTGAACGCGGACGCAAGTTGGCATCCGCGCTACAGGCCAATAGTTTCACTTCCCTACCCCATGCGGCACATCTGGTTCAGGAAGACGCGCCCGAGGCACTTCTTGGGGCTATTCTGACGACGGAAAGCTGACGCCTTCCGCGCCATCTTGCCTCTGACAGTTTGGCCTGCCCCATCCGCGTTAGACCTTTCGCCAGACCGCATGTCGGAAATTAGATTTTAACGACGCGAATATCATCCACCTGATAGGTGAGCGGATCAGCGTCTTCACCGTGAGCGATCGTCACGTATGACCCGTGAAGAAGCTGGTGATCTGCCAGTCGATAGAGCGGTTCATCCGGGCCTTCACCATCTTCATCATAATGAAAATACCAGTGGCTGCCGCGATGAGTGAGAAGGCCGTCTGCGGCCAGTTCATCGTCAGGATGGAACCGCTTCACAGTGCAGTGCTTCTTGGCCTCCCTCCAGGCATCAACATCCAGCTTTGCATCGGCATTGAGCGGCGCAGTGATCACATATCCCTGATCGCGGTCGCCTTCCGGATACCCTTCATTCCGCGCCAGACGCAGGACAATCTGCTTCAATTCCATGGTGATCTCCCTTCAGACATATAACCTTAATATTTGTACGGAATTCGATCAATGAAATGCGACAAATTGAACGCGCTCACACGAATTCCTCCAAAATGCAAACGGCCACTCCTGAGAAGGAATGGCCGTTGCTGTCCGTACTTTTTCAGCTTTCTAGAAAGCGAGATTCAGAGATACCCAGAGCCGGCGTGGCTCCTGATTGATGGCATATGCATTCGAATAGGCTAGAGCGCCGCGGCGCTCATAAGGCATGTACTCAATGAAATCCTCATCCAGCAGATTGTAGATCGTCGCATTCACCGTCACATTCTCTCGAACATCCCATGACCCACCAAGGTGGAACAGCGAATAAGCCTCATAGTCGCCTAGCTGATCCTGCGCTTCGCCAGCGCCGCGATAGCGTGCTGAGGCGAATTCACCACGCAGCCAGACCGACACATCGTCAAGAACGTCCCAGCTGATCCGCGCATTGGCCTGATGCTCTGGCGTGTTCACCAGAGGCTCTCCCGCCTCTGATCCGCTTTTCTGCTCGCTGTCGGTGTAAGTATAGTTCACCGAGAGGCTCACATCCGGCGTAAAACGCTGGCGGAAGCTCGCTTCAATGCCCTGCGTCTCCGCCTCATCCACGTTGACAGATTGGGTGTAGGTCGCCGGTCGCGGCCAATAGCCGTAATCCACGCAGTCTTCAGATGGCGGTAGCGCGTCATACTCTTCACGGGTCAGATCATATGCGCAATTGAGTAGTTCTGGTCCGTTGGCAATCTTGTCCTCGAACACGTTCTTGAAGACAGACACATTCCCGCTAAAGCCATGGCCGGGATCGAAGAAAGCACCTGCCTCATAGGTCGTGCTGGTCTCCGGCTGCAGGGTTGGCGTACCGAGCACAGGGATCGTCCCCTGCCCGCGAAAACCGATAATGCCCGGCGCGATCTGCTCCAGACGCGGCGTCTTGAAGCCACGGCTCACACCGCCCTTGAGGGTCAGCGCATCGCTCGCGGTCCAGACGAGATAAGCCCGCGGGCTGAAATGCTCGCCGAAGACACTGTGGTCATCCATACGCAGGCCAACGGTGAGCGCCAGGTCTTCCACAAAGCGCCATTCGTCTTCAGCAAAGACCGCCCATTGCTGGTGCTCAAAAACATCAGCGGCGACACCATCCACCATTTCAGCGTCCCAATACTGACCGCCAATGGTGAAGGTGTGATCGCCCATCATCTTATAGAACCGGGCGTTATAAATCGTATTGCTGGCTTCCAGCTCGCGGGGGTCGCCCGCCTTGCGGTTCGTGCCTTCCACATCCGATGGCAGGACACGGCCGAGCGTCTCGGTACTGTTATAGGTGATGTCCGCATCCACCACGCCGCCAAGCACGTCGCCCGTATAGGCCAGCACAAACTGATCGCGGTTGAATTCCAGCTCTGGCGCATAGCCGCGTGTTCCCAGTGTCCCGAGCTGGCCATCGGAATTGTCATAGGTCTGACGCGCGATATCTGCATCAAACCAGATGCGGTGGTCATCAGACGGGGTAAAGGTCAGGCGCCCGCCCGCAGACCAGATTTCTGCGCCGACAGGCGACGGACCACGCTTGGACACCTCAATCGGGTCGCCATTGGTGTCTTCATAGATCAAGTCAGACGCCTCGCGCTCGAAATAACGCCCACGTACCGCGAAAGCCAGCTGGCCCGGCACAATCGGCCCGTCCGCATAGACAGTCGAATTATAGCTGTTTCCAAAGTCGTCATCGCTTTGCAGCGTCGCATCAAGACCAATATCCAGCCCGAAATCTTCATCCGGCGTACGCGTCAGAATATTCACAACGCCGCCCATGGCGTCAGATCCATACAGCGTCGACATCGGTCCACGCACGACCTCAATCCGTTCAATGGCCGAAACCGGCGGAATGAANCTTGATGANGTTTCGCCAAACCCGTTCGGCGTCACATTGCCCGCTGCATTCTGGCGACGCCCATCCACCAGAACCAGCGTGTAATCGCTCGGCATGCCGCGAATGGAGATATTCTGCCCGCCGGTTTTGCCGACACCATTGCCAACGTCGATGCCGGGTACGTTCTGCAGCGCCTCAGCGAGGCTGCTCACGCGCTGCGTTTCCAGCTCATAGCGNGGGATCAGTGTGATGCTGGCNGGCGCCTCGACCACCTGCTGCTGATAGCCTGCCGCCGTCACCACGATATCGTCCATCCGTGACTCGCCGTCTTTTTCTGCGGTCAGCGCTGCCTCTTCTGCGTCGCCTCCCGGCGCCTCTTTGNCCTGCGGGTCCGCATAGGCAGACAAGCCNAGNCCGCCTGCCAGAATGAGCGCTGCAATTGCTGTGTTTGCCCTGAACTGTTTCGACACGAAGATTCCCCTCAATTGATATTGAGAGGCGTTCTTAACTAGACTCGACACAATTGCAATTGCTTCTGAGAATTATTCTCAAATTATTTTCAGGGGTTTCAGGTGTTAGCGGTCGCGCCAACATACCCAACGCCCCCGCCGCCCGTCTCAGACGCAGGCATGGCTGCGCCGACACACCGGCAGGGATCAGAAAATGAGCTGATTAGTCCCTGAACTTGCCAGACCGGGGGAAGCCACGCGGTGCCATCCGCCCTGCCCCGGCCCGACGGCCCATCCAGTCGCGCCAGTCCGGGAAGGTCCGTTGCCGACCAGCAGAATCGGTTACCGCAAAGCCCTCTTCAGAGCTGAACACCTTGGCATCGGCCAGCCCGCCATCTTTATAGCTCTGCAGCTTCACGCCCTTGCCGCGCGGCATTTCCGGCAGATCATCGCGCGCAAAGATCAACAGCTTCCGGTTCTCGCCAATCACAGCCACCAGATCGCCATCAGCNGGCTNGCACNAGAACAGCTCCGAGCCCTTGCTCGTNGTCACCACCTGTTTGCCCGCCTTGCGCGCAGATGGCAGCTCGCTCTCCGGACAGATAAAGCCATACCCGCCCTTGGATGCCATAAACCGTTTCTGATCCGGCATCAGCTTGAACATGTCGACGATCTCATGCTCGTCTTCCAGATCAATCTGGAAGCGGATCGGCTCGCCCTGCCCCCGCCCAGCCGGCAGTTTATCCCCGCCCAGCGTGAACGCCCGCCCATCAGAGGACATCAGGATCAGCTTGTCGGTCGTCTCCATCTGGCAGGAGAGATACAGCTCATCGCCCTCCTTGAACCGCGTGGAAGAGAGGTCATTCACATGCCCCTTCAGCGCGCGGATCCAGCCGAGCTTGGACAGCACAACCGTGATCGGCTCGCGCGCGATCAGCGCTTCCAGCACCGCCTCGCCATCATGCTCTGGCGCCTCGCCAAAGTCAGACCGCCGACGGCCGATCTCAGTTTCCGGCCCAAACACCTCGCGCGCTTCTTTCAGCCCGCGCGCGACTTCCGTCCACTGGCGACGGTCGCTGCCGATCAGCGCCTGCAGGCTGTCGCGTTTTTTCTCCAGCTCGGCATGCTCACCGCGAATTTCCATTTCCTCGAGCTTGCGCAGGCTGCGCAGGCGCATATTCAGAATGGCCTCGGCCTGATTATCCGTCAGCTCGAACGTCTTCATCAGCTCGGCTTTCGGATGATCCTCCTCGCGGATAATCCGGATCACTTCATCCAGGTTCAGAAAGGCAATCAGATAGCCTTCCAGCACCTCAATCCGCGCCAGCGTCTTGTCCAGCCTGTGCTGGGCAATCCGCACCACCACTTCCTTGCGGTGTGCCAGATAGGCCTGCAGAACCTGTTTCAGGTTCATAACCTTCGGCGCGCCGCGATCCAGCACGTTCAGATTCAGAGAGAACCGGTTCTCCAGATCAGAGAGCCTGAACAGGCTCTCCATCAGCATTTCCGGGTCAACGGTTTTGGATTTCGGCTCCAGCACCACGCGAATGTCTTCGGCGCTTTCATCGCGCACATCGCCCAGCAGAGGCACTTTCTTGCCATCGATCAGCTCAGCCAGCCGCTCGATCAGCTTGCCCTTCTGAACCTGATACGGAATTTCGGTGACCACGATCTGCCAGGTGCCCCGGCCGAGGTCTTCCTTCTCCCACTTGGCCCGCGTGCGGAAACTGCCCCGCCCCGTGGCATAGGCCTCGCGAATGGTCTCTTTCGGNTCCACCACAATGCCGCCGGTCGGNAANTCCGGCCCCGGCATCACGGTCAGAAGGTCGTCCACAGTCGNGTNNTTATTCTCCACCANCATCAGGCAGGCATCGATCAGCTCAGCNGCATTNTGCGGCGGAATGCTGGTCGCCATGCCCACGGCNATNCCGGTCGANCCATTGGCGAGAAGGTTNGGATANGCCGCNGGCAGAACAACAGGCTCAGAATCCTGTTCGTCATACGTGGCGCGAAAATCGACNGCGTTCTCGTCCAGCCCCTGCANCAGCAGACGCGCAGCCTGNGTCATCCGGCTNTCGGTATACCGCATGGCCGCCGCNCTATCGCCATCGATATTGCCGAAATTGCCCTGCCCATCGACCAGCGGATAACGAACCGAGAAACTCTGCGCCAGGCGCACCAGCGTGTCATAAATCGCGCTGTCGCCATGCGGGTGATAGTTACCCATCACCTCGCCGACAATTTTGGCGCATTTCCGGAAGCTCGCATCCGGGTTCAGCTTCAGTTCGCGCATGGCGTACAGAATGCGCCGCTGCACAGGCTTCAGCCCGTCGCGCACATCCGGCAGCGCCCGGCTCGTAATGGTGGAGAGCGCATAGGCGAGATAGCGCCGCGACAGCGCTTCATTCAGGCTCTCATCAATGATGTTCTCTTCACCGGAATCCATCAGATCGGACATAGGCAAACTCCTTGACCGCTGACTTTATACGAGTCGGACGCCATGTCTTGAGCAGATCGCTCGGAATGATGGGGAAATCTCAGTTCGTGGCGTTACAAGCAAGCGCGCAGGCGCAGCAGGGCCGACCCCGGACTTGATCCGGGGGAGGAATAAGTGCGAGCAGAACAAAAAAAGTCTCGTGTTTACGGGTGTGGAAGGCGGGGAAAAGCAG
>PABS01000045.1 GCA_002699325.1 Ponticaulis sp. | reverse complement strand
AACGCTGATTATACAATTGATCAGGACTGGCAGAGTTACACGGAAGACGAACACAAGCGCTGGGATCGTCTCTACGCGCGCCAGCAGGAAATTCTGCAAGGCCGCGCCTGTCCGCAGGTCCTCGAAGCCATGGAAAAGCTCAAGCTGTCTGAAGCGGGCATTCCGGATTTCGAAAAACTCTCTGAAAAGCTTGGCGCACTGACAGGCTGGAAAGTCGTGCCGGTCGCAGACCTTGTGCCAGACGAGGTCTTCTTCGAACACCTCGCCAACAAACGCTTCCCGGCNGGCGCTTTCATCCGATCAGAAGCTGAATTCGANTANATTGAAGAGCCAGACGTNTTTCACGACGTGTTCGGCCACGTGCCGATGCTCGCCAATCCNGAATTTGCCAGCTTCATGCAGGCNTACGGCGAAGGCGGCCTGAAGGCGCTCGGCTCAGGCCAGCTGCACAATCTGGCNCGNCTCTACTGGTACACGGTCGAATTCGGTCTCATNCAGATGGANGANGGCCTGCGNATNTANGGCGCGGGCATCCTGTCTTCTCCGGAAGAAAGNAAATTNTCGCTGGAAAGCGACAGCCCNAACCGNATTGCNTTCAACCTGCCGCGCGTCATGCGAACCAATTANCGNATNGATGACTTCCAGGAGACGTATTTCGTCATCGACAGCTTCGAGTCGCTGCTCGAGCAATGCTATCGCGACTTTGACAGCGTCTACGACTATCTGCGCAGCGCAGCCGACCTCGCGCCATCNGAACTCGCCCCNGGTGATGACNTCATCACTTANGGCACACACGCATATTTTACGAACAAAGCAAATTGAACGGAGACCTGAACATGGCAGATCTTTTTGAAAACCCAGCTGGCCTCGACGGCTTTGAATTCATCGAGCTTTCCTCACCAGAGCGCGGCGTTATCGAGCCGGTTCTTGAAACCATCGGCATGACGAAAATCGCACGCCACCGCTCCAAAGATGTTGAGCTCTGGCGTCAGGGCGATATCAACATCATCACGAACTACGAACCGAAATCACCGGCCTGGTATTTCTCTCGCGAGCACGGCACCTCGGCTTGTGGCATGGCCTTNCGCGTCAAGGACGCCAAGAAAGCCTACGACCATCTGCTCGAACACGGCGCAGAGCCCGTCGATGTTGAAACGGGCCCTATGGAGCTTCGTATTCCGGCCATCCGAGGCATTGGCAACTCGCTGATCTATCTGGTGGATCGATACGGTGATGGCATGTCCATCTATGACATCGATTTCGAATATCTGCCAGGTGTGGACAAGCATCCCAAAGGCGCAGGCTTTAAAGTGATCGATCACCTGACGCACAATGTCTATGGCGGTCGCATGGCCTATTGGGCGGACTTCTATGAGAAGCTCTTCAACTTCAAGGAAATCCGGTATTTCGACATCAAGGGCGAATATACGGGACTGACGTCGAAAGCGATGACCGCGCCAGACGGCAAAATCCGCATTCCGCTGAATGAAGAAGGCGAAGGCGGCCGCGGNCAGATCGAAGAATTTCTGCGCCAGTACAATGGCGAGGGCATTCAGCATATCGCGCTCATCTGTGATGACATTGTCGCCTGCTGGGACCGGCTGAAAAAGCTGGGTGTGCCCTTCATGACCCCGCCGCCGGACACTTATTACGACATGCTGGAAGAGCGCCTTCCCGGCCATGGTCAGGATGTCTCGGAGCTGAAATCACGCGGCATTCTACTGGATGGCACCACTGAAGGTGACGAACCACGTCTCCTGCTCCAGATTTTTGCTGAACCACAGGTCGGCCCGGTCTTCTTTGANTTCATCGAACGCAANGGCGACTACAAAGAGGGCTTTGGCGAAGGTAACTTCAAAGCTCTGTTCGAGAGCATTGAGCGCGACCAGGTCAAACGCGGCGTTCTTGGCGACAAAGAAAAGGCGGACGCATAATGGCTGACTTCAAACTCGGCGGCGTTCACCACGTCGCCTACCGCTGCAAAGACGCCAAAGAGACCATGGAGTTCTATCGCGATGCGCTGGGAATGGATTTCCAGCTAGCCATTGCCGAAGACAAAGTCCCGTCTACCGGCGAGCCTGACCCGTACATGCACATCTTCATGGATGCCGGAAACAATAACGTGCTCGCTTTCTTCGAGCTGCCGACGAAGACAGATATGGGCCGGGATGANAACACGCCGATCTGGGTCCAGCACATCGCCTTCCGTGTGGGCTCCATGGAAGAACTGCTCGAGGCGAAATCACATCTGGAGAAAATGGGACTCGACGTTCTCGGCCCGGTGCATCACGGTGTCTTCAAGTCGATCTATTTCTTCGATCCGAACGGACACCGGATTGAGCTTGCAGCCGACATCGGCACGCCCGATCAGTACAGCCAGCTCAAAAGTGTTGCTCAGGATATGATNGAAGAGTGGAGCGCCACTAAAAAAGCACCACGCCACGCAGCGTGGNTGCATGAAAAGATTGCTGAAGAGAGCTGANATGTCATCCCGTGCGCGATGCGGAACNAAGTTACGCTTNGCAGACACGGGACCTGACAAGACCGCCGANAAAAGGGTCCCGGACCAGCACCGCATCATGACANGCTGCGCTGCATCCGGGATGACACTGGGAAGGAAACACCTTGAAACTCGCCACACTCCGGAATGGAAGCCGCGACGGCCGTCTGGTCGTCGTCTCAAAAGACCTGACACGGGCCACAGACGCAGCGCGTATTGCGCCAACTCTACAAGCCGCCCTTGATGACTGGGAACACATGGCACCCCGTCTGGAGCGGCTGGCCGAGCAGGTTGAGATCGGGTCTGTCCCGACCTTTCGCTTCCACGAACACGAGTGTGAGAGCCCACTCCCCCGCGCCTATCAGTGGGCAGATGGCTCAGCNTACATCAACCATGTTGAGCTGGTCCGCAAAGCCCGCGGCGCGGAGGTCCCTGAGAGCTTTTACGATGACCCTCTGATGTACCAGGGTGGTTCGGATGCCTTTCTCGGCCCACGCGATGATATCCCCCTTGGGGATGTGAGCTGGGGNTGCGATATGGAAGGCGAAATCGCTGTCATCACAGATGACGTCCCGATGGGCAGCACAGAGGCCGAAGCTGCTAAACACATCAAACTGATCATGCTCTGCAATGATGTGTCTCTGCGCGGCCTGATCCCCGGTGAGCTGGCCAAAGGGTTCGGCTTCTTCCAGTCAAAGCCTGCCAGCGCCTTCTCACCAGTGGCGATCACCCCTGATGAACTTGGCGAGGCCTGGAAAGGCACTCTGGTGCACCGACCGCTTCACGTTGATTACAACAACGAAGCTTTCGGCCGCGCAGAAGCCGCGCAAGACGCGACATTCTCTCTGGCCCGCCTTGTCTCACACGCCGCCAAAACCCGTCGTCTCAGCGCCGGAACAGTCATCGGCTCGGGCACGGTCTCCAATAAGGATTCAGATGGCGGCGCAGGCAAACCGGTCGCGCAAGGCGGCAAAGGCTATTCCTGCATCGCCGAAATTCGCATGATCGAAACCATCGCCCACGGCAAACCGGCAACCGAGTTCATGAAGCCCGGGGACGTCGTGCGCCTCGAAATGCTGGACGACAAAGGTCACACCATTTTTGGCGCCATCGAACAAAAAATCGTCGCCGTCTGAACCAGACCGGAGAAAGAGCGCCGATCAGGCGCTCTCGCTTTCCTCTGTAAACAGAGACTTCAGATCACGTTTGAGGATTTTGCCATTCGCATTGCGTGGCAGCGTCTCATCGCAAAAAATGATCTTCACTGGCGTCTTGAATTTAGCCAGGCGATCCATCACCCACTGCTTCAGTTCATCTTCGGTCGCGGTCATGCCCGGCGCGAGATGGACAACCGCTGCGGGCTCTTCGCCCAGCGTACGGTGTGGAATGCCGACAAGCGCAGCGTCCGTCACAGCCGGGTGGTCATAGAGAACGTTCTCGACCTCAGAGGAATAGATGTTCTCGCCACCTCGAATGATGATGTCCTTGGCACGATCAACGATAAAGCAGAAGCCTTCCTCATCCAGTCGAGCCAGATCACCTGTTCTCACCCAGCCATCGACGAAGGTTTCGGCTGTGGCTTCCGGGCGCTGCCAGTATTCGCGCACACACATTGGGCCACGCGCCCAAAGCTCACCCACTTCACCGAGCGGCAGCTCCCTGTCGCCCTCAACGCTCATGATCTTCAGATCAGCAACCGGCACAGGCGGTCCACAGCTGTCAGGTCTGTGCAGATAATCCTCGGCGCTATGGATTGTCACGGTGGCGGATGTTTCCGTCATGCCCCAGCCAGAGCCCGGCTCTGCCCCGAACACTTCCTTGATCTTGCGGACAAGCTCTGGCGCGGCTGGCGCACCGCCATAGGAAATGGCTTCCAGTGTCGACAAATCGTATTTTTCGCGGCTCGGATGCTCAAGCAANTGCCAGGCAATGGTCGGCACGCCGCCCGTCGAGGATACACCCTCTTTTTCAATGATCTGAAACGCTTTTTCTGTGTCCCATCGGTCCATGAAAATCGTTGTGTGGCCGACAGCCAGAGCACCCATCATGCGCGCATTACAGGCTGTGACGTGGAAAAGCGGGATCACCAGAAGGCCGACCTTTCGGACCGGCTCTGGTGGCGTTTCACCTCTACGCATGGCTGTTCGTGCGGCCGCATAGCTGGACGAATAAATATTCGTCGTCGCATTGCGGTGCGTACCGACGGCGCCCTTGGGCTGGCCCGTTGTACCGGAGGTATAGAAAATTGTCGCGGCATCATCCGGATGAATTTCAACGTCTGGAATGCTCTGGTCTGGCAGCTTCATATAGTCTGGTGGAGACCCAAGAATGCTCTCCAGGCTGATANAGTCAGCGCTCGGCTCAGGCATCCGNGACACAATNATTTTCTCAAGNTTTGAAACCGCCTTGAAATCATCCGCCCATTTTCTCCACCGATCATCGTCGCAGATGAGGATTCGCGAACCGGAATTCTCAAGCCCGAAAGCCAGCTCCTGCCCCGTCCACCAGGCGTTCAGCGGCACAAGAACCGCACCGATCGACGTGACGGCAAAATAAATCGCTGGCCATTCGGGCAGGTTCCGCATGGCAAGAGCCACCCGATCGCCCTTCTTGATCCCGCAGTCTTCGATCAGGTAGCGCGCCAGTTCCGCTGTCGCTCGATACCAGGCTTCATAGCTGATGCGCTCCTCTTCGTAGATGGTGAAGAGATGATCGCCGTGATTTCGACCGAGGTCAGCCAGGGCTCTCAGGTGAGGAATGACATTCTTCCAGACGCGCGTTGGCACGCCAAGCACATCAACCGTTTTCATTTCAAATTTCTGGCCGGGCGCGCAGAGCTTGTCCTGGATTTCCTTCAGGCTCGCAGCAGGCCAGTTTTCGAGTCCGCTCATGCTTCACATCTCCCTATGACAAGCTGCCGGTCTTTTGCCGGTCGTTTATTGTAGTCAACTCTACTCTATGGGCTAACAGAAATGGCGTTATGAACAAAATGAATAATAGGCAGACCGGTCATGCGGTCACATCGTGCCCGTAAATCCAGTCCAACCGTTTATGGACCACTTCCGGCATCGCATGTCCGGCCAGCCACATTGGCCCGTAAGTGGTCAGTCGTTTCAACGGATTCCGATGATGAAAGGTCTGTGCGTTCTGTCTCGACTGCGCCTGAACGCGCGCTGTCCGCGCATGTCTCGCCGCCTGATAAGATTGCAGCCCCTCGGCAATATCTGANGCCTCACGCAGAGAACGGGCCAGTACGTATGCGTCTTCAATGGCCATGACCGCGCCCTGAGCCACGAAAGGCAGCATAGGGTGGCAGGCATCCCCCATCAGCGCCACNCGGTCGTCCACCCAGTGCGATAGAGGATTTCTGTCAAACAACGCCCAGCGGAAAAAACGGTCGCCGTTCTCGATCAGATTGATGAGCGTCGGATCCCAGCCCTCAAAGTCTTTCAGGAAAGCCGCCTTTGAGCCGCCTTCTGTCCAGGATTCCGTTCTCCAGGCATCGCGCTCAACCACACCCACCAGATTCACGAGCGCGCCACCTCTTAAATAATAACTCACCATGTGCGCTCCCTGCCCTACCCAGGCGCACGCGGTTGGTGGCGGACGCAGGCTGCCAAGTTTCGCAGTCTCAATAACACCCCGCCAGGCGACGCATCCGGTGAACCGGGGCGTGTCCGGTCCCAGNAGCGCTTCACGTACAACCGAGTGGATCCCNTCGGCACCGATNAGCAGATCCCCCGAAACCGCTTCACTGTCTGAATGGACCGTAACAGCNTCGTCTGAACGCGTGAGGCGTCTGACAGGAANACCNGTGCGAATNGTNATGTTCTCGCAGTCAGANGCTGCCGCGATCAGAACATCCAGCAAATCAGCGCGGTGGATATGAATATAAGGCGCGCCCCAGCGTTCCACGGACTGGTCAGCCAGAGGCACGTTGAAGATCACCTGTCCTGACTTGCCAAAGCGTAGCTCGATCTCTTGGGGCTCGAAGCCCGCAGAGACGACAGCTTCGCCCAATCCCAGCGCGTTAAGGACATGCATGCCGTTGGGGCTTATCTGCAGACCGGCCCCAACTTCAGAGAGCTCACTGGCCTGTTCGAAGATGGACACCCGGTGACCATCCTGCGCAAGACACAGAGCTGCTGTAAGCCCTGCAATTCCCCCACCTGCAATCAGAATCTTCATGCGATCAGAGACCGCCATATGGACCGCAATGCAAGCCTCTTATGAGGAAATCAGCCTTGCGTTTCAGCAAGGGGCTCAACCGGCTCAGGGTCTTTCATCAAGACGAGGACAGCAATGAACAATCCAACCAGGGCAAGCGCACTCGCGGTGAGCGGAAGGTCATTGTGCACCATGTAAAGTGCCGCACCGATCAGCGGGCCGAGAACAAAACCAAATGGCGGTGCCGACGCCATGACAGCCGCCGCCGACCCCTGATCTTCAGGCCCCACCGCCATCGTACCCAGCGCATTGAGGGCGGGGACAATGAGCGCAGATCCCGAACCCACAACGGCAAACGCAAGGCAGACAAACCAGAACGGCAAATGCGGAATGGCGAGCCCATATCCCACAGCAACCAGCGCCAGTCCAATCGGAAGCATGAAGCGCGGACGTGGCTTAAACCGGTTCACATAGAAAGTCTGGACCAGCACCATAGCGATCGCCATCACGGCGAAAATCCAGCCAGCAGATTCTACGGCTTCTGCGCGCTCCAACCCGTAGCGGTCCTTTGCAAACCAGGCGAGCGTCTGCTGAACGATTCCAACGGCCATGAAATAGAAAATCAACAGCCAGAAAAACGGTCTCACCCGCGCGTCGTTCATCGACAGCGGTTTCGGGCGTTTGACCGTCGCATCATGCGGCTCATCCTTTGGCAAAACGAACAACACAACCAAGCCGCAGAATGCCGAGAACGCGACAGATCCCCAGAGCGGCGCTAATGCGCCAAAGCGGGCCAGAATTGCGGCGGCTGCTGGCCCGAGAATAGAGCCGACGCTCATCGCGGCACCGAGAAAGCCGAGGCCGGCTGCCCGGTCGCGGTAGGTGGTCGCATCCGTCATACTCGCAAATGCCGCAGGCTGCAGACCTGAGGACAGAAGCCCGAAGGCGATCCGCACGCCCGCGAGAAGAAAAAAGGTCTGAATGCCGACGAAAACCCCGCTCAAGGCCGCATCAAGTGTGAGCAGAAAGAAGCTATTCGTCACCGCCGTTGCCAGCATGGCGAACACCATGACGCGCTTGCGGCCATAACGGTTCGCAATGCGTCCCCAGACCGGCGTGAAGAGCGCGTAGAGCAGAGCAGAGGTCGTCAGAACGCCTGCCACCTGCACTTCTGTCAGACCCGCATCGCGTGCGAGAGGCGGCGCAACAACAAAGCTGATGGTGAAGCCAACGCCCATAGACAACAGCCCGAAGGCAATCACCCATTTTTGTAAACGGGAGAGCGGACGGACTGGAGCTATTTCTGACATGGCTTGATCATCCCCTGCGCTTCTCTGAGCGCTCGGCCGCTCTATTGCATACCGCCATCAGGATTGACCAGACTGCCCTTAGGTCAACTCGTGGATGTCCACCATAAGCCAGACCACATCAGGGAGAACCCAGCGCTATAGCAGTGAATTGAGACCGGCCCGGAATGAAGGCCGGTCTCATTCGAGTTACTTCTTAGGTGGCAGCTGAAGCCGGATAGAGAGCTCTTTCAGTTGCTTGTCGTCGACAACTGAAGGTGCGCCCATCATCAGATCCTGAGCCTGCTGGTTCATTGGGAACAACGTCACATCACGCAGGTTTTCAACTTCAGCAAGGATCATGACGATCCGGTCCACACCCGGCGCGATGCCGCCGTGCGGAGGTGCGCCATAGCGGAAGGCATTCAGCATACCGCCGAACTCTTCCTCAACGACCTCAGGGCCATAACCGGCAAGCTCGAAGGCTTTGAGCATGACGTCCGGACGGTGGTTCCGGATGGCACCAGACGACAGTTCAATGCCGTTGCAGACGATGTCATACTGGAAGGCCAGAATATCGAGTTTCTTCTCATCCGTGTCCGCCCCTTCGAGGACTTCAAGCCCGCCTTGCGGCATGGAGAACGGGTTGTGTGAGAAGTCGACCTTCTTATTGTCTTCGTCCCACTCATACATTGGGAAATCGACGATCCAGCAAAAGCGAAACACGCCCTGCTCAACAATATCCAGCTCTTCGCCGATTTTCAGGCGTGCCGCACCAGCGAGCTTATAGGCTGCGTCTTTCTTCCCGGCTGAGAAGAACACACCATCGCCATCGCCGAGCCCAGTCGCTTCGAGGAAAGCCTTCATGTGCTCAGGATCGAAATTCTTCAGAACAGGGTCCTGACTGACAACAACGCCATCATCGCCCGCCTTCAGGCGCGCATAGCCAAGGCCTGGCGCCTGCATTTCCTTCTTCGCCCATTTATCGAAGTCGTCGAAAAACTTGCGAGACTGGGTTGCAGAGGCCTTGGGCGCAGGGATCGCAATGACTTTACCGCCACCGCCCGTGATCTTCGCAAAGATCGAAAAGCCGGTCTTGCTCTCATCCTTGAAGAACTCGCTGACGTCTTTCAGCTCGATAGGGTTGCGGAGGTCTGGTTTATCAGACCCGTATTTTTCCATGGCTTCGCGGTACGGAATGCGTGGGAACGGTCCCTGCGGCATCTCACGACCTTTGCCGTCCCAGTCGGCAAATTCGTTGAACACGCCCGCCATAACAGGTTCAATCGCCTGGAACACATCTTCCTGACTGACGAACGCCATCTCGATATCGAGCTGGTAGAATTCGCCAGGTGAACGGTCCGCACGCGCATCCTCGTCACGGAAGCA
>PABS01000044.1 GCA_002699325.1 Ponticaulis sp. | reverse complement strand
CCCCACTGCTCTTCATCACCTGAGAGTTCATTATCATCAAGAGCCGGTCGNNGATTNGGGAAGCGCGCCGTTGGCACAACATANACCAGATGCAGCTCGTCTCCGCGCGCTGCAGTCGATACCNCNTGAAGCCCGGTATAGCTTTTGATCACNTTGGCAAAATCAACNCGCTCAATCTGNCGTTTGGAGCCGATCGAAACCGTTTGCCGACCGAGCGTGAGCTGTGTGCTTGAATCTGGGCCNAGTAATCCCGGTGCGTCATCGTATTTGACATANANCTGNAGAATATCGAGCGGATTNGCGATGCTGCTGGAAAGCGGTGTCCCGCTATCGCCGAGATAGGTTCGGCTATCCTGAAGCTCGAGCCCCAGGCTCCAGCTGTCGGCTCTGGCCTGCGCATGCAGAAGCGTTCTGAACAGGAGAAGCTGATCGCTTCCAGAACGGTTCGCTCGAAATTGGTTCTCCAGGCTTTCGTATCGGACGCGGCCTTCGCCTCGCAGTGTGAGCCAGCCGATATCGTCCGTCAGTGCGTTCAATCTGAACGATGGCTCAGCAGCAGCGGTGGCGCTGAGCGCCGACAGCAAAATTGTAAAGCAGAGGCGAAAGACGGGTGAGGTTCTGGAACGGTGATGCAGCATAGCTGCGTCACTAACCGAAGCTGATTCAGCGCACCAGAGTTATTTCAGATTTTTTTGAAATATTAATGNTGCGCCGGTGAGCCTTAAAAGCCNACNCTAATTCGTCTTCAGAACNAAGCGTCGGTTCTGCGGCTGCAGTGGCCGATAGCTGTGCGGGAAGAACATATCGAACACCGCAAATTGCTCACGCGAGGCTGTGAGCGGCGCTTCGAACACCGTCCAGCTGACAACTTCTGAACAGGGCGGCGTGGTGAGTGAGCCCTCATAGCGATAGGATTCCCAGCTGCCCGGCAGGAAGTCATTCAGATTGAACGACATATACGGCTGAGCCTCGCCCACCTTGCCCGGCAGGACATTGATCAATTGGTCGAGCTGGGGATTACGCTCGCCCTCAGCGAACATGATGCCCACAACTGCCAGTCGGCCATNTTCAGCCTGATGGACCAGATGCACTTCCAGCGGATACCGGCGCCCATGCAGGGTGTGCTCTGAACCCGAATGGAAATGGAATTGGAGAAACGTGTACGGTGTGCCGTCGATGACAATCTTCCCGGCATCTTCGAGATTCACCTGGAAGGTATGGCCGTTATTCACGACGGAGGACACTTNNCTGCTCTGCCAGTACACAGCGGGCGCNTGGACGTTGGCAGAGAGGGCCTGACCGTTCAGATCGATCGGCGACTGCTCTTTGCCGGCGCATGCCGCATAGTCTGACTTCAAGTCGGCCCAGTGGTCCGGACCGTGCTCCCCATCATACTCCCAATGCACACCATCCGACGTTGCAGCCGCCGCTGCAAACGACAAANCCAGAGCCGTGGCCAGAGGCACACAGTGTTTCCATTTGATTGTCATGAAATTTCACCCGCAAGACGTTTGTTTATGCGGATTATTTTCGCTGCTCACGGTTAATGTTTCGGCCAATGACGCGCGGATTCATCTGCGGCATTCCGTCACTCGACCGTCAGTAAAAACGAGGAAAAAAGCTCAATGTTCCAGAACATGATGAAACATTAATTCTCGAAACTTCTGCGGTTAGGCACCCGTTGTGAGGGCATAGCGAAAATCAAACTCAGAACTCAACAGGAAAGGACAACAGATGACCCGCATTATTGCTACCGCTGTTTCCACACTCGCCCTTGCAGCAACGCCGGCCGTTGCGCAGGAAGTCTCACTTCCAGCCAATGTTGATGGCCCTGAAGCTATTGAAATGTTGAACGAAATGCAGCTGGCGCAGCTAAAAGAAAACAACGAGCGCGTTGTCGCCGCCACAGTGACAACGACGCAATCATCAGCGACCAAAACAGCCGACAAAACCTGGGACAAAAACCAGAAGATGGACAAGTCCAGCATGGATAAGTCGGAAAAAGACTGGTCCGATAAGAAGATGAAGAAAGCGGACAAAGACTATAAGTCCACGGATCAGGCATCTAACACGTACACAGATGCGACGATCACCGAAGTCGCGATGAGCGACCCGCAGTTCTCAACGCTCACAATGCTGCTGAAAGATGCAGGCATTGCTGACGAAATCCGTGCGGATGGCGAATATACCGTCTTCGCACCCACAAATGCCGCGTTCGACAAGCTCTCTAATGAGCAAATGGAAGAGCTGAAGCGTGATCCGACNCGGCTTGAAGAAACGCTGAAAGCTCACGTGCTCGACGGCATCTATATGGCAAGTGATGTGCCAGAAGTTGGCGCTGAATTCGAGACGCTTGGCCAGGCTACGTTGATGCTGGAACGCGCGTCTGATGGCACTGTTACAGCCGGTTCGGTCCCCGTCATGCAGGCTGACATTGTCGCCTCGAATGGTGTGATCCACGTCATCGATGACGTTATCGAACTGGAATACCAGGCAGAGTCTGTTCTGAGCAAATCTGTCGGTAGCTAATACTGACTAACAGAACTGCATGTGGAGGGAGGTTTCGGCCTCCCTCTTTTTGTGCGTTTTTGCAGGGCGGAACCCCCGACACAATCAGCCGTTATTTCTTCGTAATTTTGGCTCAATGAAATGGGAGTTTCCCCACATGAAAGCCCTTATGATGTTTGGCGCACTCGCGCTCTCAGCAACACCCGTCTTTGCGCAGGACATGTCGTCCCGCGAGGCTACAGATTCAGCTTCACCAGCCCAATCGTCCCCTGCGCAGGTCAGATTGCCAGCTGTAAGCGAAACCTCAGGCACGACCTCGGTGATGTCTCACCACCTCGCCCATCTTTGGGAGAGTGGGGTTTTGAGCGCTGACACGACTGCGATTACGGAAAATCCCGAAACCCCAATAAGGCTCTCGTCCACCGATCAGGAGACTGACCTGCGGACAGAAGATGCCGAACCCGAATATGGCTATGGGGGCATTTATTATGAGTCAGAAGAAGACGTCGCACGCGATGCTATTCTTCTTCCGGAAACTGATACTGACCTTGAGCCCATAGAAGAAGGCGAAGCGCAATCGCTGCCGAAATAACTGCTCAACGGCTATTCGGAAACCTGCGTGATCAGCTGAAAGTCTGATTTCCATTTGACTGAAAGCCGCAGAGGGCAAATACCACCCTCATGACCAGTCAGAACGCTCTCGTCCTTTTTTCCGGTGGCCAGGATTCCACCGTTTGTCTTGCCTGGGCGCTTGCCCGTTATAATCGGGTGACCACCGTTGGCTTTGATTACGCTCAGCGCCACTCAGTGGAACTCAACTGTCGGCAAAATGTCTTGGAAGCGTTTCGGAAAAGTTCTGTGGTCCGTACCGATCATCTGGGTGATGATGTCATGCTTGATCTGAGCATTCTGGGCCAGATCGCAGAAACCTCGCTCACACGCGACGCAGAAATCCGGATGACCGAAGACGGCTTGCCGTCCACCTTTGTACCGGCCCGAAATCTGATTTTCTTCTCACTTTCTGGCACCATTGCGTATCGTCAGGCCGCCAACATTCTGGTCGGCGGCATGTGTGAGACCGATTATTCTGGCTATCCGGACTGCCGCCGTGCCACGCTGGACGCTCAGGAGCAAACGCTGAGCCTCGGGCTCGACCGCGACATCGTGATTGAAACTCCGCTCATGCACAAAACAAAAGCAGACACCTTTGCACTGGCTAAATCGCTCGGCGGAGAAGAGCTGGTCGAGATTGTTGTCGAACACACCCACACCTGCTATCTGGGCGACCGCTCAACGCGGCATGACTGGGGCTATGGTTGTGGCACCTGCCCTGCATGTGAGTTGCGAGCAAAAGGATGGAATGACTGGCAAGAAGCCGGCTGTCCCAAAGACCCCACAGGCCTGGCCTGAAACAGATTACTGGATATTACGCACGTGACGTCGCAATCCCCGAAATCAGGCCCATCTGCGGGTCTGTCAGCGCCATCTCTTTCAGGGCGAACCTTTGAGGTTTCGCGCGCGGCTCATTTTGAGGCGGCGCACCATCTTGCACCAAAAGATCCTGACCATCCCTACGGACGGCTGCACGGGCACTCTTTCAAAGTCGAAATTGGCGTTGAAGGTGTGGTTCAGGAAAGTGAAGACTGGGTGGCGGACTTCGCAATCGTTGGCGATGTCCTCAACAGCGTCGTGTCTGAGCTCGACCATGGCTATCTGAATGATATTGAAGGTCTTGAGCTGCCCACGCTTGAACGTATCTGCGTCTGGATCGCAGATCGCGTGGTTCAGAAGCTCCCACGCCTGACGCGCGTCACTGTATCCCGGCCAAGCCTGGCAGAATCCTGCACACTCCGGCTTGGCCAGTCGTAGAAAGTCGTCGTCTTAGCTGGTTTTCGCAGCGTCAGAGAGCTTACGGGCGAACCGTCCAAATGTGCGGTTTGCATCCGTCCAGGTTGAATAACCTTTGACGAAACGAATATCGTTTTCGTAGCGGTCGTATTCGATATTTGCCAGCGTCTCACCATTCAGGCCGATGACCTGACCGGTCAGCGCAGCGCCGCCAAGAGAATAGCTTTCAAAACTCAATCCGATCGTATCGCTCATCTGCTTCATGGTTGGACGGTTCGGCTTTGCCGCTTCAATCACGACATTGATCTGGCCGATCTGGTCCATTTGTTCAGCGAATGCGCGTGCGATGTCATCCTTCAGAAGATCTGTGAGATATTCGCCTTCGCGAACGCCGTATTCTTCGGTGAGAGACTCTCTGAACTCATCTGAAAAGCGGATATTGACGTCAGCCGCCTGAGCAATTGGCGCGAGCAAGAGGGCCGCACCAGCAAGAAGAAACCGTTTCATGAGTGACCTCCTTCAATTCTTCTCTCTAAACATGGGATCATCTCAGAGAGATTACCACTCATCATACTGCAAATTGCAGGAAGACGGTACAGGTGAAAAGAAATCAAACATGAGAAGCGCGAATACTCAGCGTTTCTTGCGCTCGCGTTCCTCATCGCTGGTCGTTACGAGATCAACCGATGTGCCGATGACAGCGCCGGTCACGCCAACCCCTGCCTGAACAGTTTCTGAGGCGACACTGATCGCCGTCGCGGCGACACATCCTGACAGAAACGGGCTTCCCAGACCCGCAAACAGCAGAACAAAAAATACACGAAATGACATGGCTAAGACTTTCCCTGAACTCTGGCCCGACTTCGAAAGTGAGCTTAACCAGTTTCGCCTGCACAAAAACAGGCGACAAAGCAGCTCACCTGCAGGGATACAGGTAAGCTGCTAAGAATTGCTTATACTGTGTCCACCAGGACCAGTTCTGCATCATCAATTGCCTTGATGGTCAGCTTTTCCGGGCCGGTAATGGCAACGCCATCCCGCGCATTCAGAACCTCACCGCCAATATCGACCGATCCGGTTGCCAGAACGAGATAGCCATACCGGCCCGATTTCGTTTCCAGCTCCAACTCATGACCAGCCTGCAAAGTGGTGCCCAGCACCCGGGCATCCTGACGGATTGGCAGCGCCTCATCGGCCTCATGTCCCGAGGCCAGGACGGACCAGACATTGGCCCGGTCAGCCTTTGGAAACTTCCGTTGTCCCCAGTGTGGCCTGCCACCGCGCATTGAGGGCATGATCCAGATCTGGAAAAGCGTCGTGTCTTCGCTCTCCAGATTCACCTCTGCGTGTTGAATGCCCGATCCGGCACTCATCACCTGCACATCGCCTGCCTCCGTCCGGCCCTTATTGCCAAGGCTGTCCTTGTGGCTGATCGCGCCTTTGCGGACATAAGTGATGATTTCCATATTGTCGTGCGGATGTGGCGGAAAGCCTGTTCCTGCGCGGATCTGATCATCATTCCAGACACGCAGCGCGCCATGGCCCATCCGCTTCGGATCGTAATATCCGGAGAATGAAAAGTGATAACGCGCATTCAGCCAGTCATTGTCAAACCGGCCAAGCGATTGAAAGCGGCGAATATCAAGCATTGAAAACTCCTATTGGAAACGCCTTTCGCCTAGATTTAGTCAATCTCGATCATCTCAAAAGTACGTACCTCGGGGTGCCCAGTCTATCGGAGGGCGCCCCTGCATCTGCCCTCAGCAGATTGGCCTGAGTTCTCCGGTGGGATTGGGGCGGATCAGCGCCTGCATGCGCTGCAGGATGGCGTCGAGACCCTCCGCCGACATCTGACCGGAAAGCTCAGCGTGCGCGATCAGCAAGGCTGCCAGATCGCCTGTACCGTTGGGCACACCCTCCTTGATGAAAGGCGCTGACGCATAGAAGAGCTCAGAATTGCGCGCCGCCATGATCCCGATATGTCCGCTGTCATGGACGGAGGTTACATAACGCGCATAGGGCTCGGCCTGGCGTGACAGTTGTGCGCGGACTTCGCTTCGCTGAGGCAAAGAGCCCGAACGCTGTATTTTGTGGCCGAGCCGCCGTTCAATCTCGAAAAACTCAAAAGTGTTCGGCGTGATAATATCTGCCAGCGGCAGGAGCTCTCGCACAATCGCGTCTGCGACTGCCTCGGAGATATAGAGCCCCTTTTCATCATCGCCCATGATCGGATCGACCACGACCAGCCCGCGCCCCGACACATGCCTGGAAATCAGATCAGCTGCGAGGCTCACCTGACCGGCGCTTGCGAAATAGCCGGTTATGGCGAGATCAGCTCGCGCCGGAATGTCATTGGCAACGAGCCCCTGCGCCATGCCTTCAAACATCTCCTGAGACACGGCGCCACCGCCGGGCGCGCCCCAGCCCGGATGACGCCCAAGCAAAGTCGTCGGCAACAGGCTGACCTCCAGGCCAAGTTGCGGGAGCACCTTCATGGCAAGGCTGCCGCCGACGTTTGATCCGGCGACGAAAGAGGAAATAACAAGGGCGTGCTTCATCCCATCATTCTGCACCTCCGGGCGCTTGGAGGAAAGTCACGTCCCACCCAATTGAATTTCATGCTGCAATGCGGCAAACACAGATGAAAGAAGACGATAATCGGGGACCCGACAGATGAGCACACAAACCCACCGCCCACGCCGTTCTGCGCTCTATATGCCTGGCGCCAATACACGCGCGCTCGAAAAGGCCAAGACACTGTCGGCCGATGCGCTGATCTTCGACCTTGAAGACGCCGTCGCGCCAGAAGCCAAGGCCGAAGCGCGCGAGAATGTCTGCGCTGCGGTAAAGGCTGGCGGGTATGGCAAGCGCGAAGTGTGTGTGCGCATTAACGGGCTCGATACCGAATGGGGGCTCGATGACCTGAATGCCGCTGTTGCGGCCGGTCCGGACGCCATTCTCGCCCCGAAGGTGATCGATGGCAGCGATATTGACCGCCTTGATGATGCCATGACGCGCGCTGGCGCCTCGCCAGACATGCAGCTTTGGGTGATGATCGAAATGCCCATGGCCATTCTGAACATCAAAGATGTCGCCGAAGCGGTCGGGCGCACCCGCCTGACCACCTTCGTCATGGGGACAAATGACCTCGCCAAAGAACTCCGCGCGGAAGCAAAGCCCAATCGACAACTGGCATTTGGAACAGCGCTCTCCATGACCATGCTGGCGGCCCGCGCCTATGATATCGTCGCCATTGATGGCGTATTTAACGACATTCAGGACAGAGATGGCCTGCGCGCGGAATGCGAAGAAGGCCACGCCATGGGCTTTGACGGAAAAACGCTCATTCACCCGTCGCAGCTTGAAGTCTGCAATGAAGTGTTCGCCCCAACCCCAGCCGATGTCGAACATGCCAAAGCCGTCATCGACGCTTTCGCTGATCCGGAAAACGCGGGCAAGGGCGTGCTGAAGGTGAATGGCAAAATGACGGAGCTGCTTCACCTGGCTGAAGCCAAGCGCATTGTTGCTGTCTCCGAAGCGATTCAAGCCATGCAGGACAACTGACGTTTGAAGAGCACTGAAATCCTTGAAAAGCTGAAGCTCGCTGCTGCGCATCAACTCATTGTTCGCGTCGAGCGTGAAGAGATCGAAGATGGCTGGTTTGACGGCTATGTCGCCCGCATGGGCGACCAGTTTTTCGCGCTCGCCGTGATTGACGAGTATGTCCACGTCAATGGCTTTGCCTGTCTGCGCTATGAGGATGTCACCAATCTCACCCTGCCGACCCCGAATGAGCATTTCCTCGTCAAGGCATTGAGCATGCGCGGAGAGTATCCGCCCGTCTGCCCGTCAATTGATCTCACATCCGCCCTGCCCCTTGTGCAGACTGCGAATGATAAGACACAGCTCATCACAGTGCACGCGGAAATCGCTGAGCCTGAAACCTGCTGGGTTGGCAGATTGCGGTCCTACTCTGAGGAGCGAATTGTGCTGGATCTCGTCACGCCCGCCGCAGAATGGGACGTTGATCCCTATACGATTGAAACCGATCATGTGACGCGCGTGGATTTTGGCGGCGAGTATGAAAACGCTCTGATGCTGGTCGCGGGNGANCGTCCGCGCAAACTCGGCGCTTAACNCGCTCGACTGAGGAGACACTGCATAGGCATGGCACACATCCTCATCGTGAACGGCCATCAGCCCTTTCCCTCTTCCCCGGGCGGGCTCAACGCCGCCTTTTCGGAGCGGGCTGAAGAGCTGCTCCTGGATGCTGGCCATGAGGTGAGGTCCGTCCGCGTCAGGGATGACTGGGATCTGGACGAGCAGATTGAGAACCATCTCTGGGCGGATATTGCACTCTATCAATTCCCGCTGAATTCCATGAGCGTGCCCTGGAAGCTGAAACAATATCTCGACGAAGTCTTCACAGCCGGCATGGATGGCCGGCTCGCCAAGGGTGATGGCCGCTCCAGAAAGGACGCCTCGAAACAGTATGGATCAGGCGGGCGTCTCTCCGGGCTGAAATACATGCTTTCGGTGACCGCCAACGCNCCGCGCTCTGCCTTTGACGATCCTGCGCAAACTCTGTTTCAAGGTCGCTCAGTCGACGAGTTGCTCGCGCCGGTTCATATCAATTTTGCATTCTTTGCAATGTCGCCGCTGCCGACTTTTTCAGCCCATGATGTGAGCAAGAATCCGACGATTGCAGATGACTTCAAACGCTTCGAAGCGCATCTCAAAACGCATCTGATCTGAGACCTACCCGGTCTTCGCCTTGCGCTCGGCATCTTCCATGCGGTCAGCCATCAGCTTCATGGTCAGCACGCGAAACTGGTCCAGCTCGACCTCCAGCTTGCTGATCCGCTGTTCGAGATAGTCGGTATTATAGCTGGTTTTGTCGCCCTTCTTGCGAATGCCCGCAAGCTCCGCACCAAAGCGTGCCATGGACGCATCCTGGCCTTTGAAGCCAAGTTCGACGTCCCGCCGTATCAGCCCCAGATATAGAATCTGAAGCAGCACGATGACGCTCGTAAGGATAACGTACCAGATCATGCCCACTCCTCGGAACATGTTCAGTTATCGATGATCTTCGTTAGGAAAATATGTCGCAGCTTGNCNNAATTTTTCACGATTAACNGTTTTTNACNCCTTCAGAAGCCGNTGNGTCGACCATAAGTATTCCTCACGACCAACGCAGGACATCTTCGTATGCATGAGCCGAATCTGGATACCTTCAGNGAACTGACGGAAACCGCATGGACACGCCTGCCCGCGCAGTTTCGCGACGCGGCTGGCCGGATCGAGCTTCATGTTCGGGATCTCGCCGACCCGGATGTTCTGAAGGAACTGGACATCGACAATCCCATGCACCTCTCCGGCCTGTATCAGGGCATACCGCTGACCCATGACAGTATCAGCTTTCCGCATCCACAAAGCCCACGCATNTTCCTCTACCGCAAGCCGATCCTGGCCGAGCTGCGCACCCGGCCAGACGTCACGCTGGAAGAGCTAATAGACCATGTCCTGATCCATGAACTCGGCCATCATTTCGGATACTCAGACGACGACATGCACCATCTACTGGAGGAAGACAGCTAGAGCGTCCCTCAGTTCACAGGCAAATGCTNAGNGAGAAACCGCAGGCTTTTCGCCTANGATTTCGGCCCGCGCGGAACGCCNTTCCAGCTGGTTTGGTAAAGGTCNAACCGGCGATCACGCAGGTTCTGAACNGAGCCCTCNGCNCNNGCCCAGGCAAGGTCTGTCAGGTCGAGATCGCACATGGTGACCGTCTCAACGTTTTCGCTCGCTTCAGCCGCAATACCGTCGCGCGCGAATGGCAGGTCACTTGGCGTGAAAATGGCCGATTGCGCATATTGCACATCCATATTCTCAACGCCTGGCAAATTGCCGACATTCCCCGAAATCACGACATAGCACTGGTTCTCGATCGCCCGNGCCTGACAGCAATACCGCACGCGCAGATAACCCTGACGAGAGTCCGTACAGAAAGGCACAAACAGGATTTTCGCGCCCTCATCGGCGAGCTTNCGGCCCAGCTCTGGAAACTCNGANTCATAGCAGATCATCACGCCAATCGGGCCGCAGTCGGTGAGAATNGTCTGGATNTCATCNCCNCCNTTAATCCCCCACCAGCCGCGCTCNTCTGGCGTCGGATGCAGNTTCTCCTGGGCATGGACCGAGCCATCGCGAAGGAAGACGTAAGCCACGTTCTGGATATCACCATCATCGGTGATAGTGGGGTGTGACCCGCCGATAATGTTGACGTTATAGCCAATCGCCAGTTCGCGCATTTCTTCAACAAAACGCGGCGTATGGCGGGTCAGCGACTCAATCGCCTCAACAGCTGAAAGCCGACGCTCTTCATAGGCGAGGAGTGACAGGGTGAAGAGTTCAGGAAACACAACAAAGTCGCTGCGATAGTCCGCCGCCACATCGACGAAATATTCGACATTGCCCATAAATTCTTCAAAGCTTTTCACGGCACGCTGCTGAAACTGAACCGTCGCGATCCGGACTGCTTCTTTCTGAAGGTGTTTGGGCTGTTTGCGTGTCTCCTCATCCTGCGCATAGGGATTGCGCCAGACCATATGTGTCGCATGCCCGCCAGATTGTTTGTCGTCTGGCGCATAGCCGCGCAGAATGCCGATGCATTCAAAACCCTGTTTCAGATGAAAGCTGACGGTTGGGTCGGTTATTTTTTTCTGCTCAACCGCTTTTACATAGTCGACGGGATCGGGATAATTCCGCCTGCGACGTGACCAGCCCGGGAGACGACCACCAAACACAATTCCTTTGATATCCTGGCTCTCACAGAGCGCCTGACGCGCATCATAGAGGCGCTGGCCGATACGAAGCCGACGACGCGTCGGGTCGACGCAGACTTCCATGCCATAGAGCCATTTGCCCTTTGGGCTGTGACGCGCTGCATAGCCCACGCCTGTGATATCGTCCCAGGTATGCTGCCCCATGGCGAGACGCTCTGAGATCCGGAAACTTGCAGCATAGCCGACAATATCATCGTCGTATTCGACAACGAACTGACCGGCCGGATATTTGGTGATCTGGCCCTGAATCATGCCGGGCGTGTAAGGCGGTTCTTCTTTATAGACGCGCCCGGTCAGCGCCACGATACCCGGAATATCTGAGAGCTGGGCATTGCGGACTGTCACGGATTTCGTGCGGCGCTCATGGGTCATTTCGGTCGGCTCGTCCTTTTGGATTCGAATAAAATTTTACGCATCTGGCGCGAATAACGCCCCAACTCCTCTCCCCAGACATGAAAACTTTCGAAATACGCGGTATAGCCGTGTAGTGTTTGAAGTCTGGGGGCGGCTGACGACATACCTGAACAGGTAGTCTGGGGGGACGAAATGAAAAAGACTTTTCTGACAGTCATATGTGCAAGTTCTATCTTCGCAGCCTTCACGGGCAGTTTGTCTGCCTCGGCAAACGGGTCTCAATACGTCGCTCTCGGCAAGGAAGACATCTATCTCAGCAATTATTATGACAAGGACTGGCACGTTGGATTCGGCTGGCCCGGAGATGTCCCGCCTGGATTTACGATCAGCGCGCCCGGCGTAGAAGTGCCCGCCCACCGCGTGCCTGTTCCAAACACAGATCCGGCGACAACCTGCGCCCTACCGATGGGCGCCTCCATCCATCCGTGGAATCACCGGCGCACAAAAAGCGACACCCTCACCTTTCTGACGGCCTCTCAGGAAACCGAACTTCAACTCAATCAAAGCCGCGTTCTCAAGGCCGGTGCGGATCAGAAGATCAACCTCAGCAAAGGCAGTCGTGTCCGTATCCTGCGCTATCTCGATCATGAGTTTGGCGAAGTTCAGATCAATGGCAAGCCCTATACAACCCGGGTCTCACAGTTCGAAGGCATCGCGACACCGACCTCAGGCGGCTATGATGAGCACTACTGGGTGCGTCTGACTTGTTCTGACCCCTATCGCACGCAGGCCTGGGTTCGCCTGTCCGAGGCACTCGCCACACCAGGCGTGATGCCCACGCAGGTCCGGGAATACGGAAACGTCTCAGACAATGCCTATCAGCCACCTTATGGCGGAAATTATCAACTGGCGTCAGCTTCTGCTTATGCGTCCTCTTCTGTGACAGCTCAGCCTGCTGGTCAGGCATCAGCCTACGCAACATCTTCTGCACCGGCACCAGCAACCGGTCCCACCTCAGACTATGTCTCCTCTTTTGCAACAGCGCGCGCGACGTCCACGACATCCACGAGTTCCAGCTACGCAACGGCCCGCAGCCAGCCCTATCAGGGCTCGGTGGGCCAAACGCAAAGCACTGCCGCGACCACCAGTTACCAACAAGCGCAGCCAACCTATCGATCTGCGCCACCAAGCTACAGAAACGGCGCGACATCCTATACTTCTGGCCAGAGCTATACGTCGCAAACTCAAGGCTACACCTCGTCTTATGCAACGGCCTCGTCTGGCACCTATCCACCTCCGGGAACCGCCACACCTGTGGGGCGCAGGTTTGCCTATCCGGACGAGACGATCACGCCGCACACTTCCTATCCGCCCAGGACCGTGACGCGCACCTATCGCACCAGCCCGACAACCAGCTATCGCAGTCGCCATACCGGTCAGCCCTGACGTTTTGACAAATCTGCGCGAAGGACTTACCGCCTCCTGACAAAAAAGGGGTCCTTCTCGATGAGCTATGTTCTTCTTCACAATCCGGGCTGCTCCACTTCGCGCAATGGCCTGGAGCTTTTGCATGAAAAAGGTGTGGCGGTTTCAGTCCGCAAATACGCGAATAAATCCGACGCGCTGAGCGAAGCGGAATTGCGGGACATCACGAAGAAGCTGGGTGCAGATAGTCCGCGCGCTTTCTTGCGCGAGAAGGACGCTAAGAAGTTCGATCTGCCAGAAACCGCGAGCGATGATGAAGTCTATGCCGCAATGGCGGACAATCCGCGCCTGATTCAGCGCCCAATCGGCATTAATGGCGACAAAGCGGCGCTTGGCCGCCCGATTGAGAACCTGCTCGACATCATCTGATCCCGAGCAGGTCTTTTAAAGCGCTCGTCACAAAGACAAGCTGTTAGAATTTCGCGGACAGGCCGACCCGAATGTTTCGGCCTGGCGCGGGTACCGTATCTTTCAGGACGGAGGTCGCATATCTGACCTCTTCATCGGTGACGTTGCGCGCCTGTACGAACAGGCGTGCCCCATCCAGCGACGGTGCCCATTCAGCCAGATCAAGCCCGGCAGACAAATCCAGTGTCGTATAGCCATCGGTTGGCAGAATGCCGACGCCGGTATCATTCTGTTCGTCAGCCACTGTAACGCCAATACCCGCGTCGAACAGGCCCCAATCTGCACTCACATCTGTCTTGAGCGTCAGAGGTGGGATGTAAGGCAGGTTGCCGCCATCATCGAGTTCAGCGGTTACGAAGTCGACGCTTGCATCAACTGTCCAGTCTGCGCCGAGCGGGCCAGCTGACAGGTCGTAGCTCGCATAAACCTCGCCCCCAGAGAAATGGGCATCTTCCTGGGTGAACAGGAACACTGGCAACTCGTCGATCTCGTCGGTGAGGCCGCCATCATGCACCGCTTCACCAGGCGTCAGATAGATGAAGTTTCCGAAATCCGTGTAGAAGAGGTTTGCGCCAATATTGAAGCCGCCACGGTTATAACGCGCTGTGACCTCATAGTTGATGCCGCGCTCACTGTCGAAGTCAGGATTGCCGACCTCATATTGCTCTGTTGCGAGGTGCGCTCCGTCTGCAAACAGCTCGCTCTCGTTTGGTGCGCGGTTTGTCAGTGAGAATTGTGCGCCAAGGAAAAGGCCGTTTTCCCAGTGCCGATGCGCGCCGAGAGAAACGCTCAGCAGGTCAAAGTCCCGCTTGCCGAACCGTTCATTGTCCAGCTCAACAGTTTCCCCGCGGAAGCCACCTTCCACGCCGAAACCGCTACCCCATTCACGCGTCTCGAAGACGAACAGTCCGAAGGACGTCGTATCAGTATCGGTGATAAAGGCTTCTTCGCCGTCTGCTGCGAAGGTCTTGTCCGTGAACTGGACGCCAATCGTACCGCTGCTATCGCCGAGATGGTGGTCGAGCTCGACACGACCTTCCACACCATCAGAGAAATACTGGGTGCCGATCTCGCCCGGACCTTCGTACTCGGCATGCTCATAGTCCGACGCCATCACATTGAACTTCAGTTCATCGAGCACGTCGCCATTGAAGCGGTATCCGCCCTGAACATCGACGCGAATGTGTTCGAGATCGATGAAGGCACCTTCTTCTTCATGATCGTGGTCATGATCGTCGTGATCTTCATCCTCATGGTCGTGATCATCGTGATCTTCGTCGGCATGATCCTCATCGTCGTGCTCACCTTCTTCTTCGTGATGATGGTGGTGACCCGGCAGACCATATTCAGAGGTTTGCTGGCGCACAGACACACCGAGATAGGCGCGTTCACCGACCCATGACAGACCGGCCGAAAGGGTCTCACTTTCAAGGAAGGAGTTGCTCAGCGTGTCGCGAACTTCCTCGTCCTCATGGTCATGATCGTCATGGTCGTGGTCATCATGATCTTCATCATCGTGATCCTCGTCCTCATGATCATGTCCTTCCTCGCCTTCCATAGCCCGCAGGATAGAAGACTCGGCAAAGCCCGGAATGTCGTAGTCGTCAAAATCACGCTGAGCAGCTGAGAAATTGAAGACGAAATCGCCAAGAACAAAGCCCGCTTTACCGCCGATCTCCGTGCCTTCATTCACGCTGTTATAGGCGCCATAAGCCTGCCCGAAGACATTCTCTTCCGGAAGTTGATCGACAATCAGTCCATCAATCACATTGACGACACCACCAATGGCCTGCCCGCCATAAGCAAGCGCTGCAGGTCCACGCAGAATCTCGACGCGCTCAGCATCGAGCCCGTCTGCGCCAGCCTGGTGATCGGGTGACGCCGCAGATGCGTCGATCACGCCCATGCCATTGGTCAGTACCAGCACGCGTTCGGCGCCAAGTCCGCGCAACACTGGCCGGCTTGCGCCTGCGCCAAAATAAGTGGTGCTTACGCCGGGCCGGTTTACCAGCGTATCACCCAGCGTACCCTTCATGTCAGCAATCAGGTCATCCCGGTTCAGAGCATCGGTTTTGGAGATCAGTTCGCCTGACAGACGGTCGGGACCTGGAGACGTCACGATAATCGTGTCTTCTCGAAGAACTCTGTCGCCTGACTGCGCCAGAGCCGGAACCGAAATAGCCAGAGAACATGTGGCCAGCAATGCGAGCTTGAAGGATGTCATAAAGCACCTTTGTAATGATATTACAAAACGTGCCTAATTAGACGGCTTTCAGATGTCCACTCCAATTTTCAAAAAGTCTGAAATTTTTCTCTTTAACTGTCGTATCGAACAGGCATGCTGAATCGCGCGCCGATATTTGATCGGAAATTTTCCGCGAACTGATTTGAAAATCGGTTGAAATATCAACTTATCCACAAGGCTCGGTTTAACGCGTGTGTGTCATAAAGGGCAGACAGGGAGACCAGACCTGATGGAAATCACATCGACCGCATGGGCTGCCGGCCTGGCCGGCGCACTGCTTTATCTCATGCTCGCCTGGCCTTTGGCCAAGGCGTTTGCTTTCACCCGTGTGCTTTTCGTCAGCTTTCAGATGAAGCTATTGGCTGCTGTCGTAATCGGCGCCGTTTGCGCCCCACTCGGCGAGACCTACGCCCCAGCCGTCCGCGACACGGCAGAGCGCTGGATCAGCAAGTCTGAGCACGCAACGTCCGTTTACAAAGAAATTGCCGCGNTCCTGAGNTAGCAACCGATTGACAACCGAGCTGGTTTTTCGTCTCAACACCTCATATGCAGACAGGGGTGATGAGAGATGAAGTCATTTTCCGGAAATTATTTTGAGGACTTCACGCCGGGACGCATTCTCAAACATGCAACCCCGCTGACGCTGACAGAAGCCGATCTCGCGCTCTATCGGTCACTGACTGGCTCACGCTATGCGCTCTACTCATCGACGCCTTTTGCCAAAGCCGCCGGTTTTGATCGTCAGCCTGTTGATCCGCTGATTGTCTTCCATGTCGTATTCGGAAAGACCGTTCCTGACATTTCGCTGAATGCCGTTGCCAATCTTGGNTATGCCGANGGCAAGTTCCTGAAACCTGTTTTCCCTGGCGATACACTGGCCGCAACCTCCGAAGTGATCGGACGGAAAGAAAATTCGAACGGAAAAACCGGAGTGGTTTACGTCCGCACAACGGGCGCCAATCAGAATGGAGAAACAGTGCTTTCCTACGTGCGCTGGGTCATGGTCAATAAAAAGGATCATGCCTCGCCAACTCCGGAAACCGTCCTTCCTGATCTGCCGGACGCTGTCGATGCCGCCGACCTTGCGGCCTATGCCGACTATGCGAGCTACGACGCAGAGCTGGCTGGCAGCCCATACGGCTATGAAGACTATGACGTCGGCGAGAAGATTGACCATGTCGATGGCATGACGATTGAAGAAGCCGAGCATCAGACAGCCACGCGCCTCTACCAGAACACGGCCAAGGTTCACTTCAATCAGTTTGAACAGGCCAAGGGCCGTTTCGGAAAACGCCTCATCTATGGCGGCGTGGTCATCTCCACCGCTCGAAGCCTCGCTTTCAATGGTCTCGCGAATGCTGGCCAGATGATCGCCATCAATGGCGGTACGCACTGCAATCCGCTGTTCTCCGGCGACACCATCCATGCCTGGTCTGAGGTGATCGACAAGGCAGAGCTATCAGACACGGTTGGCGCGCTAAGGCTGCGCCTCGTTGCGACCAAAGACCGTGCTTGCGCCGACTATCCGTACAAGGGTGAAGACGGAAAATATCTGCCTGACGTACTTCTGGACTTTGATTACTGGGCCGCCATCCCCAAATTGCGTTCATGATCGGATCCGCCGAACCCTTTATTGCCATCGCAATCATCATCTCAGCCTGTGTCAGCCTCATCGGCACCAGTGCGCGCAAACGTGCCGTTCAGGAGGGTCGGGCGCGCGCGGCTGAGATCTGCGAGCTGACGGGCATCTTCGATCCGCGCGTCCTGCAGGANGTATTCGGNCCNCCGACGATGAACGGCGTTTATCAGGTCAGCATGGAGCAGATAAAAAAGGCACGCATGCCGCTTGGACGGTTGATCAGCGATGATCGCTTCGACCTGGGATGCATTGCGATCGCGATCTCTGTTTTCTTTATTCACCACCCTCTTGCGGAACTGTTTCTTATGATAGCGGCCGCCTATCAAACAGCCGGTTGGATGATCTCCACCAAGCTCCCGCAAAGGCAGTCCTAACACAGACACGCCCGCGGTTTAAAAAACGTGCGCTTTCAGGCGACTAGAAATTTCTCACCTATACAACCACATTTATGAACGGGATGCGGAAATCTGTTAACCGCGCCGTGCGATACTGAGCCGAAAATAAAGGTTTAAATACTCGCGGGGAGAAGACATGGGTAGCAAGAGCAAAAGCCGGGCTATCAGTGACGCCATGCGCATGGACGCGCTGAATTCGTCACAAGCGATTATCGAATTTACACCGGACGGCATCATCAAAAGCGCCAACGAGAACTTTCTTGCAGCTGTCGGCTACACGCTGCCAGAAATCGTCGGGCAGCATCATTCCATGTTTGTTACGCCCGAAGACAAGGCTTCCGATCAGTACCGCGCCTTCTGGCAGTCTCTGAGTGCCGGCAACTTCCAGTCGGCTGAGTATCGCCGCATCGGCAAAGACGGGCGAAATGTCTGGATCCAGGCTTCTTACAATCCGCTCTTCGATAAATCCGGTGAAGTGGTCGGCGTCATGAAGATTGCATCGGACGTCACGGAAGCGAAAAAAGTGTCGGCGGACCACAANGGTCAAATCGAAGCGCTNGATCGCTCTCAAGCCACTATTGAATTCAAGCCGGATGGCACAATCATCACCGCGAACAGGAATTTTCTGAACGCNGTCGGCTATGAGCTTGATGAGATCCGNGGNAANCACCATTCCATGTGTGTGCATCCCGATGACCGCGGCCCTGAATATGAGGCCTTCTGGGACAGGCTGAGGGCCGGACAGTACCAGGCCGCGCAATATCGCCGGCTGGCAAAAGGCGATCGGGAGATCTTCATCAATGCCAGCTATAACCCGATTTTCGATATTGATGGCAATGTCGTCAAAGTGGTAAAATTCGCGACTGACGAGACAGAGAAAGTCAAACGTCTTCAGGCCTTAAAACGCATTGATGGTGACCTCGAACGCATCCAGAGCGCCATTGAAGCACTCAACCTGCAGGCCAACACCTCCGCCGACAGTTCACGCTCGACAGCACAGCGCGTGGACAATGTTGCAACGGGCAGCTCCCAGCTTGCGTCGTCAGTTCAGGATATTTCCGAACAGCTTTCCAAGGCCGGCCAGATTTCAAGCGACGCTGTGGAAAAGGCGAAAGAGGCGTCCGTCTTCATATCTGGACTCACCTCAGCATCAGAAGAAATCAACTCGATCGTCAAACTGATCTCTGACATTGCAGCACAGACCAACCTGCTTGCGCTGAACGCGACCATTGAGGCTGCTCGCGCTGGAGAAGCTGGGAAAGGCTTCGCAGTTGTCGCGAGCGAAGTGAAGGTCCTGGCGTCTCAGTCNTCAAAAGCGACTGAGAATATCACCGCACAGATCACTGCTGTTCAATCTGCCACACAGTCTGCTGCATCCGCGATCAACGCAATTCAGGATGTCATCCATCAGGTGAATGAAATCTCCCTGTCGATCTCCGGCACGGTGGAGGAACAAGCCAGCGTCACCAGCGACATTTCCCGCAACATGGCTGACGCCAGCCAGGATGTCGCCGGGATATCGCAGGGCTTCGATCAGATTGCCGCTGCCAGCAAGGAAATTCAGGCCTCTGCAGATGCATTGAAGTCTGTATCCTCAGCCGTCGCAGCCTAAGCAAAACAATCAGCTCAATCTCAATTTAGTCGAAGTCTCAAGGGTCATGTAACCATTCTTGTCTAGGCTCGTTTCGGGGCGCCNGAATGGTGCTGACTGGTATGAAAGANGACNCAGATGATAAAACTCGGACCCAAAAAAACTCTTGGTAAATCAGACAGACTTCAAGCCATCAGTCGCTCGCAAGCCGTCATTGAGTTTACCCCCGAGGGCATCGTCACAGACGCCAATGAGAACTTCACAGGCCTGATGGGGTATTCGCTGGACGAAATCGTCGGCCAGCATCACCGGCTTTTTGTAGACAAGGATGAAGCCGGTTCCGACACTTACCGTCAGTTCTGGGCAGATCTTGGCGCGGGAAAATTCCGGAGCGACGAGTTTCGTCGAAAAACCAAATCCGGCAAAAGCGTATGGATCCAGGCCAGTTATAATCCGATTATCGACAAATCGGGAACAGTGACCGGCATCATCAAGATCGCCACCGATATCACAGACAAGAAATCGCGTTCCGCTAAAGANGCGGGNCTCGTGACCGCAATCAATGCCTCACAAGCAGTGATCCATTTCGAAATGGACGGAACCATTCAGGACGCCAATGCGAAATTCTGCGACGCTCTTGGCTATTCGCNGAGCGAAATCGTTGGGAAGAAGCATGCCATGTTCGTTGCGCCGGAAGATCGCAATGTGGAGTATGATGCGTTCTGGAAAGCGCTCAATCGCGGAGAATTTCAGTCCGGGGAATATCGCCGCGTCACCAAATCTGGCGAGGATGTCTATATCCAGGCGACCTATACGCCAATTCTCAATTTCCGCGGCAAGCCATACAAGGTTGTGAAATTCGCGACCGATATCACCGAGCGNGTNAANGCNCGNNTNGCNCGNGCTCAGACCTCTTCAGATATTGACAGAGACCTNACTGAAATCGAGGAAGCCGTCGCGCGCGCCGCCCAGCGTGCGGATGCTGCCGCCGCAGCTTCTGCCGAAACCGCATCCAGCGTTCAGAACGTCGCGGACGGCAGCACGCAACTCGCATCCTCCGTTCAGGAAATTTCTGGTCAGGCGACGAAAGCGAACGATATCTCGAGTAAGGCTGTTGAGCAGGCACGAAGCGCGAGCAATCATATCCAGACATTGTCCAAATCGGCAGAGCAGATCGGCGAGATCATCAACCTGATTTCGGACATTGCAGAACAGACAAACCTGCTGGCCCTNAACGCCACGATCGAAGCGGCNCGGGCNGGAGAAGCCGGTCGCGGCTTTGCCATCGTCGCCTCAGAGGTCAAGCAACTCGCCACCCAGTCAGCGCGGGCCAGTGAAGAAATTGGCCAACAGATCCTGTCCGTTCAGGGCGCAACCAGGGACACCGTCTCGGTGATNGAAGCCATCGCCACTGTGATTGAGGATGTGAATGCGATCTCGCTCAGCATTTCAAGCGCGGTNGAAGAGCAGGCCGTAGTTACGCGTGATATCTCGTCTCACATGACCGAAGCAACGCATGCGGTGTCCAGCGTGAACGATGGCATCACGACCATTGCCGAAGCGACACGCGAGATTCAGTCTTCGACCGAAAAGGTAAAGCTTCGCTCAGCCTCTCTCGCGCGTTGACCGTAAGCGCGCCTAACTCTGCGCCTTCAGAAAACTCACCATCCAGCGTGCCATAAGGTCATTATCGTCTGGCACGCTGAAGCTTTCGAGCGCCTCTGTGACTTGTTGATCCGTCAGAGGGCGCCCTTTTCGGGCTTCATAGAGGTCGCTCATGAAGCCATCGGTAAACTCAGGATGGCCCTGAAAGGTCAGAATGGGTGCGCGTGAATAGACCAGCGCTGCGTGAGGCGCGAATTCATTGCCGCCAACAACACGGGCATCGGCGGGCGGTGTAAGAACCTGATCCTGATGGCTGACACCGACAGAGAAATGATCCGGCGCGCCCTCGCCCATCCAGTCCGGCTTCATGGCCAGCTTATAGGTGTGCCGACCAATTCCCCAGCCCTTGTCAGACTTGCGCACATCGCCGCCCAAAGCGTCCGCGATCAGCTGGTGGCCAAAACATATGCCCAGCATGGGCACCTGATGCTCAGCAGCAAAACCAATCCACTCTTTAGAGGCCCGCATCCACGGCGTGTCGTCATAGACACCATAGGCTGAGCCGGTGATCAGTATGGCCTCCAGGCTTTCCGGGTCAGGCAGGTCATCGCCTTTCACCACTGAAACCGTTTCGAACGTCATTTCCGGGTCCGCGCCCAGGAACAACCGTTCGAACATGACCGGATATCCGCCAGGATAATCCTCGCGGATCGCTTCAGGTGGCAGGCCGGTTTCGATGATGGTGAGTTTCATGGCGGGCTCCGTTTCGAGCACTCATCTATGTGGCGTGCGGCCATAAAAAAAGAGCTGACAGGGGTTTCCCATCAGCTCTTTTGAATTTGATNCCAGCTCTGNTTACTGGGGGCCGTCTTCAGGCATGTTCGCNGGCGGCATTGTGTTGTCTGTTTCCNCGTCAGTCTCAACCGGATCATCCGGGTTCAACTCATTGCCGAGGACATCGGTTTCGTTGCCAACATCTGGCGTGATCTCTGGATCTGGTGTCGCAGAGTCCATTGTCGATTCAGAATCAGTAGGGGCACTCATGCCGCTGGTGGCGTTATCGTCGCCGCAAGCGGCAAGCGGAAGTGCCAAGGCACAGGCGAAAAACGCGGCGCGGCCTGATGTCATAAAGGTCATGATTCCGTCCTTTCAGTCGTTGTCATGTAAACGCCTGCAAGGGGCTGTGGTTCACCGTTTTTCTTGGGCGATCCGCCCGGCAAAGCGCTGCAGTCGCGGGCGAATTTTCAGAAAACCTGCATAGACAAGATCAAGCAGCCAATGGGCGGGCGGAAACCGTCCAACGGGCCGAAGCCAGACAAGCCAGGGCACCTGAGACCAGGCTTCTGTGAAGGCCTGCGCACCATCGACAAGCTCACCATCTTTCCGCCGCACAGTGAAGCGCGCGAGAAGCTGTTCCTGCGGCACCGGACAGAACTCAGCAGCGCCCGGCGGGGAGACATCCAGATAGTCAATATGCCGCCCTTTCTCGAGCGAACGCAAAGCGCCGATCTCGCGGATACAGAGCGGGCAAGCCCCATCATAGAATACGGTCAGGCGTGATGACATGACCTATGATATGGCGCGAAACCTGAAAGAGGAAACCGGATAAAACGACGCCCCGGAATGTAAGCTCCGGGGCGTGTGGTGTTTCAGCTATTCGGGCCGATTATTCAGCCGCTTCCAGCGGGGTGTCGTCAGTCACTGGTAGTGAAGGATCACCATGATTGCCTGTCTCCAGCGCCTTGCGAACGCCGGCCTCATAATCCGGGTGAACCTTCTTCAGGACAGCCAGCCAGCGCTCTTTTACTGGGTCTGAAATTGGCGCCATGCCGCCGGCCATGTTCTTGTGAAGCCGGTCACGTTCTTCATCGTCGAAGACCTCGGCATAGAGCGCACGCGGTTGGACGTAATCAATCTCGCTCTCTTCCTGTTTGAAGCGCGCGAAGACTGTTTCCGGATCGATTTTCAGCGGCGGCTCTTCAACCGTCGGGTCCGCNACCGGNCCGTCATACTGGTTCGGCTCATAGTAGGCATTCGGATTGCCGAAATCATTGGTGAAGAACCGCATGGCACCGTCTTTGTGATAGTGGTTTACCNGAGCATTCTTCGGTGCATTCGCTGGCATTGCCTCATAATGCGTACCGATCCGATAGCGGTGCGCATCGGCATAGGACATCACGCGTGCCTGAAGCATTTTGTCCGGTGAGAAGCCGATACCCGGAACGATATTGTTCGGATTGAAGGCTGCGTTCTCGACCATNTGGAAATAGTTTTCCGGCACCTTGTTCATCTCAAGCTCACCCACTTCGATCAGTGGGAAGTCGCCNTGTGGCCAGACCTTGGTGAGATCGAACGGATTNTATTCNGTCTGTGTGGCCTCTTCTTCCGTCATGACCTGAATGAANAGCTTCCATTTCGGATAATTGCCNGCATCGACCATATTCCAGAGCTCTTCCTGATAGCTTTCGCGGGTCTGGCCAATAATCTCTGCCGCTTTGGCGTCGGTGTACCATTCGTTGCCTTGCTGGGTGCGGAAGTGGAACTTCACCCAATGGCGTTCGCCCTGTGCGTTCCACATTGAAAATGTATGCGAGCCATAGCCATGCATGTGCGCCGGAGATTTTGGAATGCCGCGATCCGACATCAGGATGGTTACCTGGTGCACGCTTTCCGGCTGACCGGCCCAGAAGTCGAACATGGCTTCAGGCGAGCGCATATTGGTCTTCGGGTGGCGCTTTTGGGTGCGGATAAAATCCGGAAACTTGAAGGCGTCGCGGACGAAAAAGATCGGCGTATTGTTGCCGACCATGTCCCAGTTGCCGTCTTCGGTGTAAAACTTCAGAGAAAAGCCGCGCACGTCGCGCTCAGCATCAGCCGCGCCGCGTTCCCCGGCCACAGTTGACCAGCGTGACAAAACTTCTGTCTCTTTGCCAATCTCTGAGAAGATCTTTGCGCAGGTATATTTCGTGATGTCGTGCGTGACCGTGAACTTGCCCTGCAAGCCCCAGCCTTTGGCATGAACAACGCGCTCTGGAATCCGCTCGCGGTTTTGATGGGCGAGCTTCTCCATCAGATAGTGGTCTTCCATCAGGAGCGGACCACGCGGGCCTGCTGTCTTGGAGGTTTCATTTGTTGGATACGGTTTGCCAGACGTGGACGTCAGCGTGGGCTTGTCAGCCATGATGGTGCTCCTGAAAGGCTATCGGCCAGAATTTGGCTCGGTCTGTAACTGCCTGACTGACGCCCACCCGTTCGCGCTGTTCCATCGAAAAGCCGAATAGCACTATAGAGGAAACTTATAGCAATCGGCTCTGCTATTCTCATGGGATTGAGGCAGTGGCTTTTGCTCTGAGCCCATGATGAGATGCGACACCGAGTCTGCCTGCCCTGCCTGATCGAAAAGGTCCTCACCCATGCGCATGATGTACCTGTCCTATCCGGCCGAGGCGAAAGACACCGTCGCTCGCATTCTGGACGAATGGGACATGCTTGACTGGGCCATTATGGACACCACGGACAAGAGCGCAGATGCGCGCGTTGTCCTGCCAGAAAGTGACAGCCAGTCTCTCGTCGATACGCTGCAGAACCGGCTCAGCTCCTATAAGAACTGGCAGCTGGTCATCGTGCCGGTTGAGGCCTGTATCGGTCCGGAAACCGAAGAGACCATTGAAGACCAGACAGGCGACGAAAAAGAAAAGGAAAAGAGCCCTGAAATCGCGTTGCGTGAGGAGATTTATCAGGATGTCGCTGACGGCACGAAGATCAATTCGAACTTCCTGATCCTGACCCTGCTCTCTGCTATTGTGGCGGCGCTCGGCATGAATGCCAACTCTGTCGCAGTGGTTGTTGGTGCAATGGTGATTGCGCCCTTGCTCGGCCCGCTTCTGGCCTTTTCCTTTGCCGCTTCGATCGGTGATGCAGAGCTCATGCTGAAGGCCAGCCGAACGGCGCTCGCAGGGCTGGCGCTTGGCGTGGGCACAGCCTTTCTCATCGGCTTCATAATTGATGTAAATCTCTCCAGCCAGGAGCTGATTGACCGGACCCATGTTGGCCTCGATAGCGTGGTTCTGGCCCTCGCCTCGGGAGGTGCTGCCGCCCTGTCCATTGCCCGCGGCTCTTCGACGACTCTGGTCGGGGTGATGGTCGCTGTCGCGCTCTTGCCGCCATCTGTTGCCTTCGCCGTTTATCTTGGCGCTGGCGAGCTTGCGCTCTCGGCACGCGCCGGCGTCCTTCTGGCCACCAACATCATCTGTGTGAATATCGCGAGCATGCTGGTCTTCGCCATTCGCGGCGTTCGNCCNCGCACCTGGCTGGAAAAACGATCTGCCAAACGATCGCGCCAGATCAACCTTGCCGTCTGGAGTGTTCTGCTCGTTGGTGTCGTCGGGCTGATCGTTCTGGTTCTGGGTTAAAAAAAGGGATCGAGCTGACACATGCATGTCACGCCATGATGAGACCCTGAAGGCCGGAGGTATGATATGGCAGATCTGAAGGAATTCGCGACNGACGTCTGGCTTCTNGAGGGNGATGANGCGCGCATGCATGGCATTCCTTTTGCCACGCGCTCNGTGATCNTNCGTCTGCCTGATGGCAAGCTTTGGGTGCATTCGCCGGTGAGGCTAACGCCAGATCGTATTGAGGCCATTGAGGCCCTTGGAAGCGTTGCCTATCTGATCGAGCCCAACAAGATCCACAGCCTTTATCTCACGGAATGGTGCAAGCAATGGCCCGGCGCGATCTCAATGGTTTCGCCCGGTTTCAGAGAACGCCACCTTGATATTGAGGCCGATTTCGTTCTGGAAGATGAAGCGCCTGCAGCCATTTCCGGGGTCATCGAGCAACAGGTCATCAAAGGACATAAATTGCTCGATGAAGTCTGGTTCTGCCACAAACCTTCAGGCTCCCTGATCGTGACCGACATTATTCAGAAGCATGATCCCTCTCAGCAGAACTTTCTCTGGCGCATCCTCAAAGGCGCTGCCGGCTTGCTGGGCAAGAAAGGTGGCACAGCCATCGACATTCGTCTGACATTTGAAGACAAGGCCNTGGCGCGCCGCTGCGTCGAGTATGTGCTCGACTGGGANTTTGACCGGCTNATCCTNTCTCACGGCTTNTGCCTTGAAACCGGNGGCAAAGCCGAGGTCCGCCGCGCCATGAGCTGGCTCCTCGACTAGCAGATATTCGCCATCGCTTACTGCTCTGCAGCCCATGCCGTGAAACGCGAAATGTTTGGCCTGTCCGTATGCCCACCATCATGCTGACGCCATCCCAGGCGTCCATCCAGCAGGCTTTCATTCACCGGCGGCAGGGTACTAGTGTCCGCAGGCATAGGGAGCAGCCCCGGCACGCCAAGAAGCTGATAAACCGGATTGGCTGCCAGAATGGCCTTGAACGTCCCCAGATGGTCGAGCCATTCCGCATCGCCTGCTTCCGGAATGCCATAGCTGATGAAGACCGGCCGCGGCGCGATCAGGGCAAGCAGTTCATGGGAATCAACCGGCAAATCGCCTGCGTCGGGCGCGCCCGGATCCGCAGACCCATACTTCAGGAAATTCCCGGCCATCCAATGATGGAAACCTGAACTTGTGAGGTTCGAAACGGCTTCGCCGAAATTGCGCCGCAAGAGCGTTGTGCCGCCCTTCCCTGAAGATGCAATCAGCCCGACATCAAACCGCTCATCAAAAGCCATGGCCAGAAGCGCGGCCTTGCCATAGCGAGACACGCCTTCGACGCCGATCTGATCGGGGTCGACCTCGCTGTCAGCCTCCAGAAAGCTCAGCGCCTGACTTGCGCCCCATGCCCAGGCTCGCAAGGTGCCCCAGTCGTCAGGATCTCTGTATCCGCCTTGTTTTGAGTATCCGATCACACCGGAAGACAATCCGTCCGGCGTGTCAGGCTGGATGGTGTTGGTGTTCAGCATGGCATAGCCCCAGCCACGCTCGATCAGCAGGTGCTGTCTGGGTAGGTCGCCATGGCTATCCACCTCAGCAGGCGGCGTTTCATCGCCCGGGCCCAACATGACGAGCACAGGCGCTTTCTCACCGGCTATAGCTGGCGTGACCACAAGCATCCGGATTTCAAGATCAATGCCTTCGACCTCCGCATTGGGCCGCCCAACCAGCTTACGGATCAGAACCTGCTCGCCCTGAAGCACACCGTTTTCGGACCCAGTCACCTGCCAGAAGATGTCCGGCGCCGTGGGCGGCACCTTGCCGTAGACGTCCTGTTCGAACGCCTCGATCAACTCAGCCCGCCTGGTGTTTTCCCAGGCCTGCGGCGTGTCGACCGGGTTGCCCGCATTGTCGATCAGCGG
>PABS01000043.1 GCA_002699325.1 Ponticaulis sp. | reverse complement strand
CCGCCTGCCGTGACTATGCCGCCCACTGGATTGATGTGCAGCGCGAGCAGTTCCGCCGTCTCGGTGTGAACGCTGAATGGTATGAGAAGGACGCTGACCCGAACACCGGCCCTTACCTGACCATGCGTTTTGAGTCTGAGGCGAAGATCGTTTCGGAATTCCTCGATATCGCCATGTCAGGGCTTCTCTATCGCGGCGCAAAGCCGATCATGTGGAGCCCGGTCGAGCAGACGGCGCTTGCCGAGGCCGAGGTCGAATATCACGACAAGAAAGCGACGACGATCTGGGTGAAGTTCCCGGTGGCTTCTGGTGGCCCTGAAGATGCGAGCGTCGTCATCTGGACGACCACGCCATGGACGATCCCGGCCAACCAGGCGGTCAGCTTCAATCCGAACATTTCATACGGTCTCTATGAAGTGACTGAGGTTCAGTCTGAAGAAGAGCTGGGCTTCAAGCCCTGGGTGGATCCGGGCGACAAGCTGTTGGTGGCTGACGCACTGGCGGAAACCGTGCTTGGCGCTGCCAAGGCGTCCAGCTGGAAAAAGGTCGAGTCGGTCGACCCGACGGGCTGGACCCTGAAGCATCCATTCCATGGCGCTGACTGGGCAGATGGCTATTGGGATCATGACATCCCGCTGCTGGCTGGCGACCATGTCACCGATGATGCCGGTACGGGCTTTGTCCACACAGCTCCTGCCCATGGTGAGGATGACTATCTGGTCTTCCTGAAGAACGGAAATTCNGCGCGNGATATNCGCGANATTGTCGGCCCNGCCGGTGAGTATCGNGATGAGGTGCCACGCTTNGCGGGCATGGATATCATCCGCACGAGCGGCAAGAAACGTGGTCAGGACGGCAAGGCGCCGGGCGAAGTGCTGAAGGCGCTGATGGAGCAGGGCGCTCTCTTGGCGCGCGGCGTGACCACGCTGCGTGATGCACACTCCTGGCGTTCAAAGGCACCTGTGATCCGCCGTGCCACGCCGCAATGGTTCATCGCCATGGATAAGGCGACGGCAGGTGGCAAAACACTGCGCGANAAAGCGCTCGACGGNATCGANCAGACNCANTTNGTGCCNGCTGCNGGCCGNAATCGCATCCGTTCCATGGTGGAAGGTCGCCCGGACTGGCTGATCTCACGNCAGCGGAACTGGGGCGTGCCGCTGACCCTGTTCGTCAATCAGGATGGCGANCCGCACACGGTNCTGCCNGAAGCNAATGNNATCAACGCGCGTATTCTCACCACCATCCGNGATGGCGGTGTGGATGCCTGGTTCACCACCGAAAAGGCTGATCTTCTCGGCGATAGCGTGAAGGCCGACGAGTGGGAAAAGGTAACTGACGTTCTGGACGTCTGGTTCGACTCCGGCACCACACATGCCTTCACCCTGCGCGATCGCGGTATCATCGATGAAGAGACCGGGCAGGCCGACGTCTATCTTGAAGGCTCTGACCAGCACCGTGGTTGGTTCCAGTCATCGCTGCTGGAATGCTGCGCCACGCGCGGTATGGCGCCTTATAAAACGGTCGTCACTCACGGCTTCATCGTAGATGGTGAAGGCCGGAANATGTCGAAATCNATCGGCAATACNGTGAACCCGCTGGANGTGGCNCANAAGAANGGGATCGANATCCTGCGTCTNTGGACGGCGACATCNGACTTCACNGAAGACCTGCGTATCTCTGATGAGATCCTGAAGGCGAATGTCGAGAGCTATCGCCGCCTGCGNAACACNTTCCGCTATCTGCTGGGCGCTCTGTCNGAGTACTCAGATGATGAGGTTGTGCCTTACGAGGACGTGCCGGGTCTGGAGCGCTGGGTGCTTCACCGGATTGCCGAGATCGATACCACCGTCAAAACCGCGTATGAGAATTTTGACTATAAGCGGATCATGTCGACGCTGATCAATTTCTGCGGTGTGGATCTCTCGGCGGTCTACTTCGATATCCGCAAGGACACGCTTTATTGCGACCCGATCGACTCTACGCGCCGTGTCGCCACGCGCATGGTGATGAACGAGCTTCTGAAACGCCTCTGCGTCTGGCTCGCGCCGATCATGCCGTTCACGACTGAAGAAGCGTTCCAGGCAAGTCACCTCGCCAGCATGGCAGACAGTGTTCACTTGCTGACGTTTGATGATGTGCCTGCCGAATGGCGCAATGAGCCGCTGGCGGAGAAATGGGGCAAGATCTTCAAGGTGCGCCGTGTCGTGACAGGCGCGCTGGAGATTGAGCGTCGTGATAAACGCATCGGCTCATCCCTCGAAGCCGCGCCTATTGTGCATATTGAAGACGACGAGCTGCGCAATGCCTTCANNGGTGAAAGCGCGGCCGACATCTTCATCACGTCAAACGCAATCCTGACCGACGCACCGTCTCCGGGCGCAGCCTTCCGAATGGAAGACGTACCGGGCGTTGCGGTTGTGCCGGGTAAGGCTGATGGTCGCAAGTGTGCGCGCAGCTGGAAATACTTCGATCCTGCGGAAGCCGATCCTGAATTTCCGGATATCACACCACGTGATGCTGACGCCGTAAGAACATGGGATGCACGACATGGGCGAGATTAACCGCTCAAGGCTTGCCTGGGCGCTGGCCATTATAGGGGTGATCTTCTTTCTGGATCAGCTCACAAAGCATCTCGTTCTNCAAACGGATGTGTTCAATGCGCTAGGGTGCCTTGACCTGTCAGAGCGCTGCGGCAAGATCGAGCTGTCCTCGGTTATGGACCTNTCCATGGTCTGGAATCGGGGCTTCAGCTTCGGTGTCGCTCAGTCTGAAGGCTTGTGGCGNTGGGTACTNGTCTTCGTCCAGTTTGCTGTTTCAATCATCTTTATGGGCTGGCTGCTCAAGGCAAAGCANCGCACCACAGTNCTGGCGCTTGCTATGGTNATTGGCGGCGCGCTGGGGAATGTGGTGGACCGGATCCGCTTTGGCGCAGTTGTGGATTTCTTTGATTTTTCCGGGCCCTGGTTCGGGATCGAGTTTCCATTGCCAGGTCCGCTCGCGATGATTGAAGGCATTTTTACACCNCCTGGACTTCAGGATGGCCTGCTTGGGCTTGGTTTTCCTTATGTCTTCAATATTGCAGATGCGGGCATCACCATTGGTGCCATCCTGCTGCTGGTGGACCAATTCTTACTGAAGCGTCATGGTGACGACGCTGGATCGTCAGGAAAAACCACGCTAAACAATGCGTGAAAGTTCAAGTGAAGAGGCAAGTTCGATGAAATCAAAGGCGTTGGCATTGGGTAGTGTCGCCATGGCCGCCCTGACTCTCGCAGGCTGCAGCTCGCTCAGCGGTGCGGCAGGTTTTGGCAAGAAGACGCCGGATGAGTTCAATGTGGTGACGAAAGCGCCGCTGGTTGTGCCGCCTGAATTCGCGCTGCGTCCACCGGCACAGGGCGCGGAACTGCCCGCTGAGCTTGATCCAGGNACGCGCGGTCGAACAATTCTGTTCGGTCAGGAACTCGGCCAGGAAGCTTCTGCCGGTGAGCAGGCGCTTATTGCTGCGGCGGGCGCAACGGCGACCGATTTAACTGTGCGTACAGAAGTTGATTACGAAAACGGCCAGATCATTCGCAAGAACTCCGGTTTTGTTGATCAGGTTTTGAATTTCGTACCACTCAGCAATTCAACGACTGACGCTCAGGGTAATCCGCTGGATGCCGAAGCCGAGGCTCAGCGCCTTCGCGATATTGAGTCGGTTCAGAATGCGACCGGTGGTGAGGCCGTAGTCATTCAGCGCAGCTCAGGTGGCTTTAAACTGCCGGGCACTTAATGGTCTTCACCCAAGCGACTGACAGAAAATTCAAGGGAGCCCCTCTATGCGTCTGATCCGGAAATTGGCCCTCGCAGGGGCTCTGGGGCTCGCTTCCCCATTAGCAGGACTGATCACAGCACCAGCTCTTGCTCAGACAGATGCAGGAGAGTGGGCGCCCGAAACCTTCATGCTGGATAATGGCATGGAAGTTCTGGTTTTGCCCGATCATCGCGCGCCAGTCGTGACTCATATGGTCTGGTACCGGGTTGGCGCTGCTGATGAAGAGCCCGGAAAGTCGGGTATTGCCCACCTTTTTGAACATCTGATGTTTAAGGCGACTGACGATATTCCTGCGGGCGAGTTCTCCAAGATTGTCGCGCGCAATGGTGGTCAGGATAACGCTTTCACCAGCTATGATTACACGGCTTATTTCCAGCGCGTTGCGAAAGATCGCCTCGAAACCATGATGCGTATGGAAGCCGACCGGATGACCGATCTGCTGCTCACCGACGACGAAGTTCTGCCCGAACGCGATGTCGTGAAAGAAGAGCGTCGCCAGCGCATTGAAAACAATCCTGGCGCGATCCTCTCTGAAATGATGATGGCGGAATTGTTCAAAGGTCATCCATACGCCATCCCGGTGATCGGCTTCATGGACGAAGTGGCCGCGCTTGATCGACAGGATGCGCTCGACTTTTACCAGCAATGGTATGGCCCAGAGAATGCGGTCCTCGTGGTCGCAGGCGACATCACCGCTGCTGAGCTGAAGCCATTGGCTGAAGAGATTTACGGCTCGATTGCACCGAAAGGGAACCTGGCGACGCGCGCGACGCCTGAAGTCCCTGAGCTCGAAGAAACCCTGGAACTCACCCATAGCGACCCCAAAGTCCGTCAGGAAGCCTGGAGCCGATACTGGCAAATTCCGAGCTACAGCATGGCGAATGTCGGTCTTGAGCCGCATGCGCTGGACCTTGCCGCACAAATTCTCGGTGGCGGTCGCACCAGTCGGCTTTATCAGGCGCTGGTCGAAGACCAGAAGATTGCTGTGAATGCTTATGCGGCCTCGTCGACCTCCCTGCGCAGCGGTGGTGCATTTGCCATCGGCGTTTCGCCGGCACGCGGCGTCGAGCTCGACACTCTGGATGACGCTGCAACGGATGTGCTGAACACCTTCCTCGAAGAAGGCCCGACCGAAGACGAATTGGAACGGGCAAAGTCCAATCTGGTTGCCAGCGCCATTTTTCAGCGCGACAGCCAGATGGCCATGGCACAGGTTTATGGGTCGGCTCGCGCGCGCGGCGACAGCTTGGAAAGCGTTGCGGCCTGGCCAGACGAGATCGAGTCTGTGACGGCCGACCAGGTCCGTGAGACGCTTGCGAAATACATCGCTGGCAAAAATTACATCACCACAAAGCTTCTGCGCGAGGAGGGCTGATATGACCTTGAAAACGCTCCTTCTGTCGCTGGCCTCTGTCTCCGTCCTTGCCGCCTGCTCAACCAGCGGAGAGGGCCTTCAAGCTGCCTCTGCCGCGACACCTGAAGCCGCTGAAGCGTCTTCGTCTCCCGAAAAGACAGGTCTTTCCAATATTCAGGTTGTCGAATCTGATGATGGATATTCCGCCTGGCTGGTCACAGAAAACGCCATTCCGATTGTTTCCGTGAATATGGCCTGGCGCGGCGGCGAGACCAGCGATCCTGACGGCCTGCGCGGCGCGGCTGACCTCATGGTCTATATGATGAATGAGGGCGCTGGCGATCTCGATTCCCAGGCCTTCGCCCAACGCATGGAAGAGCTCAATATGAGCTTTGGCTGCTCGACCGGGTCAGACTGGACCTCTTGCAGCATGTCCACGCTGTCTGAGAACTTCGAAGAGGCCATGGATCTGGTTCGTATGGGTCTCACCGAGACCCGCTTTGACGAAGATCCCTTCAACCGCGCCATTGAGGAGACCCTGGTACGGCTTCAGCGGGCCGAGACAGACCCCGGCACAATCGCATCACGGGCCATGTTCGACGCGATCTATCCCGATCACCCTTATGCGCACTATTCGACGCCTGAAACGGTCGAAGCCGTGACCGCGGAGGACGCAAAGGCGCGTCGCGATGCGATTATGACAAAGGATACTCTGCTCCTTACCGTGGTGGGCGACATTTCTCCTGAACGCCTGAAACCGGTGATGGAGGAGACCTTTGCAGGCCTTCCAGAGACAAGCCAGGCACCTGTTTTGGAAGAGGTGGTTCTGAAATCACCTCCGGAAGACGTCGTGGTGAAGGACCTTCCGCAGCCGCAATCACTCGTCATGTTTGTTGCACCGGGTCTGAAACGGAATGATGAGGATTTCTTCGCGGCCTATGTCACCAACTACATCCTCGGTGGCGGCGGTTTCTCGGCGCGGCTGATGGATGAGATCCGTGAAAAGCGCGGACTCACCTATGGCATTTACACCTCACTCTCGACCCAGGATCATCTGGGCCGTTGGGCAGGTTCTGCCCAGACGGCAAACGAGAATGTCGGCGAGCTGATCGGACGCACGAAAGCCGAAATCCACAAACTGGCGACAGAGGGTCCAACAGAGGCCGAGCTTCTCGATGCGAAATCCTACCTGACCGGCGCTTACCCGCTTGGCTTTGATTCCAACTCCAAGATTGCCAGCCAGATGATGGGCGTGCGTCAGGAAGCGCTCGGCATGGATTATTTCGCCAATCGCAACGCCATGGTTGAGGCCGTCACGATTGACGATGTAAAACGCGTAGCAGCGGAATTCCTCCAGCCGGAGAATTTCACCTTCGTNGTTGTTGGTCAGCCTGAAGGCATGGACCAGATCCAGTCCTTCTATGAGGACTCTCTCGCAGGCGCAGCTGAAGAAGCCGAAGACGCGGTTGGCGCGGAAGAAACCGATGCGCTGGACCTCCCAGAAGACGCGCCAGACGAAATCGTCGATCCGATTGAGGAAGAAGCTGCAGAGCCACAGCCAGCTGACTAAGCTGACTTGCACTGCCGCAGCCTGTGGAAAGTGAGGAGGAACGCGCCGTCCCCGTATCGGTCGGCGCGTTAATCTTTTAGACTGNCCCGCATGGCCGACGATTCGTTTTCNCCTTCATCCNCTCTNTCCTCACGTGCCAACCGGGCNGGTGGGATCAGGCTCTTGCCGCCTGAAGCAGTGAACCGGATTGCGGCTGGTGAGGTGGTGGAACGCCCGGCCTCTGCCATCAAAGAGCTGATTGAAAACGCACTGGATGCGGGCGCGCGGCATATCATCATCGAAGCCGAGAATGGCGGGCGTACTTCGTTCCGCGTCAGCGATGATGGCTGTGGCATGGATGCTGATGAGCTTCAGCTTGCTGTCGAACGCCATGCCACCTCCAAGCTGTCGTCTGATGCAGACGGGCATATCGATCTTCTGAACATCTCGACTTTGGGTTTTCGCGGCGAGGCCCTGCCAAGCATTGGCTCTGTCGCGCGGCTGGCGCTGTTATCGCGTTCTGAAAGCAGNGATGAGGCTTTTGAGCTGAGCGTGGAAGCCGGGCGCAAGTCCGAGCCAAANCCNGCNGCCTGGTCCAGCCTTGCNCTACACGGCACGACCATNACGGTNGAAGACCTNTTCTACGCCACGCCGGCGCGGCTGAAATTTCTCAAATCCGAGCGTTCTGAGAGCTTAGCCATTTCCGATGTGTGCCGCCGCCTTGCCATGTCGCGCGCAGATGTCGGCTTTGAGCTTCATCAGAATGGTCGCTCGGTCTTCCGTTTGAAAGCCGAAACCGGCACACCGGAAGAGGCACGCCTTGCACGGCTTGGCGCCATTATGGGCCGGGACTTCCGCGAAAACGCGATGGAGATCGAGGCCGAAAAAGAAGGCATTCGCATTTCCGGCTTTGCTGGCCTGCCGACGCTCAATCGCGGCAATGCCCAGCATCAGTACCTGTTCGTGAATGGTCGCCCCGTTAAAGACAAGCTCCTCACGGGCGTGATCCGCGCGGCCTATCAGGATTTCCTTGCGCGTGATCGTCACCCCATGGCCGCGCTTTTCGTGGACCTTGATCCGGAAGCAGTAGACGTGAACGTTCACCCGGCCAAAACCGAGGTTCGCTTCCGTGATGCCGGTCTTGTGCGCGGGCTNCTTATCGGATCTCTGCGCCATGCGCTGGCAGATGCTGGCCACCGCGCTTCGACGACNGTTGCAGGCGCAGCGCTCGGTAAAGCTCAGCCGCAGGCTGAAGCGCCGCGTCCAAGTCTCTGGCAGGCTTCGAGTTTTCATCGTGAAGCCATGCCGCATCGGCCGGTTATGCCATCTCCAGAGGTGCTTCATGCCGTGAATGGCGGCGGCGTTTCAGAGCCGCAGGCTGAGCGCTACACGCCTCCGCCTCAGGTCAGTGAATATGCCGATCCGGTGTCCGTGCGTGTAGAAGAGGATCGCTCAGCGCCAGAGGTCGAAGCCCTGCCATTGGGCCTCGCCAAGGCGCANCTCCACGAAACCTATGTGATCGCNCAGACGCNTGATGGCATCGTCATTGTCGACCAGCATGCCGCCCATGAACGCCTTGTCTATGANCGCATGAAGAAGGANATGGCNGCNACNGGNGTNCGTCGTCAGGCCATGCTGATCCCTGAAATCGTTGAACTCAGCGAAGATGAGGCCGAACGCGTACTGAGCCGCGCAGAAGAGCTTTTAGAGCTTGGCCTTGAAATCGAGCCCTTTGGCGGTGGCGCGATCTGTGTGCGCGCAACGCCNGCNCTGTTCGGCAATATGAATGTGCAGGGATTGNTGAANGATCTGGCNGATGATTTCGCCGAATATGATGCCGGTNTCAGCCTGAAAGAACGCTTTGAAGAGGTGATGGGCAATATGGCCTGNCGNGGNTCNGTCCGGGCAGGGCGGCGGCTTACCGGTGATGAAATGAACGCGCTGCTTCGCCAGATGGAGGCCACGCCGTATTCCGGCCAGTGCAATCATGGCCGTCCCACTTATGTCGAACTGAAGCTGGCGGACATTGAACGGCTGTTTGGACGACGCTAAAAAATACGGGTGCATGGTGCGCATGCACCCGAGTTTCGCTGCAGGAGCTGTCGTCTGGGCAGAGACCACAGCTCAGGGGGTGTAGTCTGATAAGATGGGGTGTCTTATTTAGACTTAGGCTTCGTGCTCGCCGGCTTGGAAGTCGGCTGAACAGGTTTCGTGCCGGGTTTTGATGGGGTTCCAGTTTTCTTATCTGGCATGGACGTCGTCCTAGGGTGCGAGCAAATGACTGGCTCGCCAGGCATTGGAACACGCTGCTCCAACATCTTATAAATGGTGATGCCGGAAATTTTCGACAAGTGGGATCGCGATCGAAATTATGACCATCTTTAAGGAGGCGAGACAGCTNCCCACAATTCATATACGAACGCCCGCATGACACCTTTCGAAAAATCCTGGGATGGCGATGAGCCAATCCGCGTCAATAAATGGCTGGCCCAGTCGGGCGTATGTTCGCGCCGTGAGGCGGAAGGCCTGATCAACTCTGGCTCTGTCTATATTGATGGCGAGAAGGTCGAGGATGCGGGGCGAAAAATCCTGCCAGGCCAGACCCTGAAGCTGTCGTCTTCCGGTTCTGAAGCGCTTGCGGCAAAGCGCACTGTGATGCTGAACAAGCCGGTGGGTTATGTGTCAGCGACGCCAGAAGAGGGCCAGATTCCAGCCATCCGTCTGCTAACCGAGAACAACCGGGTCGGCAAAGGCGCNCCNGTGAAAGCCAATGAAAGCCTCGCGCCGGTCGGTCGGCTGGATATGGATTCGCGTGGTCTTNTGATCCTGTCAGACGATGGCACTGTGGCCAAAGGCGTGATCGGTCCGGAAGCCGATCTTGAGAAAGAATATATTGTGCGCGTGCGGGGGCGTATAACACGCCAGGCGATCACGCTTCTGCGCCATGGGCTGGAGCTGGACGGTCACAAGCTGAAGAAAGCTCGCGTTACTCAGATGGCCGATCAGACTTTGCGATTTGTGCTCACGGAAGGACGAAACCGGCAGATCCGAAAAATGTGCGATCTTGTTGAGCTTCGCGTGATTGATCTGGTTCGCGTGCGGATCGGTGCGCTGAAAATGGGCGGTCTCGCCGAAGGCACGTGGAAAGAGCTGAAGCCACACGAAGTTCAGGCGCTTTTGAGAAATCCGTCTCCAGACGAACTCAGAGCCAGGAAAACACCTAAGCCGGATTAGCCGGCGGAGATTGTGCTGCCAGCAGCTGCTCTAAAAGTTCGATGTGTTTGGATTGCTGCGTCAGCAATTCGGTCAGCTGGTTCTGCCGCATGTCATCCAGCTTGTTGTGAAGCTGCATGATTTCCAACTCCGCNTTCAGATTGACCTCATANTCATGNGCNGCGGCAATCCTGTCTTTGTCTGCCTGTCGGTTTTGCGACATCATGATCACGGGCGCCTGAATGGCGGCTAGCATTGAGAGGATGAGATTAAGGAAGATAAATGGATAGGGATCAAAACTTGTTCCTCGAAGGCTCAATAGAACTGTATTCCCTACAATCCAGAGGATCAGCACCACACTGAACAGACCAATGAAGGTCCATGAACCGCCAAAACTGGCCACCTTATCGGCCAGTCTTTCGCCAAATGAAGACTCTTCCTCTGCTTGGAGATTGATGTTTCTCGAGATTTTCTGACGGGAGACAAATCGCTCCAGAATGCAGCGCTCTCGATCGGTCAGCGCCTTCAAATCCATCTGAAAGATTTCTCGGGCAAGTTCACTGACGTCTTTCATGGCAATAACCTATCATTGCGGCACCGATTGTTCGGTTCAAGTGAGAAATAAGTTCATTGCGCTTGAAACGGAATGGAGCTGATCTGAGAATGTTTTGAGAGGGTCGGAAATGGCCGGAAAAGATGCTCATCACGGGAGATGCTTTCATGAAATTTTCTGCGCTATTGTCTGGGCTGATTGTATTTTCTGTATGCGTTCAGGGAGCCGCGATGTCAGATCCCGTTGATCGCCCTGAGGGCTTTGTGAATGCCCAGAAGTTCATTCACGGTTTGCAGGCCGATATTCGCTATTTCGGGAGTAACAATTTCGTTGGCGCGCCGATCCGCGGATATGAGGCGCCAGCCTGTATTCTCAGCATTCAGGCGGCTACAGCTCTTCGGGAGGTTCAGGCGAAAATCTCCACCTATGGCCTTGGGGTGAAAGTGTTCGATTGCTATCGCCCGGCGCAGTCTGTGGCTCATTTCGTTGAATGGGCAGAAGATCTCGCCGATCAGACGATGAAGACGAAATACTATCCCGAAGTCGATAAGACCCGCCTCTTTGAGCTTGGCTATATCGCGGCGCGGTCTGGGCATTCGCGCGGTAGCACGATGGACCTCACCCTGATTGATCTCAAATCTGGCGAAGAGCTGGATATGGGCTCAGGGTATGACCTTTTTGATCCGCTATCCTGGCCGTCAGACCCTCGGCCAACTGCTCAGCAGCGGGCCAATCGCGCCTTCCTTCAGACCCTGATGATCGAGAACGGTTTTCGCGGCATCAAGGAGGAATGGTGGCACTTCACGCTGAATGATGAGTCATACCCAGATACCTATTTCGACTTTCCGGTGAAGTAGCGCTGAGAAAGCATTGAACTTTCTTAGAGATTTGTAATCTCCGTCGTCTTGATCCTCGGGGCAATCGCATTTCAAGATGCTGAGATTGTCCGGGGAGTCTCATGAAGTCATTCTTTGCCATCGCCGCAGCTGCGGCATTCGCCTGTTCTGTTCAATCTGCAAACGCGCAGACCCGCGGCTATTATCAGACGCCATCCCT
>PABS01000042.1 GCA_002699325.1 Ponticaulis sp. | reverse complement strand
CGACCATGGCAGCCTTTTGCGGCTATGCCATCTCGGCCTTTCAGTCACTCTATATCCAACGCACGTTTGACCTGACCGCCGGACAGGCTTCTGTCTGGTTCAACGTTCCGGCATATGCTGGGGGCGCGATCGGCACCTTCCTTCTGGGCTATATTGCCAGCAAGATGAAGTCACCGAGCGCGATTGCGTGGCTGTCGGCCGGTGGTCTGATCCTTTGCGTGCCGTTCTTCGGCTTTGCTTTCACCACATCCAGCATGATCTTCTGCGTGATCGGACTCGCGCTGGGCAATGCCATCAAATACGGCTACCTCGCAGCACAGTACACGATCGCCGCCAGCGTTGTGACCATGCGGGTCCGCGCAACTTCCACGGCGGTTATGTTGTTTGTGATCAATCTGCTGGGTTACGGCCTCGGCCCCCCATTCGCGGGTATCGTGTCTGACTTCTGGTTTTCGCGCAGCCTGGATAACGAAGGCTATGCGGATGTCATCAGCCGTTCAATGTGTGACGCCGCTCAACAGGCGACCACCTTTGCCCAGCGTGCTGCTGACGGCATGCTGAGCCAGGCTGACATCACTGCGGTGCTGGCGGGTTTGGAAATGCCACTGACGCCAGAGCAATATGCCTTCTGCCTGGAAGCCAACCAGTCCAGTACTGAAGCCTCCATGCTGACGCTCACCCTGCTCTATGCGNCGGCTGGCATCTTCTTCATCTTCTCCGCCATCGGCCTGCGGAAAGATCTGGTGGGGCAGGACTAACGATCCCGCCGAAATATCAGACACAGAAAAGCCCGGCACACTGCCGGGCTTTTTGCGTTTGGGTTTGGACAGNAAAGCCAGCANCTCGCCTCGCGGGCCGNCAGCCCTNCCGTGTCATCAGGTCNGCTTAAGATACCTGNCCTTCGGTGATTGGNGTCAGCACAATCTCNACGCGGCGGTTTTCAGCGCTGCTGCCTGGAATGCCCGGCAGAGGCTGGCTCTCGCCACGACCATACGCCGCCATACGGATAGGGCGAACGCCCTGATTGCTCAGATAAGTCTGGACCGCTACTGCGCGGCGTTCAGACAGATCCATGTTGAACTGTTCCGGGCCGTCAGTTGACGCGTGACCGACAATATCCACCGCAGTGGATGGGAACTCCATCAGAGTTGCAGCGAGCTCATTCAGTGTGCCGTAGAACTGCGGCTGGATGGTCGCGCTGGAGAGCTGGAAGGTCACGTCAGCTGGCGTGTTCAGATAAATCTGGTCACCACGACGTTCAACTTCGATGCCTGTACCGGCCGTTTGCTCACGAAGGCGAGCTTCCTGACGGTCCATATATGTGCCGACACCAGCACCAGCGATCGCGCCAACAACAGCGCCAATTGCTGCGTTCCGGCCATCATCACCACCAGCCAGCGTACCNAGAGCAGCGCCCGCGAGCGCACCTCCGCCTGCGCCAACCATCTGGCGCTGACTAGGACCTTGCATTGTTCCATCCGTGGCACAGCCAGCGAGAACCGTTGCTGCAGCAGCGGAGGCGAGCATAAACTTTTTCATTTCAAATAGGCCTTTCTGTAATCTCGGAAAACTCCCGACCGGTCTAACGTGTCCACCTTCGAAAAGTTCCGAGCCGGTATAGCTATATGTTACCGCAAGCAACGTAGGATGAACAGAACTTGACAAGCACACTTGACAGTAAAGTTAACTTTACATAATGTCAGGTTAGCCAGTCAAAGGAGATCATTTTGAATAAGGTGACATACAAACAGGCAAACTTCAGATACAAAGCCGTCTTCTTTCCGATGATGGCCATTTATACCATCTTCTGTATCGGCGGAGCGCTCCTGCTCACCNGNCTCGACACGCCNCCGAACTGGCTCCCGCATATCGTTGCCATTTTCACTGTCGCGCCGATCTTCGTCGTGTTCTGGCTGATCTGGCGATATGTTCAGGAGACAGACGAATATACCCGGCTTCGTCAGCTACAGGCGCTCGCGATTGGCGGAATGATCACCGCTTCTGCGGCAGGAACCATCGGATTTCTTCAGCTTTACAACGCAATCCCGGNCGGAAGCGTCCCGACATTTCTGCTTCTCCCTTTGTTTTTCCTCAGCTATGGGCTCGCCAAATGGCTGAGGGGCGAAGAGGGCTGTGTGTGATGGAGAACCGATTGCGCGTTCTTCGAGCTGAACGAAAATGGAGCCAGGCCTTTCTGGCCGAACAACTGGGTGTGTCGCGTCAATCCATCAATGCCATTGAGACCGGAAAGTATGACCCTTCCCTGCCCCTGGCCTTTGCAATTGCGCGCCTGTTTGGTCAATCAATCGAGAACATCTTCCAGGACGAAGCTGCAAACAGCGAGGCCGCCGAGTGAATGCGAGAACCATCCGGCGCTGCACTGCCGGGTGGTTTGCGCTCATTGCGTTGGGAGCGGCGCAGGACCAATCTTCGGCGGTGACGCGTCGGCGCTGACCAGATTGTCGATCTGCTCTTCGAGGACACCATCTACCACCGGCGCAATCTGATCGAGTTCCTGAAAATCGGCGCCGGTTACCATATAGCTGAAACTCACATTGCTGCCGGTATCGCCGGACGGTTTGACCTCAATGGTCAGNACGCCATTCACACCCATTCCCTGCAATGGTCCAAGCGCGGCTTCAAATCTGACCATCCAGATGCCATCGGCGCGGCTNCCCGAAAGAACGCGCCCATGTTCCACATCCCCGGCCGCCCATGTTTCCCGCCACTGNCCGCCAGCCGCCAGAGTCGTAATCCGAAGGTTTGAAGCATCTCCCGAATAGGTGTGCTCACCGCTCCACCATTCCGAGATGCGAAGGATGCGATCAAACTGAGGCTTGGGAAGTCTTTCGCTGTGACGNTCTAACTTCAGCTCAAAGCCGTCTGGTGAAGCATTGACGACCTCGGCATTCGCCGGGAAAGCGCTGAGAACAAAACCAAGCGACATACCTGCAGTTTTGAAAATGCTCATAAAGCTTCGGCTTTCGTCGTCACAGAAGATATTTGCCCGATCATAAGGTCTAAAAGCTAACCCGTCAGGCCGCTTCACCGCCATCTCCAGGGCTACGCTTGGTTTTTTTATGCTTGGCAATTGTGAAAGCGATGGTCTCAAAAAGCGCACGGACTTCGACGGGCTTGATCAGAAACTCGTCGGCGCCCTGCTCCAGACACTGNCCGCGCAGGTTCATGGCCGTGTCGGCCGTCACGACAATGATTGGCACATTGGCCTTGTCATCTTCCCGCGCACGGATGCGTCGGATCGCCTCCATACCATCCATGCCTGGCATACGCAGATCCATCAGGATGAGGTCATAATTGTCCTCATCTATCTTTCGCAGACCGGTCGGCCCATCCTCTGCTTCATGTAATTCGATCCTTGCGGCGGTGAGCATTTCTTTCACCACACGACGGTTCATCGCATCATCTTCTACAATAAGGATCTTCATCAGCTCTAAAGAACACCTACAGCGGGCTCAAGATTACACTGTAGCATAACGATTAGTAATTCCTAAGCTTGAACACGTTTAAGCCGCTGAATGCACAGAATTCTGTGGAGAATCTCCAGCCGAATTCAGACCACCAGTACCCAATAATGATTGAATACAAGTGAGGATTGTTTCCGGTTCATAATCTTTTGTTGTGGCAAAATTGAGATTGTCGGGCTTCATGTCCGGAACCTCCCCAAGCCCAAACAGATATGTCCCTGCTGCGCTGTCCAGATTTTGGAGGCGGTCGGCGAGTCGAGTATCCGAGGCAGGGAATACCGCCACATGATAAGCGCCCGAGCGCACCAGTGCGATGAATTCGTCCGCACTTTCACTGATTTTAACCGCAGCAACTTCGCCATCGAAGAACGCTTCNCTCACCAGTTTTTGCATGAAGTCATCCTGAAAAATGAGAATTGTTGTATCTTCCAGGCTAGTCGGCGAGCGCCTGTGTGCGGCCCTGTCTCTGCCCACCACCGCATCTGCGCCAAGATTTTCAGCAGGTAGCGTAATNGTGAACGTAGAGCCGNCGCCAATCTGGCTCTGCACAGCGATTGTNCCCTTCATCGCTTCACAGAATTTCTGACAGATCGACAGTCCCAGNCCGGTCCCGGAAAACTTGCGGGTCATGGCACCGTCAACCTGATGGAATGGTTTGAAGATGTTCTCAAACTCGTTCTGAGGAATTCCGATCCCGGTATCCGAAACGCGCAGGATCAGCATGCCCGGCGAAGCTGATTGATCATAATCAGCTTCCATCTTGATTCCTCCAGCGTCTGTAAACTTCACAGCATTCGACAGGAGATTGAACAAGAGCTGACGAAGACGCTGCTCATCACCTTTAACTGTCTCAGGGACACTGCCCATTTCCAGCTCAAGTGTCAGGCCCTTCTCAGCCACCGTGTCCTGCCATAGAAGACAGGCGTCNCTGAGCAACTCTCTGATCTGAACAGGGCCATACTCAAGCGTCACCTTACCCGTCTCGATCTTTGCCACGTCCAGAAGATCGTCAACGATTGCCTTCATGGATTTGCCNGCNGTCTGCACAACGCTGAGACGGTCTCGAAGATCTACAGGCAGCGATTTATCCTGCAGGATAACCTGAGACATGCCAAGAATGCCGTTCAGTGGGGTCCGGATTTCGTGGCTTGTCGTGGCCAGAAATTCTGTTTTCGCTTTATTTGCCTTTTCCAGAAGACGGTTCGAATCGTTCAGGCGTTCATTGACGCGGCCAATCGCATCGCGGCTCCTCCTGACCGAGAAATAGCCTGCCGTGAGAAAGCCAACGACGAGAAGTCCACCAATGAACACCGAACCGAAGAGAAGATTTCTCTGGCGCGCACGGGCAGCTGCGATCTCAACATCCTGCTCGGCCTGCTGCAGTCGCAACTGTTCGATCCGAAGCTGTTGATTGGTAAAATCAAACTGAGCTGACATCAGCGCGGAATTAGTTGATGCAGCAAGGCTCATGGCCTCATCTTCCAGACGCTTGAACGCCTCAAGATGCTGCAAGGCGATGTCATACTCACCGATGCCGCGGTAGATTTGATAGGCCACGTCATGCATTTCGCGATAGAGCATGGTGGTCTCGGTAAGGTCGACGGCCTCAAACGTTCGCTCGATATAAGTTTCCGCGCGCCTGAGATTCCCCCGGCTCAGCTCAACTTCCGCCTTCACCCCCCACAGAAATGGTGTGAATTCAGAAGGGCTGCCGCTGCCCAGAATGTTGAGCGCACGATCAGCCGTCGCCTCAGCCGCATTGAAAGCACCGCTCAGCGCCTGCATATGCGCGAGATTCGTCAAAACCCGTGAAACGATGAAATCGGGCGCTCCCATGGAGACCGCAAAATCCAGACCTTGCTGGTAGAGTGCGGCCGCCTCATCATATTGACCCAGCCCTCTCAGGGCGTTTGCCTTATTATTATAGTAGAACAAGACAAACTGAGGGTCGTCGTCATAGACCTCGAGCGCCTGATCGTAATAGGAGATCGCCTGCTCAAAATCTCCTGCGTCAACGTGGATGTCTGCGAGCTTTTGCAGTGCGCTGCTCTGACTGCGGGTATTGCCTTCCGCGCGTAGTATTTCCAGGGCATCCCTAAGAGATTCAAGTGCCGTCTGAATATCACCCACTCTGTGAGCAATTCGACCGCGGGTGAGCAGGATATCCCCCTTTAAGCTGCCGCTGCTCTCAACACTTTCCAGGACGCTGATCGCGCGTTCCGCCATGGGCACTGCTTTCAGCGGCGCGTTGGTCCGGTTCAGAGCTTCAGCTTGCAACCAATAGGCTGTCGCAAGTGCGGTTGCGCGCTCCTCTGCGCCCGCAGTCGCCGGAACGCTCTGTTCAGCACGTTCTGCTGCGTTCAATGCATCAGTTGGCGCATTGACCATGTTCGCGCGAGCGCTGGCAACAGCATCGTCAAAACGTGTCCAGTCTGCCGCCGGATCGCCAATGACGGGTGCCTGCTCATTTACTTGAGCAATAGCCAGAGGGGATGCGCAAACGAGCGCACAAAACGCAATCAGAACATGTCCGGTTCGGACGTTCATCGCAGTTCCTTCAACAATATCCTGTCCTCGAGAATAGGATGTCACTCTGAACAAGACATTTAACGCAGGTTACGCTGCGAAGCTTTGACGCACGGGTCAATGCAGAAAGACCGGCCAATACGGCCGGTCTTTCAATAAATAACGCTAAAATTCTACCTGAAGATCAATCTCAAAATCGATCAACCAGAGGATTAGTAACGGATTGCAAAGCGCGCGCCGACCGCATAATCGGGGTCGAGCGGATTTCTGGCCTCAGTCTCGGTGACNTCCGCACGTGTGAANGCTGAAATCTCACCCATTCCATCGAAAAGTGCCGCNCCATAGCTCAGCTCGAGGTTCAACCGGCGACCTGTGTCTGCCAGTCCCCAGTTCTGAGACACCTGGCCAAGCTCACCGGTCTCACGATCCACCACTTCGATAGAAGTGAAGACGAATTCACCCGTCTCAAGGCGTAGCGGCTGTGCGAGCGACATGCGCATGATGTCGTTATCACCGAATATGCCATTCTTGCGGATTCCGACGGCGAAAGCAGAAGACGTCAGCCCGCCATCAGCAATGGAGAGGAACCCGCCATCAAACTCTGTTGCATCTGTCTGACCAAGGGTGGCAGACGCACCGATTGCGAAGTCGAACGGAAGAGCAATGTCTGATCCGACTGTCACAGCGTCAGTAACAGCACCACCTTCAAGCGAGAACAGGCCCGTGCCCTGATCGCCAAGAAGGCTGTCGCGCTCTCTGAGCTGCGTATAGTCGAGCGACACAGACACATTGTCCGTCAGTTGGTAATCAACAGCGATATTGGCGGCTTGAGCTTCATATTCGCTCAATCCATTCGCACCATACAGACGCACGTCTGTCAGCGGATCAATGTAGGAATGATCATCGCTGGCTTCCGTAACACTGGCTTCGAGAGTCAGACGATCCGAGAGCGGAATGGCGCTGGACGCGTAGGCGCCGCCAGAAGCCAGNCCNAAGATCGGATTTACACCACCAGTCTGGACGTCGAAGTCGGAATAGAAGCCAAAAACAGAACTACTGTTCAGACGCGCTGCACCATCACCGTGACCGAAGCGGATTTCGGCGCCGGTCGTGCGCTGACGAAGGCTCAGATCAGTCTGGAATGGCAGATCACCTTCCCGCACATCCGTTCCTGGCGCATAAGGCGCAGCATTCATCGCCAGCGACCAGTCACCGTTCAGGCCGAGATCGGACTGAAAGCTTTGAACGTCGCCGAAACTAGACCCACTGGTCGCCCAGTCGACAAACCGCTGATACATATGGCGCTGGAACTTCCGCTGCTGATCAATCTGATCAACAACAGACACTTCGCCAAACAATTGTGTCGAAAGCGGTATCCGGAAGTCGCGATAGGTATCACCGACCGTCTCGATCGCGACGACATAGGCACCCTTATTTTCGAGCTTCACGACGTCAGATTTCAGATAGGCTCTCCGCATCCAGGAGGCAGACTTGCCTTTTTTCAGCCGACCGTTTGCCGACTTGGCGTAATAGAACTGAAGATTGTCCCAGGACAGCGGAGACAGAGCGGCTTCGACATTCAACATGCCCCAGCCATAAACGCTATCAACGCCTTCTTCGCCGAGATCAGTCGCCGACTGAAGAATGACATCCACAGTCTCTTCGCCATGGCCTTTCCACCACGGCCACGCGCCGTGGATCAGTGCCGCGGTACCAGAAACGAGTGGTGCAGAGAATGACGTGCCCACCTGGCGCATCACACCGCCCTTGCCATCAGACACCAGAATGAATTCACCCGGCGCGACCATGAAATTGTATTTGAGCTTGTTGTCTTCGTCGCAGACGCCGCCAATGACGGCGCAAGCTTCTCCTGGCGTGTTCGACCAGCCAGCAATCTCACCATCAATGCCCGTTGATCCAACGATGATGAGGCGATCAAGCGCTTCCTGGCTACCCCACGCGACATCATCCGTCTGTACTGCGCCCTCATTGCCAGCCGCCTTAACAAAGATGGTGCCTTCGCTGTAGGGATTATCCACGACACCACCAAGGATGTCGGACCATTCTTCAGACAGAACAACACCCGGCACGCCGAGCGACATGTTGATGATGCGCGCATCATTTGCGACCAGAGCATTCACGCCGGTCTCAACATCTTCCCAACCCGCAGAATTGGTTTCATCGAATGGATTGTAGATCGCCACAGACGCATTTGGCGCAATGCCCATAATGCCGAAGGTATCATGTGGCGCGATCATCAGGCTGACGACAGCCGAACCGTGCGCGTCGTCCGCGCCTGTCTCATAACCGCCATTATAGATGACGTCATGTGTGAACAGCGTCTCGTCCGTGACACCGAAATCAAGAAGACCAATGACGGATTGTGTCTGGAAATCATGATCCTGCGTCAGCGCCGGCGACCAGTTCACTTCGTGCATCCAGCTGTCGACCCGGTCCATGCCGGTAAACAGCATGAGCGTGTCATACCATTCCACGAAGAACATGGCGCGCTCAGTAGCCGTCATGCCGGAAAGCGTGGATGCGTCGCTCGGATCAATGCCGTATTTGTCGAAGATGTCTTTCGCAAAACCGCTATAGAAATCCTGACGGGTCATCAGAGCGACCGGAATCGCAAACTGATCCTGGCTCATATTGTAGAAGGTGCCGAGCTGGCTCAGGAGCTCATTGTACTCGTCGGCATTCGCTTCGCTGAACGTATCGAGAGACCCCCAGAACGTATCCAGAGACCCCCAGAAGGTATCAAGACTACCCCAGAAGGTGTCGAGCGATCCCCATTGCTGGGTAATGCCGCCTTCAAAAGTATCGAGGCTTCCCCAGAATGTATCCAGAGACCCCCAGGAGCTGTCGAGATTTCCGTTGAAGGTATCGAGAGACCCCCAGAACGTGTCGAGGCTACCCCAGCTTGGATCCAGAGATCCGTAAAACGCCGAATAGTCGCCTTCGAAATTCACACGCTCAGTGTGAAACGTATCGAGAGAGCCCCAAAAGGTGTCGAGGCTCCCCCAGCGTGCATTCACATCGCCGGAAAACGTGTCGAGCGAACCCCAGAATGTATCAAGGCTGCCCCAGAACGGCTGCTGGCTGCCTTCGAACGTGTCGAGTGACCCCCAGAATGTATCGAGAGAGCCCCACATCGGCTCACCCTCGAAAGTATCCAGAGATCCCCAGAAGGTGTCGAGGCTGCCCCAATACGCATCAAGATCAGTATGGAACGTGTCGAGCGAACCCCAGAAGGTGTCCAGACTCCCCCAGAATGTATCCAGAGACCCCCATGACTGGGTGTTCTCGCCTTCAAACGTATCGAGCGAACCCCAAAACGTGTCAAGGCTACCCCAGAACGTATCCAGCGACCCCCATTGCGTCGTGGGCCCAACGGCTGCGTGCGGCGCAAGCCTCGCATCAGCGACAGTTTGCATTTGATCTGAAGTTTCGGCCCAGCCCGTCAGCTGACCTGACGCTGCGATGGCCAGCCCGGCCATAGCAACAGATGAATACAGAACACGTCTCATATCAGTTCCTTCAAGCGCGCAGCCCCATGCGCTTTTGGGAGTGAGCCTTACTTTCAACTCGGGGTCACAAGTCCCCTTATAATGCGCGGAATGAGCAGAACGGTAAACAGAAGGTTAATACCCAACTGAACGTATTTGATAAAATAATGTGGAAAACTGGTTAATTTTATGCCAGTTTTGCCGATTTTCGTTAATTATTACCTATTCGTGGTGGAATACCTCGCGGCGCACACGTTAATCTTGCTTGCCGTCATATTAACGAAATGCAGCGCCCAAGAAGGCTGTTTCGCAACTTTGGATGGAGCTGCCGTTAGTGTGAAATCCATGCCCGTCTTCCACACTATGACGGTATCGTTGAAGCGATGAACGTTCCGTGCTCATGGCGCAGGAAAGGCGCCATCTGACGCGGCAAGGTCGGAGCTTGCGGGCGTCCTCTTCCA
>PABS01000041.1 GCA_002699325.1 Ponticaulis sp. | reverse complement strand
AGGAAGAGCGCGCCTTCTATGAGGGTGGCGGCGGCGATGAATGGATCAAAGCGCTTGAGCCTTTAGGGACGGGGCCGGAAAAGCCACATCTGGAAATTGCGCCCTGGCTGATCGTGGTCTTTGCGCAGCGCTGGGGCGAGTTCGACGATGGGACGCGGTACAAAAATTATTACGTTCCTGAGAGCGTCGGCATAGCGACGGGTGTTCTACTGACCGCGCTCCACCACGCTGGCCTATGCAGCCTGACCCATACGCCAAACCCGATGAAGTTTCTCAATGGACTGATTGGGCGGCCTGATTCAGAAAAGCCGGTCATGATCATAGCGGTGGGGCATGCGGCCGAAGCGGCAATCGTGCCGAAGGTTGCCAAGTACAAGAAACCGCTGGCCGAAATTCTCACAGTGTTGGATGAATCGGCTTCCGAAAGCTGACCGGAACGACAGATGAACGAACTTTCCGATCAAGAAATCGATAAGCTGAACGAAGCGGCCGATCTGTTGTTCGCAGCAGAGGACAGGTTGCCTGTTCTGCGCACCACAAACTGGAGCCGGTCGGTCGCGGATGCCTTCTTTGCGGCTGACGAGAAGGAATTGCCGAAGCCAGTCTATTCTGGAGTGGATCCAGAGCCGTCGCGGGAGTATGTCCGGGCCGCCCGAAAACTGATCCATGGCGACAGCCCTGTTCATGACTGGCTGAGCCGGCTGTGTGACGTCACGGACGAGACAGCAGCCCTGCTGAACACGCTCGGGACGAAGGAATTCTACACGCACTCGCGATCACTCTATGGCGCTCCGGATGTGCCCATTGCGGATGGCCATAACACTGCGCTTGATCTTGCCAGGCGGCTTGAAGGCCTTCTGTCTGAGTTTGACGAAGGTACGCTGAAGCTAGAAGCCGTGAGCAGGCTGTCAGCTGATGAGCTGAAAGCTGAGCTGGAACGCCAATTGCCCGAGCATTTCGGCGATGCTGCGCCTGACGTGCTGGTGACTAGCGATGTGTCAGCGAAGGCCGCAGCGGGTTCTGATTATATCAAGCTGCGCGAGGATGCCCGGTTCACGGATCTGGATGTCACACAGCTTCTGCAGCACGAGGCACTCATTCACATAGCAACCGGTATGAATGGTCGCCGGCATGGACGGTTTTCTATTCTGGGTGAGAGCCATCCGGGCAATGCGCGTACTCAGGAAGGGCTTGCAGTCTTTGCTGAGTTCATTACCGGCGCGATTGACCCACGGCGGTTCAGGCGCCTGTCAGACCGGGCCATAGCCATTGATATGGCGGCAAATGGCGCCGACTTCCTGGACCTCTATCGATTCTTTCGCGAGAAATCGACGCGTGATGCGCCGTTCGAAGCGTTTGAAAGCGCGCGACGCGTTGTGCGCGGCGGGATGGTCGAAGGCGGCGCCCCATTCACCAAAGACGGCATCTATCTGGCAGGCCTGATTGAGGTGCACTCTTTCCTGCGGGCAGCGATACGGGGCGGCGATACGCGGCTGATCGAGTTGTTATTCGTCGGCAAGATCGATCTTGCTGATCTTGAAGCGATGAACATGCTGGCCAGAGAAAACCTGATCGAGCGACCGCTCTATATGCCGCCCTGGGCAAAGGATATGCGCTACCTTCTGGCATATCTGTCTTATTCCACCTTCCTGAACCAGATTGATATCGGGCAGGTCGCAGAACGCTACAGCAATCTCCTTGGTGAAGACACAGTATAAGTATCGAAAAACAATAAAAATATATTGCTTTGCGAATAGTGTTTTGCTAGCTGCGCTTCATGTTAGGGAGAACATGTCATGTGGCGCATCGGGATAGCAGCTCTCATTCTCGCGGGATGTCAGGCTGAAAAAGCCGCACAGACTGTTAGTGAACCGGTTTTCGGTCCCCTCAAGAACATAAATGACGGCATACCCATTGAGCTGTCTGCTGTCTGGAAGTCGCGCGGCTATGGATGGATTTTCGATGCCAGGGGGCCTGAACTGCGCCAATATCAGGTTGCTGGTGACACGTGTTTCCTGACGCCCTTAGACATGCCGGTTATGACCGACGCGCTTGCTCTGTCCTATGACTATTTTCGGCTGAGTGATGATCCGGACCGCGCGATTCTGCAATTGCTGCCTGAGGATACAGAAATCCATGTCGATCGCATACCGGACCTGCCAGAGCCTTGCACCAATTCGGCCGATCCGTCCTATGACAGTGTCTTCCGGTATTTTTCTTCGGTCGTTCGGGAGAATTATGCTTTTCTTGAGCGCCGCAATATCGATTGGGATGCACGTGTTGCAGAAGCGCGAGAGCAGCTGCCCTTTGTGTCCAATGATGAGGAGTTTTTCGAACTCCTCGCCCGGATGATTGACGGCTTTTCGGACTCTCACACCAAGCTGCTTGCGGAGGTGAATGGCGAGACGAGGCGTCAGCAGGACGGGCTGGGTGAAACGCTTGAGATCGTACGGGCCCAGGAGATTGAAACGCCATGGCTCATTCAGATCTTCATGGGCGCGCTGGACGACTGGCTCGATCCCGGCGCTGAGTTCACAGCAAATGATCGTATCCTGTGGGGCACGATTGATGAAGGCCGGGTCGGCTATATCCAGATCCTGCAAATGGGCGGCTTTTCAGGCGTGGAGATCGACGATCCCTCATTCCGTCAGGCTGAGTTCGATGTCTTTGATGGTGTGATGGANAAGGCACTCAGCGCCATGACTGACGNGGAATATGTGATCCTTGATCTGTCCAATAACCGCGGNGGGTATGATGCGATCTCTCGNCGTGTGGCNGGCNTGTTCACCGATGAACGAGTGGCNGGATATACGACTGAAGTNCCGGGAACAGGGATCCCGCCGCGGACGCGCTGGGTCGANCCTGCCGAAGGTACAANATACACTGGACCAGTGATCCTTCTCACCAGTGACGTCACAGTCAGCGGCGGNGAACTTGCGACCNTGTCTCTGCGGGAACTGCCCAATGTCACCCATGTGGGGGAGACAACACGAGGCAGCTTCTCAACCGTGCTCTCCAAGCCGCTGCCGAATGGCTGGTTAGTTGAGCTGGCAAATGAAGTGATCGCGGCACCAGACGGCACTGTCTATGAGGAGACCGGTATCCAGCCTGATCACGTGCATCAGGTTTTCCGCCCGGACCAGATCATGGAAAGTCACAAGCTGACCATTAACNGGATCCTGGCGCATGAGGGCGAGNTGATCGGTTCTGAATAAAGAAAAGCCCGCCAGATGGCGGGCTTTTCGTTTGTCTCTATGGAGACGTCGTTCAGTGAACTTTCAGAAGCTCAACGTCAAAAATCAGCGTGGCATTCGGCGGGATCACGCCGCCAGCGCCTTGCGCGCCATAGCCAAGCTGAGACGGGATCACGAATTCGTACTTCGCGCCTTCCTGCATCAGCTGCACGCCTTCGGTCCAACCCGCAATGACGGCATTCAGCGGGAAGTCGATCGGCTGGCCGCGCTTGTATGAGCTGTCGAATTCCTTGCCGTTCACCAGCTTGCCAGCATAGTGCACNGTCACCTTGTCNGTCGGGCCCGGCTTTGCACCAGTACCTTCTTCGATCACGCGATACTGGAGACCGGATGCTGTGGTCGTGACGCCGTCTTTCTTGGCGTTCTCATCCAGAAAAGTGAGATCGGGAGTGGTCATGGGTGTTTCCTTTATTTTGTGAACGCGAACCCATGCACGCATTGTCCGGAAAGGTAAAGGTCTGCCGTTTCTGAGAGTAGAGACGTCCCTTTTTCGGGATGCGTCCTCGAGGAGAAGATCAACTATGAAGGCTNGCCATGAAACTTAGACCTTTTGCCGCTTTCCTGATCGGCGCGATTCAGATCACTGCCTGTTCATCTTCACAATCGAGTGGCGCGGGGAGTGATACGCCGGCGCCCGAAATAACTCTGGTTGCCGGGANCAGCGATGGCCGTTGTCAGCCCGAGTTGAACGCGATTGTAAACAAGGAAGTTACCCGGCTCTACAAGATCCACGGTGAGGTGGATTATGTGGATATGGATACCGGCGAGAAAACCGATATTCCGCTTCAGGTGCTGTTTCGTGGCTATGATGGCGAAGGTCTGTCCGAAGATAAGTCCATGGTTGGCATCAACACGGTCACCAGCTGTGAGAGGCTAAGTATCCAGGCAGAGGTTCAGTACTGTTTGTATGATGATCTCGGCCGGGCTGATGAGCGGCAATGCCCCGAGACAATCGTATTTGACGGAGAAGGCTTCGGTGAGGTGAGGCTGAACCGTTCAGATTCGGANAATCCCGCCTATCAGNGAGCGAGTGACTAAAAAAAAGCCCGGTCTTTATGACCGGGCTTTTCCGAAATTCAGNTGTTCNGTTCAGCTTAGCTGAAAATTTCGAACAGGCCAGCAGCGCCCATGCCGCCACCGATNCACATGGTGACAACGCCCCATTTCGCGCCGCGACGCTTNCCTTCNAGAAGGAGAGAGCCNGTGCAGCGNNCGCCNGTCATNCCGAATGGGTGGCCGATAGAAATTGAGCCGCCNTTNACGTTGTATTTTTCAGGGTCNATGCCGAGACGGTCACGAGAGTAGAGGCACTGTGACGCAAAGGCTTCGTTCAGCTCCCAGAGGTCGATGTCGTCAACGGTCAGACCGTGACGCTCAAGAAGACGTGGAACCGCGAAGACCGGGCCAATGCCCATTTCGTCAGGGTCGCAGCCGGCAATGTTGAAGCCAGCAAAACGGCCAAGTGGTTCGAGGCCGCGTTTTTCAGCTTCCTTGCCTTCCATCAGCACGAGGGCAGCGGCGCCGTCAGAGAGCTGNGATGCGTTNCCNGCNGTNACGTATTTGCCTTCTTTGACCTTCTGGCCACNTGAGAACACAGGCTTCAGGCCNTGAAGCGTTTCAAANGTNGTGCCGGGACGGTTACATTCGTCACGGTCGCAAACGACGTCCTGGTAAGACTCNTCACCGGTCTCTTTGTTGACGAGCTTCATGCGCGTCTCAAGCGGAACAATCTCTTCAGCCATTTTGCCGCTTTCCTGGAAAGCTGCGGTGCGGGCCTGAGATTCTGCGGAGTATTTGTCCTGCGCTTCACGTGAGACGTTATAGCGATCCGCAACGATCTCGGCTGTTTCAATCATGGTCATCCAGATGGCTGGCCATTCTTTCATCAGCTTGTCTTCGGTGTAGCGGAAGGTGTTCATATGGCCGGAGCGAGAAACGAGAGAGAGACTCTCTACGCCGCCGCCAATCGCTGCTGGCGCACCTTCGTTCTGGATGGTCCAGGCCGCATTCGCGATTGCCTGAAGGCCAGATGAGCAGAAACGGTTGATGGTTGCGCCAGAGGTTGTTGATGGGCAGCCGGCCCAGAGCGCAGCGTTACGCGCCACGTTATGGCCTGTCGCGCCTTCTGGCTGAGCACAGCCCAGATAAACGTCTTCAATTATGCCTGGCTCGATACCAGCGCGTTCGATCGCACCCTTTATCACGTGGCCAGCCATAGTGATGCCGTGGGTGTCGTTCAGAGACCCGCGATTGGCTTTGGCAAGGCCCGTACGGGCGGTTGAAAGAATGACTGCATCACGCATTTATTTTTCTCCCTCGAGTTTCGGGGCGGACCCTAGAGGAAGAAATTTGCGCTGACTAGAGTTTCCTAGCGGCAAGTTGTGTGAGTTTTGTATCCGGCACGGCGCTCCAGTATTCGGAGCGCCGCCCGGAAGTATAGAAAACCGATCAGCTTGCCGGTTTGCGGAAGAGAAGTGTCATACGGTCGGATTCCCCGATGGCTTCATACTCTTCTCTGTTGTCATCGCCGTAACGAAGTGTCGGTGGCAGCGTCCAGACGCCGCCCTCATAGTCTGCCGTATCCTTGGCATTGGCGTTGATTTCAGATGTATCAACCAGCTCATAGCCTTCAGACTCGAAGATTGCGATGACCTCACTCTGTTTGAGATAGCCTTTGCCGCCCTGAGTATAGTCGTATGAGGCATCTTCAGGAGCGCGATGCTGAACCACACCGACAATTCCGCCGGGCTTGAGCAGCGCCCAGGTGTCGCCAAGCATACTGTCGACCATCTCACGGCTGGTCATCCCATGAAGCGAGCGGAAGACCAGCATGGCATCGAGCGACTCNGCCATATCTTCNGGTGCTTCGTCGATTTCAACAGCCNTGATCTTTTCTGCCGGGATACCTGTCCATTCACTGGCGCGACCCGGGAAGGTTTCCGGGAAGGCTTTGGCAGACGCCATGCGCTCTTCGTCAGAGCCTGCCATGTAAGTTTCGACGTCTGCATTCACCGCCACATACTGACCATCCTCAGCGACATAGGGCAGGATGACGCGCGTGTACCAACCGCCACCGGGACTATATTCGCCGACAGTCATACCTGGCTCGATGCCGAAGAATTCAAGGGTTTCTGCCGGATGACGATACTGGTCTCGGGCGCGGTCTTCGTCGCGGATATNGGCTGCGAGGATCGTTGAGAAATCAGACGCAGCGGCCTTACCTTCCATGTGATTTTCTGCATGCGCAGCCATCGGCAAAACNACAGCTGCTGCTATGGCGAAGAGTGACACTCGGGTTTTCATGATCGGATCCTTTTTTAAAATTCCGAATGGAAACACTCGAAAGCAAAAGCCTGAAAGGAGCAACAGGTTCTGGTCCCAATTTCCATGACAATCGCGTCAACGGAAGTCAGGTTCAGTCTGTTCAGAGGTTTTCGAGATCATCGAGATAGGTTTCTGCGGTCTTCAGGGCGTCGGCGCGTTTGTCTTTCGACATGCGGTCCCAGGTGGAATAGGTACGTTTCAAACGGCCGTTATTGCCGAGTGTCTCACGGTTTCGATCCAGAAAATGCCAGTAAAGCGAGTTGAACGGGCAAGAGCTTTCACCGCTTTTCTTTGTGACGGCGTATTCGCAGTTTCCGCAATAATCCGACATGCGATTGATATATGCGCCGCTTGCTGCATAGGGCTTCGAAGCCAGCTTGCCGCCATCGGCATAAAGCGCCATGCCAATCACATTCGGTGCTTCAACCCATTCATAGGCATCGGCATAGACGGCGAGATACCATTCATGGACCTGACGCGGATCAATGCCTGCCAGCAGGGCGAAGGTCCCGGTCACCATCAGACGCTGAATATGGTGAGCATAGGCGTCATCGCGTGTCTGTTCGACGACCCGTCGAACGCAGTTCATTTTGGTGTCAGCAGACCAGTAGAACCATGGAAGGTCGCGTTTCGCATTTAGGGCGTTTGACTNGACATAATCAGCGCCTGAATACCAATAAATGCCGCGTACAAATTCGCGCCATCCGATGATCTGCCGGATGAAGCCTTCCACACAGTTAAGGGGGGCTTTGCCATCTGAATAGGCTTTCTCAGCGCGCCGGCAAACATCCAGAGGATCGAGAAGCCCGGCATTGATGTAAGGCGAGATCAGGCTGTGCCAGAGAAACTTGTGGTTCTCCAGCATGGCGTCCTGATAGTCACCAAAGCAGGGCAGCGCATCTTTGATGAAGTGATCGAGCGCGTCTTCNGCGTCTTTGCGTGTCACGCCCCAGCGAAAGTTTTCCAGAGATCCGAAATTGTCCGGAAANGCNTCGNCAACGACTGTCAGCACGTCTTCAGTNATNTCGTCAGGTTCAAAACAGAGNCGCTTTGGAATGAANAGNTCATCNTTGGCGGGTTCTCTGTTGTCAGNGTCATAATTCCATTTCCCGCCTTCNGGATNNTCTCCATCCATGAGGAGNCCNGTCTTGCGNCGCATNTCCCGNTAAAAATACTCCATACGAAGNGTTTTGCGGTCTTTGGCCCAGNCAGTGAAATCCTNGATNGGACAGATGAAACGNGTGTCGGGGCATAGTNCAAACTCACAATCTGCCTGATTGCCCCAGCCACGAANCGCATTCAGAACGCGCCATTCTCCGGGCTCTGTCACACGGACGGATTTGGGCTTCAGCTTTTTGACAGAACGCGTCAGCTCTCCGGTGAAGCTCCCTGAATTTTCGTCATCTTTGAGTTCGGTGTAGTGAACCGTCCAGCCTGCGTCTCTGAGCTCTTTGGCGAAATGACGCATGGCAGAAAAGAGAAATGCGATCTTCATTTTATGGTGGCCGACATAGGTCGCTTCGTCAGCCACCTCGCACATCAGGATCGCGTCCTGTTGCGGATCACAGTCTGAGAGGCTGGAAATGTCCGGCGTGAGCTGATCGCCCAGGATCAGAACGAGATGCCGTGTCACCAGACGATCTCCTTGCCNNCATAGTCGTAAAAACCGCCNGTCTGGTCTGGAGACGNTTCCTGAAGAACGCGAAGCAGATTTTCNGCGCATTCNTCTGGNGAATGTGTGAACCGGTCCCGGGCATAAGGCTCAGAGAGTGGNGTTGGTATGGTCCCGGGNTGCAACGCCAGACAGACGGAATCCGAATTNCGGCGATGCAGNTCAANCGCTGCCGTATGNNCGATCTGGTTCANNGCCGCNTTTGANGCGCGATAGCTGATCCATCCGCCCATGCTGTTATCNCCAATNGANCCGACGCGNGCNGATAGCAGNCCAACGCGGCAATATCCGTTTCGCGGCAAGAGCGGCATCAGGGNTTTGAGGACAAGCGCAGGGCCGATCGNGTTCACATGAAACTGCGCTNTGAGCGCNTCGGGTGTCAGTTCTGAAAAGGACTTTTCNGGCGGNNTNTNNCCGGGNGANGTNANNATTCCNGNGGCNATAAAGAGCAGGTTCAGCTCGCCNNCTTTNTCNCGAATNTCNTCNGCAACNNTNTCAAGCGTATCCGGCGCATCATAATCGACTGCAGGTGTCGTTGATCGGGAATAGCCCAGTGCGATCTCGCAATCTGGATCGTCCTGCAAGCGGCGCAGGACAGATGCGCCTATGCCGCCGGTGCTTCCGATGACAGCGGCTTTGTACGGGGTCTGGCGATCTGAACTCATGGACACGCTCACTCCTTCAGCGAGTGTGTACGCAGCTNAACCGGAAAAGGATGACNNTGTTCGGCGTTAAGCCGCTTCGGTGGCGTCAGGCTGACTGGTGCTGTCCCGCTCGAGCCGTTCGAGTTCGGTGTCCACCCATGCTTTGACGCGCTCTTCTGAAATTTCGAGCGTCCGCAGGATTTCTGCTGCCATGGCTATACTATCCATCTGAGTCTGGATGATGTGAGCCTTCATGCCGAGCGAGGCGTGTTTCACACCATCAGAGGGGGTGTCCACCGCCACAAACCTTTGCAGGTTGGAGAACCGCTCCTGGATCTCAGCGGTCAGCCGCTCTGAGACATCATAGCGGTTCTCGCCAAGTACCAGCACTTTGGACTGCATGGCTCCGAGGGAATCCAGCAAGCGGAAATCCGCCGAGTCGCCGTAGATCACGGAATACCCATCCGAGAGCGCGCTGATAAAACGATCAGGTTTATTATCGAGCGCGACGAACGGAATGTTGTGAGCGCCAAGTGCATCCAGCGTGATTCGGCCCGCTTCCGTCATACCAAAGACGATGACCTGTGGGTTGTGATTGATCGCCGGGATTTCGCCCTCATGCGCTTGCGTGCGGCCTCGGCGGGCACGCAGTTCAGCAAAATAGAGAGAAATCCGCATGCCGAGCGCGGCCCAGAGAGGAGCGACCGCCAAAGAGAGGGCGGTGGATGCCACCAGAATAGAGATCCAGTTGCCGGGTGTTTCCGCGCGCACCGCAGCAATAGACAGAACGACCAGCGTGAATTCAGACGCCTGAGACAGAAGGAAAGCGAGCTGTGTCGCGCCAGGCATGGTCCATTTGCTCAATCGCGCTACGATGAAGACCATGACCGTCTTTATGAGAATGATGCCGAGGGTCACGCCGAACACGATGGGCAGGTTCGTCAGCAGGGTCGGGAAGTCGATGATCAGGCCGACATTGACGAAGAAGAAACTCAGAAGCAGTCCCCTGAACGGCGCAACTTCAGTCTGGATCGAATGCCGNAATGGGCTATCAGCAATCGCCATGCCTGCCAGGAACGCACCAAGCGTGAGCGACAAGCCCAGTGCGCCGGTCGCTGCGGCCGCCGCAACCACGATCAGCACNGCCGTCATGGTGAAAATCTCTTCCACCTGTGCGGAGGCCAGAACGCGGAAAAGCGGGCGAACCACAAAGTGGCCGACAAGCGCGGCAGCTGAAAAGGCGACGATCGATTGGCCGGCAGCCACCAGCATGATCGTCATGAGCCTTTCCGGATCACCGCCCAGCGAGTTGGCGAAGATCAGCAGGAAGATGGCGACAATGTCCTGAAAAATCAGAACGGCGAAGGATGACCTGCCGAGTGGGCAGGTGTTCAGCCCCCGTTCGCTGAGGATACGCGTGACCACGGCCGTTGAGGACAGGCCGAAAGACATACCAATAGCAATGGCGATAGGGAAACTACACCCAATGGCGAGTGCACCCAATGTGAAGGCGGCGCCGCAGATCAGGATCTGAATGGGCGCGAGGATAAACATATCGCGCCCGCTACTTCGTATTTCCCTCAGAGAAAAATGCAGGCCGATATCAAAGAGGAGGAAAACCACCCCAAGCTCGGCGAGAAGGTGGGTCGTATCATCGTCTGAGAGTGCGGCAAAACCGTGCGGGCCAATAACGATACCAGCGATGATGTAGCCGACCATGGGGCTCAGGGTCAGAGCGCGCGAGGCCAGGGCCGCAACGGTACCGGCACCGAGGAGAACGATTGCAGGCTGGAGTGCTTCAACAGGTGTCATCGCAGGTACTCATAACATGTCAGTGTGAGAATCAACTGGCAGCTTGTTCCTTTGACACATG
>PABS01000040.1 GCA_002699325.1 Ponticaulis sp. | reverse complement strand
TTGGGCGGCGTTATCCAGGCTTTCATTGAAAGCATCCGTGCGTGTGCCGGCCAGGTTGAGCGCCTGCAGCGCTGCGGTGAGCTCGGTTGTAAGTTTGTCCCCCGTCTGAACGACATGCGTTCCCAGGCGTGAGGAGTTGAAATATTTGTCGTAGAGTTCTTCGAGCTGTTGCTCGTCAAGTCTGCCGGTCTCGCCGATCGCAACCCTGATTTCATCGTTAAGTCCGGGGGTCCAGTTGTTCTGGTAGTGAAGCCAGAGCTCGTAGTTCTGAGGCGAAGCAACCAGCTCGTGATCGATTATACTATCGATTGCGGAGTGGCCTTTTTCCCGACCCGATTCGCCTGTTAGTTCATCGAACTTCATTTTGAATGTCCGTCCCGTAATACCTCAACACGGACATTCAACACCAAAAAGGTAAAGGTAAAGAAAAGTAGGTTCGGAGTTTTCGCCTCAATGGGAAAAGCTCTCGTAAGACCTGCTTTGCGTCAGGTTTCTGCAAATACCGCGCGCCTAGACTTCTTTCAGTAGGAAAGCTGGAACGTGATCTCCCAGTCCGACCACTGGGCCTGATGGAGCGGGGGGTAGAAGTTCCCCGTCACCACGTGGCTCGGATTTGCGCGATCTCTTCGGCTTGTCTTGCGCTGCCGATTTTGAAGGCTTTTCCGACGAGGATGATCTTGGAGATTTTTCGCCTCGTGACGACGACCGCTTAGACCCGCGAGAAGAAGGGGAAGGCTGGATCTGGTCCAGTTCTTCTTCCAATCCCTCTGGCATAAAGGGCTCTATATCTTTTTCGACCCGCTTTTTGACGGCGTCCCAGAGCTTTTCGTCTTCCGGGCATACAAGTGTGAATGACTCGCCTTTGCGTCCGGCCCGACCGGTTCGGCCGATACGGTGCACATAGTCGTCAGAATTCGGTGGCGGTGAATAATTGAACACATGACCGACCGCTGGAATATCGAGCCCGCGCGCTGCCACATCACTTGCCACCAGGAGCTTGAGATCTCCGGCGCGGAAACGATCAAGAGTTTGCGTCCGGTGAGATTGCGCCAGGTCGCCATGAATGGCTGCGGCGTCATGGCCGTGTTTGGCCAGTGATTTGGCAACGATGTCGACTTCGGTTTTCCGGTTGCAGAAAACAATCCCGTTTATGACGTCGCGGCTTTCAATGACTTTGCGAAGTGCAGTGCGCCGCGCCTTGTGATCATTCATCTTCAGCTTCACGACGAATTGCTCGATCGTTGAGGCCGTTTCAGCCGGACGAGACACTTCGATCCGCTTCGGGTTGTCCTGAAATTGTTCGGCCAGCTTGCTGATTTCAGGCGGCATCGTCGCCGAGAAGAGCATTGTCTGACGCCGTGGTGGAAGCATACGGCAGATCTTCTCAATATCCGGAATGAAGCCCATGTCGAGCATGCGGTCGGCTTCATCAATGACAAGCATCTCAACGCCTGTGAGCAGAAGTTTGCCGCGTTCAAACTGGTCAATCAGGCGGCCTGGCGTTGCAATGAGAACGTCCACACCCTGCATGAGCGCGCGATCCTGATCACCGAATGAAACACCGCCAATGAGCAGCGCCATGGAGAGTTTGTGGTTCACGCCATATTTTTCGAAGTTTTCCGCAACCTGCGAGGCGAGCTCTCGTGTCGGCTCAAGAATGAGACTGCGCGGCATGCGTGCTCTGGAGCGACCGCTGGCAAGCCGGTCAATCATTGGTAGCACGAAGGCCGCCGTTTTGCCGGTACCGGTCTGGGCAATGCCCGTGACGTCACTCATGCTGAGGACAGACGGAATCGCCTGAGCTTGAATCGGTGTGGGCTCAGTGTAGCCAGCAGCTGAAATAGCATTGAGCAGAGGCTCACTCAGACCTAGTTGTTCAAACGTCATATAATTCAGAAAATTCCGTGATTGCGGTTTCGGGTGGAAATTAGCGCTGACGGCTACAAACCGTCAAATACTGCGCGCTTCTAACATGTCAAACATGATCTGGATATGCTCTGATATCAGACAAATGTGTTCGATTTACTACTTTGGTGTTTCTGCAACACTCATTTACTCTAAAAGAACTAGCGCAGAGTAATCAGATATCCAGTTCTTCGACGAACTGAGCGTTGTCTTGAATAAAACGGAATCGAAGCTCAGCTTTTTTGCCCATCAGCGTCTCGACCAGTTCTTCAGGCGTCAGGTCTGTATCTTCGGGAATCACAACGCGCGCCAGAGTGCGAGTCGCCGGATTCATGGTTGTCTCTTTCAATTGCGCTGGCATCATTTCACCAAGGCCCTTGAAGCGGCCGATCTCGACCTTTTTACCAGCAAAATCAGATTCGATGAGCTCATCTTTGTGAGCGTCATCCATCGCATATCTTGTTTTGGAGCCTGCTGAGAGTCGATAGAGCGGCGGCATTGCCAGATATAGCCGTCCTGCTTCAACCAGTTGCGGCATCTGGCGGAAAAAGAACGTCATAAGCAGCGCCGCGATGTGTGCACCGTCAACGTCAGCATCCGTCATGATGATAACGCGTCCATAGCGCAAAGCTTCCAGATCGAACTTCTTTCCAAGCCCACAGCCAAGCGCAAGCGAAAGGTCAGAGAGTTCCTGGTTCTTCGCCAGCTTGTCGGAGCTCGCATTGGCTACGTTGAGGATTTTACCACGCAGTGGAAGGATAGCCTGTGTCTTCCGGTCACGCGCCTGTTTCGCTGAGCCGCCCGCCGAGTCACCCTCAACAAGAAAGATCTCTGTGTCATCGGGGTCATTGCTGGCGCAGTCGGCCAGCTTGCCGGGCAGCCGAAGTTTACGCGTGGCCGACTGCCNACTGACTTCGCGNTCNTTNCGNCGTCTCAGCCNGTCATCAGATTGCTGAACAACCCACTCAACAAGCTTGTCAGCTTCTTTCGGTGAGGCGGCGAGCCAGTGGTCAAACCGGTCACGTACGGCATTTTCGACAAGTCGGAAGGCGGCTGTGGTCGAAAGTTTGTCTTTCGTCTGTCCCTGGAATTCCGGATCGGGAATGAAAACAGACAGAAGAGTCCCCGACGTGCCGATCACGTCTTCAGCTGTGACCTGGCTGATCTTTTTGACGCCTTTCAGGTCACCATAGGCGCGCAGACCTTTCGTNAGCGCCGAGCGCAGACCAGCTTCNTGTGTCCCGCCTTCGTGTGTTGGGATGGTGTTACAGAAGGAGCGAACCTGGCTGTCGGCTTCGCCAAAACCCTGAGGTGTCCAGCAGAGCGCCCATTCNACCTTTCCGGATTTGCCGGCNTCNACTTTTCCGGTGAAGGGNCTCTCGGTGATGAGCCGTTTGGATGACGTCCATTCAGCGAGTTGATCAGCCAGGCCATTTGGATAGTGAAGCACCATTTCAGCTGGCACTGAGTCATCGCCGGGGAGCAGGGATGGATCGCAATGCCAGCGAATTTCAACGCCGCTCTGCAGATAGGCCTTGGACTTGGCCATCTGGAAAAGCCGTTTCGGGCGGAAGGTCGCTTTNTCTCCGAAAATCTGGTGGTCTGGCTTGAANCTGACAGTCGTGCCNCGCCGATTGCTTGTCGCGCCGACCATTTCCAACTTTGTCTGAGGCACGCCGCGCTCAAAGACCTGTCGATAAAGCTGGCGGTTGCGCGCCACTTCAACCTCGACCCGNTCTGACAGAGCGTTCACCACCGAAATACCGACNCCGTGAAGGCCGCCTGATGTNTCATAGGCGCTTGAGGANAACTTNCCGCCAGCGTGCAGCACGGTCATGATGATTTCGAGCGCAGACTTGTCTGGAAATTTCGGGTGCGGATCCGTTGGAATGCCGCGACCATTATCGCTGACCGTCAGAAAACCGTCGGTGGAAAGGCTGACATCAATCCAGCTGGCATGGCCAGCAACGGCTTCATCCATCGAGTTGTCGAGCACTTCGGCAAACAGGTGATGCAGAGCGCGTTCATCCGTGCCGCCAATATACATGCCGGGACGGCGTCGCACGGGCTCCAGGCCCTCAAGGACCTCGATATCCTTGGCGGAATAGCCGTCAGCGTCATGTTTTTGTACGTTGGGAGAACTGGACATATTCTGATCTTATCTGAGTCGCGAAGAACAACCATTCAACACTGGTGATATCGAAGTTGACAACGCCGCTTGCACACTCGTTGGAACTTCCCTGTGGACTAGTGCTTCCCAACAGGCTCGTCAAAGCATCTGTCAGNGAGNGNCTTGGCACAACGGAAGGCGGCGTCTCTGACCGGTTGCTGACATTGTATGACTGGTGGGCGGAAAGCGGCGCCGGCACGCTGATCACGGGCAATGTCATGGTTGATGGNCGGTACAGGGAACACCGACAGAATGTGATCGTGGATGCGGCGANATCCCGGGAGCAACGCAAACAGCTGGGCGATTGGGCAAGTCACGCAAAGGTCAGTGGCGCGCGAGTGATTCTCCAGCTGTCTCATCCGGGCGCACTGGGGCGCGTTGAAGGCGCAAGGCGCGCAGTCGCGCCATCGGCCGTGCAGCATGCTGCGAGACGACTTTCAGTCTTTCCGAGGACGTCGCCGAGAGCACTCACTGAAGACGAGATCAAATCCATTAGTTCGGCTTTCGTCAGCGCTGCGGAGGTTGCAGAGGGGGTGGGGTTTGACGGAGTTGAAATTCAGGGTGGGCAGGGGTTTTTGATATCTCAGTTCCTGTCGCCATTGAATAACCGCCGGACGGATCAATGGGGTGGCAGCCTGGAAAACCGGTGTCGACTGTTGATTGAGATTGTTCAGAATATCCGAAAGACCGTTTCTCCGACATTTGCCCTCGGTGTGGCGCTCAGTGTCTCTGAGTTTGAGCCGGGAGGTTTCTGCTTTGAAGATTGTCTTGAGGTCGTCGACTGGCTCAATCAGGAAAAGGTCGATTTTCTGGAGTTCAACGGTAGTGACCATATCGAGCGCACATATAGACCTGACAGCGAGCATATCGCGGCGAACCGACTGAACTTTGAGGGCGGNGGGTATGTCATCGAATATGCGCGCNCTGTGAAGGATCGTGCCTTGATGCCGNTTATGNTGACTGGGGGGCTTCGTCACAAGGCAGGCATGGAAACCGCGCTNGATCATCAACGTGCCGACTTGCTTGGGCTGGGGCGGCCCTTCTGCGAGCAACCGCATCTTGGACATCAGTTGCTACGTGCACGGCCTGATTTCAGTTTCGGGCCCGATATCCAGGCGCCGCGTGGAGTCTCAAACACTGGCTTGATGAGAACACTTCAGCGGCATGCTGACCACAAGGCCGTCCATAAGCGGCTTGAGGCGCTCACTGAGACCAAATACCGCGTATCTGATTACTCACGATAGCCGCGCCGCTGTTTCCAGCTCCACGGCAGGTAGCCGCGCTCCGGAAGCGCGCTCTGGTCAAACCTGGTCGCTTCTGAAGCGTTCGGCGCCTCTTCAAGTTGAACAGGGCAGTTTTGGAGCTCGTTTGATAGACTTTGGGCGCGCTCAGCGAAGCGTTCGGCGCGATAAACGAGCGCTGGATCAGATCGCCAGCCGCCCTGCGCGTAGTATTTTGGACCGCGCTTCCAGACAATATACATCCCAGCGGCATCGCCAGGCATTAGGCCAGCATATTGGGCCGCTGAAGACACATACCATCCGATGAAATCAGAAAAGTCGGAGAGCTTCTTGTAAGAGGCATGAGTGTTTCCNGTCTCATGCTCGTATCGCCGCCAGGTGGCGTCGAGATAGCCGGGCGGTATGGCAGGGCGCTTGCGTGATGTGTTCAGCCAATACGGTATCCANGCCGATGGGAGTGAACCTGCTTCAATACCCCATTCTTCCGAGATGAGCGCGAGTTGAGCTTCAGCCGAGACGCCCCAGCGTCGTTCGGTGTNTTCGAATTCTGATAGCCATTGTGGCCGGCGATCCTTCACTTCGCATGACAAGGACGCAGGCGCATTTTCTNCNGCCGCGCTACCCCATGGAAGCGCGGCCAGTGCAAGCACGTAGGCCGAAAACTTCAGTCGATGCATTTTGATCTCCGTTGATCAACCATCCCACGGAGGTGCAAACAAAAAGCAAACCGCCAGCTTTGCAGCTGGCGGTCGCGGTTTTGATGAATGTCGTTTGAAGGACTGAGAGGATCAGACCTTGTAGTACATTTCGAATTCGACCGGGTGCGGATGCATCTCGAAAGCGAGAACTTCTTCCATTTTGAGGTCGATATACCCGTCAATCTGGTCGTCGTCGAAGACGTTACCTGCCGTGAGGAATTCACGGTCAGCGTCCAGAGATGCAAGGGCCTCACGAAGCGAGCCGCAAACCTGTGGGATAGATTTCGCTTCTTCAGGCGGCAGGTCGTACAGGTCCTTGTCCATGGCGTCGCCTGGGTGGATCTTGTTCTGGATGCCGTCGAGGCCAGCCATAAGCAGAGCGGCAAACGCAAGGTATGGGTTTGCACCCGGATCAGGGAAGCGTGTTTCAATACGCTTGGCTTTCGGCGAAGAGCCGTAAGGAATACGGATCGACGCTGAACGGTTGCGAGACGAGTAAGCCAGCATGACCGGAGCTTCGAAACCCGGGACCAGACGCTTGTAAGAGTTGGTCAGTGGGTTTGTCAGAGCGTTCAATGCTTTCGCGTGCTTGATGACGCCGCCGATGTAATAGAGGCAGGTCTCGGACAGGTCAGCGTAGAGGTCACCGGCAAAAGTCGGTCCGCCGTCTTTCCAGATGGACTGGTGAACGTGCATGCCTGAGCCGTTGTCGAGATACATTGGCTTCGGCATGAATGTTGCCGACTTGCCGTAAGAAGCTGCTACGTTGTGGACGACATATTTGTAGTCCTGAACGCGGTCGGCCATTTCCAGCAGCGTTCCGAATACCATGCCGAGTTCGTGCTGGCCTGGCGCAACTTCGTGGTGCTGCTTCTCTGGCTTCATGCCGAGCTCTTTCATGACAGAAAGCATCTCAGAGCGCATGTCTTGTTCAGAGTCGACTGGCGGGACTGGGAAGTAACCCCCTTTTGGACCCGGGCGGTGGCCCATATTGCCCATCTCGTACTCTTTGTCGGTGTTGACCGGCAGCTCGGTAGAGTCGAACTGGTAGCCGGTTTTATGCGGCTGAATAGACCATTTCACGTCGTCGAAGACGAAGAATTCTGGNTCTGGACCGAAATAAGCCGTGTCGCCGATACCCGTGGATTTCAGATACATTTCCGCTTTCTTGGCGGTCATGCGTGGGTCACGGTTGTAAGCGTCCATCGTGCCTGGGTTGAGGATATCACACTTCACAGTCATGGTGGTCTGCTGGAAGAACGGGTCAATCTTCGCGGTAGACGCGTCTGGCATGAGAACCATGTCGGACTCGTTAATGGCTTTCCAGCCCGCGATGGAGGAACCATCGAACATGGTGCCGTCTTCAAACATGCTTTCATCCACGGCATCGGCCGTGAATGTCACGTGCTGCAGTTTGCCACGGACATCAGTGAAACGCAGATCGACGTACTCAACGTCTTTCTCTTTGATCATTTTAAGTGCGTCGTTAGACATTAATTCCCTCCGGATTTCGGTTGCTGTCTATTCACGTGAAAAAATCAGATTGCGGAATTTCCCCGTTCGCCCGTCCTGATCCTCACCACATCGTCTATTGTAGACAGGAAAATCTTGCCGTCGCCAATCTTTCCTGTCTGCGCCGTCTTTGTAATCACAGAAATCGCTTCTTCCGCCATTTCATCGGTCACGATGAGCTCAATTTTCAGCTTCGGAAGAAAATCGACGACGTATTCAGCGCCGCGATAAAGCTCCGTGTGACCTCTCTGGCGACCAAAACCTTTCGCCTCCACAACTGTCATACCGTGCAGACCCAGCTCCTGGAGAGCGTCTTTCACTTCATCCAGCTTGAAAGGCTTGATGATCGCCTCAATCTTCTTCATCCCGACACCCTGTTGATTTTATTTCAGGCCATGTGGCCTAACATCACTGATGAAGTTGATAAGGGTGAGCAGGCCTCCTGCGCCGGGGTTTGAAACAGCTGATTAAAAAATGACCATTGGCGATTAAATAATGAACAGCGCGAACGCTCAGAGCGGTGTTCGCCAAATCGGGGAAATGAAATGATCTATCTGATACGGCATGGCGAACCACTTGCCGGATGGGGCGTTCACCCTGATCCTGGACTGAGCGAGCTGGGCCATTTGCAGGCCGAGAAAACGGCTCAAAAACTTTTGGGTCTGAATGCAACAAGCCTCGTATCGTCTCCCATGCTGAGNTGCCAGGAAACCGCTCAACACTTTGCAGAAGCCCTTGCGGCGGCGCCNTTGTCTCTGGAGGATCGAATCGCCGAAGTGGTGACACCTCCGACCGTTGACGATCGGCAAGCCTGGCTTCGTCAGATGATGAGTGGGACCTGGGACGAAGCGGGAGAGCAGCTGACCGGCTGGCGGGATGCGGCCTTTGAGTATGTCAGTACATTGCCCGAAAATACGGCTGTTTTCTCTCATTTTGTAGCGATCAATTCGATCGTCAGCAAAGTGATGGAAAGTAAGAATGTCAGGGTGTTTTCTCCCGGACACTGCTCAATCACTGTTCTGAAAAAGACTGACGCTGGTCTGACCGTTGATCAACTCGGCGATGAGGGCGGTCCGGAGATTCTTTAAGCCCAGGCGAAAAACCGGGTTGAATTGTCCGAAAAATATCGTCATACCGCCTGCTTTCGACGCGTGCGGATGTGGCGAAATTGGTAGACGCACCAGATTTAGGTTCTGGCGCCGAGAGGCGTGGGGGTTCAAGTCCCTCCATCCGCACCATCTTAATCTAGCAANCGATTAAGTGCAGATATAGAGGCCCGCCGAGGAGGGCCTATCTGATTCCGTATGCTGACTGAATTAGTGGAACGTCTCGCCCTTTTCAGCTTCTTCGTGAAGAAGCGGTGAGATCGTAACTCCTGCGCCAAACTTGTCCCAAGACGGCGGCGCAAGCTTGCACAATAAACAAATGAGATTGAACAACATTTAGGAAAAAGGGCGATAAAATCAGAGGGAAGCTCTATATCCTTTCGAAGCATTCGGGCTAGGGACAAAGCGCTTCCATGGATTATTTCGTCTATCTTACCTTGTTCGGCGCTGTGGCCTTGAGCATCGGCTGGGTCAANCAGATTGCTCAACGCATTTCGATCTCCTATTCCATTATCTATCTAGGNGTTGGAATTGCGGTTTATCTNCTGATTGACGACCTGCCCTGGACTTCCCCTTTCAGAGATCAGGCAATGACTAGCCATATCACCGAACTGATGGTGATTGTCGCGTTGATGGGGATCGGACTCAAGATTAATCGAAAATTGAGTTTTAGCGGCTGGCGAGCACCGTTCATGCTTGCCACGGTAGCAATGCTACTGACCATAGGCATTATCAGCGGCCTTGCTTATGCTTGGTTAGGGTTTGGGATAGCCTCTGCTGTTCTGCTCGGGGCGGTTCTGGCGCCGACTGATCCTGTTCTCGCGTCTGATGTGCAGGTGGAAGAGCCCAACAGCGAAAAAGATCATATCGTGAGGTTTTCTCTCACGGGGGAGGCGGGCATCAATGACGGCCTAGCTTTCCCGTTCACCTGGCTGGCTATAACCCTGGCTACCTTGTCGCCTGCCAATGAGGGGTGGCTGGCGGAATGGTTTGCCTATGATGTGTGTTATCGCATNATCGTGGGCGTAATTATTGGCTGGGTAGGCGGCAGAATTGTNACCTACCTGTTTTTCAAACTGCCNGATGAGCTCAACATTACTGATATTCAGAGAGGGCTGGTTTCGCTTTCAGCGACCCTNTTCGTNTATGGGGTGAGTGAGNTATGNCATGGTTACGGATTTATTGCNGTGTTTGTAACTGCGGTGATCATTCGCAACTATTGCATGGAGCATGATTATCACANTGTTCTNCACGCTTTTATCGACCANATCGAACATATTTTGCTGGCTGTGCTGTTGGTGATCTTCGGGGGTGCACTGACAGATGGATTGCTGAACGCATTAACTCTCACACACTTTATCTTTGCTTTGGTATTTGTCCTGGCTGTAAGGCCCCTGGCGGCCTGGATCAGCTTAACCGGTTGCAACATTGCCCACAAACACAGGGCAGTAATCAGCTTTTTCGGTATCAGAGGTATCGGATCGTTCTTTTATCTTTCCTTTGCCATGAAGGAAGCTGAATTTGCAGGCGCCGAAGAGCTTTGGTCGATAACCGCATGTATTGTGGTAATTTCCATCATCGTTCATGGTCTGAGCGCCGCGACTATCATGAAACGCCTGAAGATCTAGCGAAAGAAGCCAAGCACTCATACGAAAATTTTGCCTACGCCACGGCGAATACGGAACTCGCGTGATTGTGGTTGCTCCATAAAAAAGGCCCGCCGGAGCGGGCCTTTCTGCATTGTTTTTTAGAGGTCAGACTAGTTGAAAGTCTCGCCCTTTTCAGCCTTCTCTTTGAGAAGTGGCGAGATAGAGAAGTCATCGCCAAGCTTGTCTTCGTGTTTTTGGAGGCCTTCAAGAATCGTTTTGAGGCCAACCTGGTCGGCCCAGAACATCGGACCACCTGTGTATGGCGGCCAGCCATAACCGTTCATCCAGACAACATCGATATCAGATGCACGCTGGGCCATGCCTTCTTCAAGGATTTTGGCGCCTTCATTGACCATCGGATAGAGGCAGCGCTCGAGGATCTCCTGATCGTCAATGTCGCGCGGCGTGTTGCCGGATTTCTCGACAAAGCTGGCAATGATCTCTTCGGTTTCTTCAGATGGCGAACCGCGACGGGCGTCGTCATAGTCGTAGAAGCCTTTGCCGGTCTTCTGGCCACGACGTCCACGCTCACACAGGACTTCGCGAACTGTAGAGGACGAGGTCTTCTCCGGATCCCAACCAATATCGAGGCCCGCAAGGTCAGCCATCTGGAACGGGCCCATTGGCAGACCAAACTCAGTCAGTACCCGGTCAACATCCCAGGGCTTTGTGCCTTCCAGCAGCATTTGCTGAGCTTGCTGCTGACGCTTGGCCAGCATGCGGTTGCCGATGAAGCCGTGGCAGACGCCAGAGACGACGGCCACTTTGCCGATCTTCTTGGCAAGCGCCATTGAAGTGGCCAGCACGCTGTCTGATGTCTTGTCGCCGCGAACGATCTCAAGAAGCTTCATGATGTTGGCTGGAGAGAAGAAGTGCAGNCCGATCACATCTTCCGGACGGGANGTGACNGCTGCGATNTCATCNACGTTCAGATANGACGTGTTNGNNGCNAGNATTGCNCCTTTNTTCACGACCTTNTCNAGGTTGGTGAAGACGTCTTTCTTGATTTCCATCAGCTCGAAAACGGCNTCNATCACGAGATCGCAATCGCTGAGNTCGTCCATTTCGAGTGTNGGGGTGAGNAGNGACATGGCTTTNTCGACCTGNTCNTCGGTCATGCGGCCACGNTTNGCNGTNTTCTCNTAATTNTTGCGGATNANNCCAACGCCGCGGTCNAGNGCCTCCTNCTGGCGCTCNAGAATGGTCACNGGGATGCCTGCNGACAGGAAGTTCATGGCGATACCGCCNCCCATCGTACCNGCGCCNAGNATGCCGACNTTCTTGATGTCGATCAGCGGGGTGTCTTTTGGCACNTCGTCNATNTTNGANGCNGCNCGCTCNGCAAAGAAGACGTGGCGCAGNGCTTTNGACTGNTCGCCNGTNACNAGNTTNGTGAANAGNTCGCGCTCTTTNTTGAGNCCTTCTTCNAGNGGCAGNTCAACNGCNGCTTTGACGGCTTCAATACAGGCAAGNGGCGCNTCATAGCCGCGCATNTTGCGNGCATTNTTGTCCATGAAGTTCGAGAAGACGCTCGGGTCCGCTGCAGCTTCCTTGAGTTTGTCTGTGCGCTCGCCTGTGCGCGGAATGTCTTTCACGTCAGCAACGGACTTCGCGTAGGCAATGGCTTCGGCTTCAAGTGAGCCTTCATCAACAATCTTGTCGATCAGGCCAATGCTTTCGGCTTTCTTGGCATTGATCGGATTGCCCTGAACGATCATTGGCAGGGCTTCTGCGACACCAACAACGCGGGGGAGGCGCTGTGTGCCACCTGCACCTGGCAGGATGCCGAGCTTAACTTCAGGGAGACCAACCTTCGCGCTAGGAACGGCAATGCGGTAGTGACAGCCGAGCGCGACTTCGAGGCCACCGCCGAGGGCGGTCCNGTGAAGTGCTGCCACNACTGGCTTTGTTGAGGCTTCAATCGCATCAATGACTTCAGGAAGAGACGGGCCAACAGGNGGCTTGCCAAATTCAGTGATGTCTGCGCCAGCGTGGAAAGTGCGACCATCGCAGCGGATTACAACCGCCTTAACACTGTCGTCGCTGAGCGCTTCTTCTATACCAGCTTTCAGGCCAGCACGGACCGCCTGACCGAGCGCGTTGACGGGTGGATTGTCGGAAACGATGACGAGAACTTCACCATCCTTGTGCGTTGAAACAACACTCATTCGGAATCTCCTGTTTAAATTTCGTTCCCGGCTATCAAAGCGACGCGCGCCCTTCCGGAAATCTCCCCAAGTATTTCAGCTAGCTTGCTATCGCCATGCGATACACAAATAAACCCACNTTTTCGAAGTGCAAAAAATAAGTGAGTGCAGACAATGGCGTTTCAAAGGGTATTCGTGACGACCGTGAACGGGTGAACCTCAATTATTGGCGCAAGACTTCTACGCGGAAGGCATGCCCGGGAAGCGGAAGAAGCTTGATCCAGCCGAGGCGCTGCTCGCCATATCACGCATGCTGGCAAAGAATTCGCGGCCCAGTCCAATGCCTGCTTTGTTTGGTCGGAAAACCGCAGGATCGCGGCTGTCAAACTCGGACTGATCACCGAGGAACAATAGCTCTCCGGTTTTCGCATCGAGCCGGACAAGGTCACCGTCCTTGAGCTTGGCAATCGGGCCGCCACGTACACCTTCAGGCGTCAGATGGATCGCCGCTGGCGTTTTGCCACTGGCACCAGACATTCTGCCATCTGTGACCAGAGCGACCTTGAAGCCCTCGTCCTGGAGCGAGCCAAGGACGGGAGAAAGAGAATGAAGTTCTGGCATACCGTTCGCGCCGGCACCCTGAAAACGGACAACGACGATGACGTCCTTATTAAGCTCGCCAGCCTGGAACGCTGTTTTGACATCCATCTGATCGTCAAAGACCCGGACGGGTGCTTCGATCACATGGTGCTCTGTCTTGACGGCAGATACCTTGATGACGCTCTCTCCGAGATTACCTTCGAGGAGCCTCAGGCCGCCCTCAGGCTGAAACGGATCAGAGACAGGACGAAGGATCTCAAGATCGCCGCTTTCATCTGGGGCGTCTTTCCAGATCAGTTCGCCGTCTTCGATGAAGGGCTCCTGACACTGATCAACGAGCGTGCCCACCAGCGTCTGTGCGTCAGCATGAACCAGCCCGCCTTCGATCAGTTCACGAATGAGAAAGCCCATGCCGCCAGCAGCGTGGAAATGGTTCACGTCGGAAACGCCATTCGGGTAGATGCGGCAGAGCAGGGGTGTGACTGCGCTGATGTCCGCGAGGTCTTCTGGCGTCAGTTCGATGCCGGCCGCAGCAGCCATGGCAACCAGGTGCAGTACCAGATTCGTAGAGCCGCCTGTGGCCATGAGGCCGACGACGGCATTCACGAAAGACCGCTCGTCAATCATCTCGCCAACGGGTTTGTAATTGCCTTTGATGGTNAGGCCAGCCACAGTTTTCGTGGCCTGACGGGTCAAGGCGTCTCTCAGATCATTGCCAGGCGGAACAAAGGCGGCCCCTGGCAGGTGGAGGCCCATCATCTCCATACACATCTGATTGGAGTTTGCCGTGCCGTAGAAGGTGCATGTGCCAGGCGCGTGATAGCTCTCACTCTCAGCCTTTAACAGCGCGTCGCGGCCAACNTTNCCTCTGGCAAACTCTTGGCGGACGCGNGCCTTTTCAGGATTTGGAAGCCCGGAAGGCATGGGGCCAGCCGGTACAAAAACGGTTGGCANCCACCCAAAGCGGAAGCTCGCAATGGCGAGGCCCGGAACAATCTTATCGCAAATGCCAAGATACATGGCGGCGTCAAAGGCGTCGTGGGACAATGCGATGGCGCTCGCCATGGCAATCACATCACGTGAGAAGAGTGACATCTCCATGCCCGTCTGGCCCTGTGTGACGCCGTCACACATGGCCGGCACGCCCCCTGCGACCTGGGCGGTCGCATTTGCTTCGCGTGCGGCTTCGCGGATGACTTGCGGGTAGGTCTCATATGGCGCGTGGGCCGACAGCATGTCGTTATACGCCGTCACAATGCCGATATTCGGCCAGGAGCCGCCAAGCATTTGAGTTTTGTCGAGAACGGCACACCCTGCGCTGGCATGAGCCTGATTGCCTTCAGAGAGGCGTTTACGTGCGAACTCATCGGGTTTCTGGCTTCGNATGNAGTCCAGATATTCAGATCGGCTATCCGATGANCGTTCGCGGATGCGCTCGGTAATTCGGAGAATTTCAGGGTTCAGGTCAGGTATGTTCAAGGTGCCCATAGTGTTTTGACTAGTCCTGGTCGCGTGCGGTGAAGTTTATGGATTGGAAGGTCGGTGTCGGCTTCAAGAACTCCGCGCTTTTCTTCGCCTGTGATTAACAGGAGAACGCGCTTTGCGTTGGTGACCAGCGGCAGAGTGATTGTCAGCCGGTCTGGATGATCGCCAGCGACAGGCGCGTTACTGGCGTTGATGGCTGCAACATTCAGCTGTGTTTCCGGTGACATTGCCTCATCAAGGCCGACTGAGTCCGGAAACCAGGAGGCTGTGTGTCCATCCGGCCCCATTCCCAGAACCACAACGTCCGGGCTTCGGAAACGTTCATAAACAGAAGNGACGTGTTGAACCGCTGCGTCGGCTGTTTTGGCATCTGTTTTCATCGGAAAAAAACCAGCCTCGCTGGCATGGCCCGTCAGCAGACTTTCACGCACGAGTTTCTCGTTTGATGCGGGGTCGGTGTTGTCGACCCATCTTTCATCGACGAGTCCGACATCCACTTCGTTCCAGATGAAATCGGATTGAGACAGCAGCTTATAGACCGGGGCCGGGGTCGATCCACCAGATAGCAGCAGCGTTTTGCGCTTACCTGAAATACCTTCGCCCAGACCATCCTGAATGGATTGGAATGCGGCGTCATAGAGCGCTTCTTTGCTGGGATATTCAGAGAGTTCGATCACGTCTACTTTGCTCCCGACCACCAGGCCCGGCCGTCCCGGTCGAGCAGCATGGCAGCTGCGACCGGTCCATCGGACCCTGCGGTGTAATTGAGTGGTTTGATGTTGGAGTCTTCCCAGGCTTCAATAAGGCCATCCACCCAGCGCCAGGCTGCTTCGACCTCATCCCGGCGCATGAAGAGAGCNAGATTGCCGCGAGCAACCTCCATCAGAAGACGCTCATAGGCATCNGGATATCGGATTTGAAAGTTGTCAGCATAAGACAGGTTCAGCGGTAGTGACTTGACGTTTAGCCCGCCGGGACCTGGCTCCTTGATGTGAAGGAAGAGGCGCACGGCTTCGTCTGGCTGTAGCCGGATAACCAGCAGGTTTGGGTGATCCACCGCTGTACCGAAAATGGAGTGCGCGACGGGTTTGAACTGGATCACGATCTCTGANGTNCGGGCTTTCATCCGCTTGCCTGTNCGCAGATAGAATGGCACTCCGGCCCAGCGCCAGTTTCCGATTTCAGCCTTGATGGCCACGAAGGTTTCCGTATCAGAGCCGTCTTCTTCGTTCAGTTCCTCGAGATATCCCGGGACGGCGGCCTTATCGACCAGGCCTTCGGTATACTGGCCGCGCACCGTGTGTGTTTTGGCTCTTTCTGCATCGAACTTTGTGAGCGCCCGAAGCACTTTGATCTTTTCTGTCCGAATATCGTCCGCCTCCATGGAGTGAGGTGGCTCCATGGCGATCAGACAAAGAAGCTGCAGAATGTGGTTCTGCACCATGTCCCGCAAAGCGCCTGATCGATCATAATACCCGGCACGGCCTTCGAGGCCGAGCGACTCAGCCACCGTGATCTGAACATGGTCGATATGATCTCGGGACCAGAGCGGCTCGAANAGGGAGTTTGAAAANCGCAAAACCATCAGGTTNTGGACGGTTTCCTTGCCGAGATAATGGTCGATTCGGAAGATCTGGGACTCATCGAAGACAGCGCACACCCCTTCGTTGATCACAGTGGCGCTCTCAAAGTCGTGCCCAATGGGCTTTTCGAGTACAACCCTGGAGAGCGGTGTCACCATATCCGCTTTTTGAAGCGCCTGGCATGTCGCAACATAAAGCGAAGGCGCGGTTGCCAGATAAAAAATTCGAACCCGATCCTCGCCGGTCATCTTATCGTGGAGCGGCTTCCAGTCCTTCTTCGGTCCTGAAATATCGAGCGCCTGATAATCCAGAAGTTCGGCAAACTCGGTCCATTTTTTTTCAGACCAGTTCTCGCCGGTCGACTCCTTGCAGGCCGATTTGGCCATTTCGAGATATTCATCCCGGGAAAGCTCAGACCGGGCGGAGCCGATTATGCGGGAGCTCTCCGGAATCTGTTCGTCCATAAAACGGTGAAACAATGCGGGCAGAAGTTTCCGCCGGGACAAATCACCAGTGCCTCCGAAAATGACCAGGTCGAATGGATCAACGGGGACGAACTTTGCCATTTAGCCTCACTGCTTCTGTAATTTCAGATGCGTTCTGTATGAACGCTTAACCCTTAACCGTATGCGTAATGCGCATGTGCGATTGCACGGCTTACGGCATGTATGAGTTTTTGAATCTCGATCAGCGGATCGAGGAATTCCTCATGAAGAGAAGTATAGTCCGAGGTTGTCAAATCTCCACGGTCCACTCGATCTTCTGAGAGGAGTTTCAGCTCTTCAAATTGGGCAACCGACTTCGGAAACAGCTTTCTTAAGAGGTCGACTGCCTCAGAAATGCGCATTTGCAGGATCAGCTTCTGGACATCATCAATCTGAAAACCGTGACGCGCAGAGATGGTTGGCAGGCTGCCAGCGAGCTCGAGCGCTCTCATCATCGCGCCCTGACGAATCGCATGGAGCGCATGGATCGGCAGTCGTGCTTCATGGCGATATTCGACCGAGGGCGAATTATTGAGACGGGCGATGAGCCGGTCAAACCGTCCAAGATCTATTGAAAGATGGTTCGCGCAAGCCATCATGGCCTGGTGTGTCCTGCCGTCCCTGAGAAGTTGCGCCAGGGCGGTTCTGGAGTTTCTGCGGTCTTCTTCCTGTCGTTTTGAACAGGCAACCCAGAAGTTGGGCGAGTAGACGTTCGCATAGCCGCGAAGGGCAGGAATGCTCGTGCGGACACGGGCGAACAGGGCGAGGTCAATCAGGTCACGTAAGCGCGGGGACTCATTTGCCAGCTCAACCAGATCGTCGATGTCACGCGCCAGAGACGATCCAATACCGCCAGCTGTGTTCGCCAGCGCGCCGAGCTGTTGAAGCGTGGCGTTGTGAGAGATCGCCCTGAGGGAGCGGGGCCCAGCCGGACCCTTGCTGCGGCGTTTGGGCCTTGAGCCCGCATCAAGCAGAAACCCACCAGCGAAATCGCTCAGGAGAACGGCGTAATCGTCGTCTGCGAAGAGCGCCTCCTGCCAGGCCCGCAGGGCTGAGTAGAAATCCCAGACGAGGCTCGCTTCGGAATAGAACGGGTCTTCCAGCGCATCAGATTCTTCAAAGAGCGCATAATGTGCAAAGGCGAGATAGGCGCTGTCTGACAGGACGTCNGTNGAAAAATGGAGATAGCCGTCTCCGCCCTGAAAGCTGACTTCATGGCGTAAAGGCGTGCCAAGATTCTGGCATCTGAGCTTCAGACCCGGCGGCAGAACGTGCTGGAGACGTTTGGTGAAGCTGCCGGGGAAAGAGCCGCGGCCAATGGACTCGCCATGTGTATTGAAGATGAGCAGGGGCGTGCCGGGCATACGCTCGGCGAGTGCGCCTGCAATCTGCCCAACGATACGCTCGATCGCCATGTCTGCAGAAATCTGTCCGATAAAACGACCAGCATCAGAAAAACCCAGCTGAATGGCCAGCTGCCCACGTTTGGCGACATAGTCTCTGAATTCTGAAACCTTGAGGAGGCGCGAGATGAAACGTCCGCCATTCTCGAGCGCGTGAGGCGTTTCAAAGAGTGGCGAGATATCAAGGAGATCGTCAACGCCATACTGCTTGGCGAGATAAAGCGCGCCGAGGACAGTTGCAGGGTTCTCGCTCTCGGCGATCAGAAACCGGATCGGCGTGTCGGCATCGATATGTTTTCGGATCTGCGCGCACAGCATGAACTGGCGGCGTGCGGTNGACTGTTCGAGGAACAGATCACCGAAGTTAATCTGTGCGGGCTCCGCCGTTGCAATCTTTTCAGCCAGCGCTTCAAGCGCAACCTGACCGAGATCCCTGTCTTCGGTCATCAGGCCGAGATCACGCCGGATCACTGTCTGAATTTGTGCCGCGTTAATACGCAGATGGATTCGAGACGTTCCGAAACCATAGACCTCAGTCTCTGCCGCGAGGCAAAGAAGGGCTTTGGCAACATGGTCGCTTTCACCGTCGCTCAGCCCTCTGATGGTCGAGACCAATTTCTCAAGGGGAAACAAATCAGAGCTATGATCGGTTAAACCATTTGCGGCTTTCACGAGTTCTTCGGGATCATTCAGGTCGGCCAGGAATAGCTCGGATTGAGATCTCGCAATCGTCTCTGAGCTCTCAACCGCTTTCAATAGCCCGTCGAACTGGTCCGGATTATCTGCCGCCTTCTGAATAGCTTTTAGTGAGTCTTTGCAGCGAGAGAGCTGGTCTGCTTTTTCACGCAGCCTGAATGCAACGCTGGTCCACCAGGCAATATCGCTGCGTCCATCGAGGTCATACCCGACCCAGGTTGCAAGGGTCGGCGCGCTCGGTCGGAGTTCTCGCCAGCGGTCGGCAAAGCGATCTTGAGCGACTTCGAATATGGCNGACAAATATTTGCCGACGGACTTCTGCGCGTGATGGATCGCCGACTGAGCCTGCTCGTGTTCTTCTTCAAGCGATATACCGTCAGTCTGCTCTGAGGCATCAAGGCCATAGTGCGTGTTGTCGATATCCTCACCCGACGCGAGCCGCGCCAGACGGTTTCGCTCTTCCAGCGGATGGGCGAATGTGGGGTGGGCTGTAAAAACAATGCCGCCGCAATCGGTGCTAATCCGCTCTGAAAACGCTTCAAAACCTTTGTCCGCAAGCGAATTGAGCGCCTGTTTGGCAGCGGTCCAACTGTATGTATCGTCCTTAAGGCCATGCTGTCTGGCAAGAAATTTGGCGCGCTCCTCAAACAGCTCATCATTGAGAAGTTGAACTGGCTCAAACAGCTCATCAATCTGAATGTCGCCATTTGAGAGCGCGAAGAAATAGTCCTGCGCAAGACGGAATACCGAGTTGGTTTGAGGGTCATGCTGAATGGCTGCCGCGTACCCCCGCAGACTGTCGTAGATATCGTCTTTGCTCAGGGGGATCGTTTTATCGGGCATAATAAGGTCCGTGGGGCATGAAATATGGGAGATGACTAGTCCGGGCGAATTTCCTTTACCGCCCCTCTAGCCTGACGCGCACGCGTCTCAATGGTTTCCCAATTGTCGTTTTTTAAATCGTCGGCCTTCACCAGCCATGATCCGCCAACCGCAATGACATTGGGCAGGCTGAGATATGAGGCCAGCATGTCTGGCCCGATGCCGCCAGTCGGCATGAAGGTCANNGCCGGAAGAGGGGANGCCAGTGACTTCATCATATTNGCGCCGCCGCAGGCTTCTGCGGGAAAGAACTTCAAAAGATCAAATCCGGACTCAAACAGCGTGAGCGCTTCGCCGGGCGTCGAAATGCCAGGGACGACGAGCCCGTCGAATTCAGAAAGTGGTCCAACAAGGCCCGGAGGCGTGGCCGGCGTCACAAGAAACTGGGCGCCGGCTTTTGTTGCTGTTTCCACATCGGCGGCTGTCAGCACAGTGCCAACCCCTACCATGCAATCTACGTCTGAGTTGACGATCTCCGAGATCGCTTCAGCGGCGCACGGTGTTCTGAGGGTGATTTCAATCGCATCAAGACCACCAGCCACGAGCGCTTTTGCAAGCGGTACGGCTTTTGAAGCATCGTCAATGGTCAGGACCGGGATCACACCTGCAGAGCGAAGACGTTGGCGATCTTGAGTGTAGCTCGTCATTTGGACCCCTATGAAATTTTATCTGTTTGAAGGTTAGGCGTTCACACAGCCATACGCTAGGGCCGTCGATTGAGGAACTGATATGCATAAATGACGGTTCAGGTCTTCAACTTGTTCCTGATCTGAGGAAAGGGCGTTCATAGAGACAGGACTTCAGGGGGCTTGCGAGCCTCGGCAAACCGTTTGTGCAAGCTGATCTGCGAGACCGGCGCTCCTCAAATGACCGGGCTAACCGCCAGTTTCCAGAAACAGGGCGCCGCGCAGGAGGTAGGCGACGACGGCGACAGCAGCGCCTGAGGCGAGAGCAATGCCAAAAAACCAGGCCAGACGCTTCCAGAGCGGCGCGTCTGGTTGTTCTTCCGCCGGCCCCACCGGCTCGAACGGATCAGTCATGATACGCTTCATCCGGGTCAACTTTGCCCCAGAAGAGTGAATAGACGTAAATCGTGTATCCGAGGATCACAGGGAGCATGATCGCGGCGCCGACAAACATCAGCATCAGCGCATTGTCACGCGCAGCAGTCTCCCAGATATCGAGTTCAAAAGGAACAAGGTTCGGGAAAAGGCTGATTGCTAATCCGAGATACCCCGTCAAGAGAATCGCCGCTGCGTAGACCATCGGGCGCCAGTCCGGAGCGTCTTCAACCCTGATCCAGATATCTCTCCATAGAAAGAAGAAGAGGATCATGGCGATCATCGGAATGGGCGCGAGTGTCAGGAATTTTCCGAACTCCAGAGCTTCCATATTGAGACCCCAGCGCTCGGTCACNCGTGGGTCAATCGAAAGCGTGGCGAGACTAACAGCGCCCATGGCAAGGATGACGAAAATCATCGCGCGGCGCGCCCATTTCCGGCTGCCCATCTGAGTTTCGCCTTCGGTTTTCAGAACCAGCCAGCACGAGCCAAGCAGAACGTATCCGCCTGCAACAGAGAGAGCCACGAGCACGCTGAAAGGCGTGAACCAGTCAAAAGCGCCGCCCGCATATGAGCGGCCTTCTACTTCCACGCCCTGAATGAAGCCGCCGAGAATGAAGCCCTGTGCGAGCGCGGCTGTGAGTGACCCATAGGCGAAGGCACCATTCCAGAACAATCGGGTCGGCTTGCGTACGGCTTTGTGCCGGAATTCAAACGCAACACCGCGGAAGATCAGCGCGGCCAGCATGATCAGCACCGGGATATAAAAGGCCGGCATCAGAACCGCATAGGCGAGCGGGAAGGCGGCGAACAGGCCGCCACCACCGAGAATGAGCCATGTCTCGTTTCCGTCCCAGACCGGCTCGATCGTGGCCGACATTAGATTTCGTTCGTCATTGTCGACGGCAAAGGCTGTCAGAATCCCGATGCCAAGATCCGAACCGTCCAGAAGGACATAAAGCATGACGGCCGTAGCGATGAGGAGAGACCAGATGAGAGGCAGATCCATAACTCGTTTCTCCTAATTGCTTGTATTTGCTGAGGCCGTCTCTTCGGCCGGGTCATCAACTGAGCCAAGCGGCGAGCCTGGGGCGCGGTGTTCTTTTGGCGCTGGGTCGGTTGGATCATCGCCAAAGCCACGCGTGGCGATACGTGCCATATACACAACCCCAGCAGTGAATATGATCGCATAGACTATCATGAAGACGATCAATGATGTTGCGACCGAGGAGGCCGCGACCGGAGACAAACTGTCTTCGGTCCGAAGCACGCCATAGACTGTGTAGGGCTGGCGACCCACCTCGGCGACGATCCAGCCTGTAATGACGGCAATGAAGCCNAGCGTGCCTGTCGGAACTGCGAGCCAGTGGAAGATNCCGGGTTTGTCGATCCGTTTCGAGAACCAGAGGGTTGCTCCCCATATCCCCATNACAAGCATTNCNAGGCCNGCNCCNACCATCACCCGGAAGGCCCAGAACACAATGCCTACAGGTGGACGTTCGTCATCCGCAAAATCTGTCAGNCCTTTNAGCGGNCCTTCNGCNGAGAANAGAAANTTNCTNGTNCCGGGGACTTCGATCTCGAAATGGTTCTTTTCGGCTTCCTCATCAGGCCAGCCAAACAGCACCGTGCCTTGAACCTCTGCGGTTTCCCACCAGCCCTCAATGGCGGCCACTTTGGCCGGCTGGTAATGATGCGCGATTTCGCCAGACCAGTGTCCTGCCCAAATCTGAAGCGGCATCAGAACGAGAAGGGTGCCTGAAGCCATGCGGATTTGCCAGCGCGTCGGTTCTGAAATCCGGCCTCTCAGGACCTGATATCCTCCCGCAGCCAGCACCACGGCGGCTGTGGTTATGAATGCGGCCAGCATCATGTGAACATAGCGCGCGGGGAAACTTGGATTAAAGATGACTTCAACAAAGTTTGTCGCGAAGAGATTGCCAGTTTCTGGATCGATATCGAAGCCTTGTGGCGTCTGCATCCAGGAGTTCGCCGACAGGATCCAGAAGGCTGAAATCGACGTCCCGATTGCGACTGTGCAGGTGGCAACGAAATGAAGCTTTGGTCCGACCCGCTTCCAGCCAAACAGCATTACACCCAGGAAAGTCGCCTCGAGGAAAAAGGCTGTCAGAACCTCNTANCCGAGTAATGGNCCAATGACGCTGCCGGCNTTGTCNGAAAAGACCGACCANTTGGTGCCGAACTGATAGGACATGACNACGCCGGAAACCACGCCCATGGCNAANGCCAGCGCAAAGATTTTCACCCAGTGGAGATAAAGGCGCTTGAAGACTTCTTTCTTGGTGAAGAGCCACAGGCCTTCTGCCACAGCCAGAAAAGCCGCCAATCCAATGGTGAAGGCCGGGAACATAATGTGAAACGCGACGACGAAGGCAAACTGAAGTCGCGATAAGATGAGTGCGTCGAGTTCCATATCTGCTGTCCTGTTGAGCTGGATCAGATGGTGAAGAAGGGCGAGCCATCCGGCGCCGCGGTGGGTTCTTGCCTCTGGCCGGTTGAGCGCGTCAGACGGCGCTCGAGATCTTCCATGGCTTCAAACTGGTGCAGGTAGACTTTACCCGTCAGGTGATTGAGAAAATCGGTCCTCTTGAGCCTGTCCATGACGGGGCCTTTCACCTCTGAAAAATGCAGCGTGACGCCAGCATCCTTCAGTCGAAGGTTTATCGCTTCGAGACTCTCAAGTCCACTCGCATCGACCCGATTGACCGCCGGGAACATCAAAATGAGATGTTCCATTTCGTCGCGGCTGGCGAGAAGAGCTTCGACCGTGTCTTCCAGAAACCGAGCGTTCGCGAAGTAAAGGCTTTCATCCACTCTGAGCGTTACGATACGCTCTGACGTCACAACATCATGACGCTCCACATTGCGGAAGTGATGGGAACCAGGCACCTGTCCAACGATCGCAAAGTGCGGCTTGCTGGTCTGATAGAGGTGCAGAAACAAAGACAGCGCGACACCGGTTAGTACGCCCAACTCTACACCAAAACTAAGGGTCATAAGAATGGTGGCGGCCATGGCGGCGAAGTCTGACTTCGAATACGCCCAGACTGTCTTCACCGCCTTGATGTCGACCAGAGAAAGTACGGCCACGATAATTGTCGCGGCGAGGACGGCTTGCGGGAGGTAATAGAGGAATGGCGTCAGAAACAGGGTCGCAAGGGCAATCCCTATCGCGGTGAATGCCCCGGCGGCAGGCGTCTCTGCTCCGGCGTCAAAGTTTACCGCCGAACGTGCGAGGCCCCCTGTGACGGGATAGCCTGANGACACACCTGCCGACATGCTGGACGCGCCGAGCGCAATCAGCTCCTGATTGGGATCAACACGCTGGCGGCGTTTGGCGGCAAGTGTCTTGGCAACTGAGACTGATTCCACAAAACCGATCAGGCTGATCAGNCCGGCTGATCCCANAAGTTGCAGCCAGACATCCTTGTTGAATGAGGGCATGCCGAATTCAGGCAGNTTGGTGGGAACATCACGGAGAATTCTGACGCCTGCTTCATCCAGGCCCATCATTGCGACGACCAGAATGCTGGCAACAACAGCGAAGACGGGGCCCGCGCGCGCGATAATGGTCGCGATTTTGTCGGGAATGCCGACTTTTTTCAGAATGGGTTTGAGCTGGCTCCGNACCCAGAAAAGGAAAATGAGCGATGAGGTGCCAATGATCAGTGTCGGCCAGTTGATCTGGTCGATATGGCTGACCAGTGACACGACGATCTCAAACAGATTGTGACCCTGCGCCGAGACGCCGAGAANATGTTTGAGTTGTGANGCNGCGATAATGATACCCGATGCNGTNATNAATCCGGAAATCACGGGATGGCTGAGAAAGTTGGCCAGAAACCCCATCCGAAACAGGCCGAANAGTAAAAGTATTGCGCCGGACAAAAAGGCCAGAATGAGCGCTGCTTCGATATATTCGGGACTGCCAGCAGCTGCGATCTTGCCTGCGGCTGCTGCCGTCATGAGAGACAGGATGGCCACTGGCCCCACCGCGAGCGTCCGGCTTGTACCAAATATGGCATAGACAATCAGAGGCAGGATCGAGGCATAAAGGCCGATCTGCGAGGGCAGGCCTGCGAGCAAAGCGTAGGCCAGCGATTGCGGGATCAGCATGATCGTCACAATGATGGCGGCGACACCATCGTTGACGAAAGTGTCTGGTCGGTACCTGGNTGCCCAGCTCAGAATCGGAAAATACGTTGAGAGTTTCATTGTCTTTTTATCCGAGCGCGAAGGGCCTGGTCAGGCTGCCTTATGGTCTGATCCATTGAAATCACAGGCCTCCTGAGCGTCATGCGCTGTTGGGCTGTGTGGGAGAATTTTCGGCTTTGCCAGAAATTCAATGCCCTTGAGCATTTGATCGAAATAGATAGCGGGCAGCATTTTTTCCTTCAGGAACCAGGCAGCACGCGTTGGCTTTGTGCCATCCAGAATCCATTTCGGAAAAGATGGATCAAGCGCGCCGCCATAAGCGAATTCTGCAAGCACAATCTTGCCGCGTTCAACGGTAAGTGGGCAGGAGCCATATCCGTTATAGACGGCGTTCGGCGCGCGACCATCAAGCACGCGGAGCACATTGTGTGCGGCGACCGGGGCCTGTTTGCGAACAGCGGCGGCCGTTTTTGCATTGGGCGTCGAACCGGCATCACCCAATCCAAAGACGTTTCCGTATTGGGTGTGCTGAAGTGTTTCGCCACTGATGTCGGTCCAGCCAGCGTCATTGGCCAGAGGGGAGTTCTTGACGAATTCCAGCGCGGTCTGAGGTGGGCAGACGTGAAGCATGTCGAATTCGCGGGTATGGCGGGTTACGTTACCGTCTCCATCCTTTACTTCAAAGATGGCTGTCTGTGACGGACCGTCGACTGCGACAAGTGTTTCGTTGAAACAGAGATTGATGCCGTATTTTTCGACATATTTCATAAGCGATGGCACATAGTCGGCGACGCCGAATAGTGCGCCACCAGAATTGTGAAATTCGACCTCAATGTCTTTGAGGCGCCCGGATCGCGTCCAGGCGTCGCAAGCCAGATACATGGCTTTTTGGGGGGCGCCCGCGCATTTGATCGGCATGGGCGGCTGGGTGAACAGGGCGCGGCCNCGCTTTAAAGATTTGACCAGTTCCCATGTGTAGGGAGCCATGTCGAAAAGGTAGTTCGAGGTGACACCGTTTTTTCCCAGCGTATCTTTCAGACCTTCAACAGCGTCCCAGTCGAGCTTCAGCCCTGGCGACACGACCAGAACTTTATAAGAAATGCGTGTTCCGTCCTCGAGAATGACCTGATTGTGTTCAGGATCGAAACCGGCACAGGCCGAACGGATCCACTGAACGCCCTTTGGCATGACTTGCGCCATGGATCGCTCGGTCTGTTCGCGTTTGAAAACGCCGCCACCCACCAGCGTCCAGCCGGGTTGATAATAGTGTTCGGAACGCGGCTCGACGACCGCAATATCAGCGTCTTTTCTTCGTTTCAGAATCGAGCCTGCCGTTGCGATGCCGCCTGCGCCGCCGCCTATAATCACGATATCATGGGAAGCGGTTGAGCGTTCAGCGCCTTGCTTCTGCTCGTTGGCGTCTAGCCGGGCGCTGAGGCCCGAGAGACTATAGCCGGCATCTTCTGCGGTGGAGAGTATGGCGTCAGACGACAGATGGCCGGCTTTCGCGAGCGCCCAGAGCGTGATGGAGCGCGTACCCGTCCTGCAGAATGCCAGAATGGGCGCGGGCATTTCTGCCATAGCCTTTTGAAAGGCTGTCGCGTCTGCATCGGTCACATTGCCGGAAACCACGGGCAGGTAACGGACGGACAGGCCAGATCGGGTCGCGGCATCGACAATCGACTGGTGTTCGGGTTGATCGCTGGCCTCGCCATCGGGCCGGTTGATAATGATCGACCGAAATCCTCGGGATGCCGCAATTGCAACATCCTGAGGCATGATCTGCCCGGACACTGAAAGCTCAGGCGATACTTTTTTGATGTCCATCCGTTTCTCCTGGTCTTGAGTGTCGTGTAATCAGAGCGCGTTGATCGGAATTTTCATGTAGCGTTGACCGTTATCTTCCGGCTCGGGCATGTTTCCGGCGCGCATATTGATCTGCACAGATGGAAGAATGAGTTTTGGCATTTCGAGCGTGGCATCGCGTTCGTTACGCATCTTGATGAAAGCGTCCCGAGATGTGCCCGTCTTGATGTGAATGTTCTCACGCTTCTGTTCACCCACGGTGGTTTCCCACACGAATTCGTCCCGTCCAGGCGCTTTATAATCGTGGCAGAGGAACATGCGCGTCTCGTCAGGCAGGCTGAACAGTTTCTGGATGGAATCGAAAAGCGTTCCGGCATCACCGCCTGGAAAATCGCAACGCGCGGTACCAAAATCCGGCATGAAAATCGTATCGCCAACAAATAGGGCATCACCAATCAGGTGACTCATACATGCCGGTGTATGTCCTGGTGTGTGGATAGCGCGACCNTCNATGTTGCCGACCTTGTAGGTCTCGCCATCNTTGAAGAGATGGTCGAACTGGCTGCCATCGGTATGNAANGTCTGACCTTCGTTGAAGATTTCGCCGAACACTTTCTGAACGACAGAAATCTTGTCGCCAATCGCTGTTTTTCCGCCAAGTTTGCTTTTGATGTAGGGCGCGGCTGTGAGGTGATCTGCGTGGACGTGCGTGTCGATGATCCATTCACAGGTCAGGCCCTGTTCACGCACATAGGCGATCATCTTGTCTGCTGAGTCCGTTTTGGTGCGACCGGATGCCTGATCAAAATCAAGAAGTGAATCGATCACTGCGCAGGACTTCGTTTCCGGATCCGCAACAACATAGGAGATCGTGTTTGTCGGGTGGTCGAAAAATGCTTTGATTTCAGGTTTCATCTTATACTCCGTCTTTAAATTCTGGTGCGCGCAAATACGCCGTAGCTGCCTGTTGTGGACGGTCTGAATTCTGGCCGCTCCTGAGGGATNTTCGGAGATGTCGGAAGCTGTTTGTCGAGCATGACGGCGCAGATCGCATCGACCATGCGGGCCAGACGCGACGCGTCAGACAGGCGGTAAAAAATCACTTTCGATTCGCGTCGTGTTTCGAGAAGGCCATCTTCCCGAAGTTTGGCGAGTTCGCGGGAGAGATTGGGTTGTTTGATATCGAGCGTGGTTTCGAGTTCGCCCACGGCCATTTCACCATGTCTCAGCTGACAGCAGATCATGAGCCGGGCAGGGTGGGATAAGGCTTTCAGAAGCGTTGTTGCCTCGTCGGCGAGCGGTTTCATGGTTTGAGGGTCAGCCATTCTTCCCTCCCTCAATTTCCGTCACATACCAGACGCTGTCTTTTTCCTCGCTGCGCGCATCGGCTTCTGACTGATCAAGGGGTGGAAGGCGAACGGCTTTGTCGCCTGGTGACCAGTTCTCAGGTGTGGCGACATTTTGCGCATCACTGAGTTGCAACGCTGCCAGAACACGCAGAATCTCAGGTACCGAACGGCCAACATTGGCCGGATAATGGATCATGGAGCGGACATAGCCATCAGGATCGATGAAATAGACAGACCGAACCGCTGCCGTGGTGGAGGATCTTTCGTGCACCATTCCATAGGCGCGGCTGATCTCCATCGAGATGTCCTCAATAATGGGAAAGGTGATCTTCACGCCGAAATTGGCTTCGATGTCCTTGACCCAGGCAATATGAGAAAAAACGCTGTCCACGGACAGGCCAAGCAGCGCGCAGTTCAGCTTGTCGAAAGCATTTGAATGCCGCTCAAAAGACATGAACTCGGTTGTGCAGACCGGCGTGAAATCCGCTGGATGAGAAAAGAAAATCAGCCACTTTCCGCGATAATCGCTGAGTCTGACCATGCCTCGCGTCGTACGTGCCTCAAAGTCAGGGGCAAGTTGATCGATCTCCGGACCTGTCCGTGATTGAGGTATTCTGGCTTCCACGTCGGTCATCTGAACTCCTTTGTTGCGCATTTATACAATACGATATACAAAAACGTCAATTGACATTGTGTCGCGGATCCTTTTGGGAGATTTGCAAATGGAAAACTTTACACCTCTCAGCGCTTCCATTGGTGGTGCGCTGATCGGTCTTTCAGCTGTGCTGCTTATGGCGCTNAACGGGCGCATCGCAGGCATCAGCGGCGTCCTGTCTGGCGCTNCGTTCGGGGAGGCCGGAGACAGAGGCTGGCGGATCATGTTCGTGATCGGTCTGATCGCGGCGCCACTNATCTACCTCCTTTTCAGCGGNNAACGGCCAGACTTTCAGATGACCAGTAACTGGCCCTTGATTGTTGCCGGGGGGCTANTGGTTGGATTTGGAACACGCCTTGGCTCGGGCTGNACNAGCGGCCACGGCGTTTGTGGACTGTCCCGTTTGTCCATCCGCTCACTGGTGTCAGTCGCTCTGTTTATGGGGGCGGGCGTCGCGACGGTGGCGGTAATGCGTCACGTGTTTGGAGGCTGATATGGGAAAATCAATTGCAGGCCTCGTTACTGGCCTGATTTTCGGACTGGGGCTCACCATTTCTCAGATGGTGAACCCGGAGAAAGTGCTCGCTTTTCTGGACGTCTTTGGAAATTGGGATCCGTCGCTCGCCTTCGTGATGGGCGGCGCGGTGGTTGTCACGTTTATTGGCTATCGTCTGGTCTGGAGGCGCAGAAAGCCGATCTTTGAAGATCGATTTCAAGTGCCCACAAGCACCAGGATTGATGCGCCGCTGGCTCTGGGGGCTGTCCTGTTCGGCGTGGGCTGGGGGCTCGTCGGTTTGTGTCCAGGTCCGGCTCTGTCCTCTATTCTGATCGGCGGTTTGCAGAGCTGGGTGTTTGTCGCTTCCATGATACTCGGAGTGGTCGCCTATAGATTCACATTGCCCTTTTTCGAGCAGAAAATCTCCTGACAAAGAAGCAAAAGATGATCGGGGCAGACCGTCAGGGCCAGATTTTGCATTTCTGACCCGTGACACGAGAAGAAGATCCAGAGCATGATGAGTTCGATGCCAACAGAAGACGTACTGGCGGACGGGCCTTCAGGCTGCAACGTCTCGTGAGGTACGCGCCAGGAATAAGGGAGAGAAAAGTTGGATCTGCAAAACGCGGCCGTCATTGTGACTGGTGGTGCTTCTGGCCTCGGTGAAGCCACGGCCAGGCACTTTGCTGACAAAGGCGCGAAAGTCGCGATATTTGACGTGAACACTGAGCGTGGTCAGGCCCTGGCCTCCGAGATAGGCGGCAAGTTCTTTGCGGTTGATGTAACCAGCGATGAAAGCGTTTCAGAGGCGGTTGAGGCCGCTCAATCGGCGCACGGCGTGGCACGTATTCTGGTGAATTGCGCGGGCATAGCGCCGCCTGCCAAGGCCGTGGACCGCGAAGGCCAGCCAGTAAAGCTCTCGAAATTCTCAAAAGTGGTTGAGATCAATCTCATCGGCACGTTCAATACGGTCTCGAAGTTTGCGGCGAAGCTACAGGCTGCTGATGCCGATACAGAAGGTGCGCGTGGGGTTATTATCAACACAGCTTCGATCGCAGCCTATGAAGGACAGATCGGGCAAGCCGCCTATGCCGCGTCCAAGGCCGGCGTGATCGGGATGTGTTTACCGCTGGCGCGCGAGTTTGCGCGGTACGGCATTCGGGTTGTTACCATTGCACCCGGCGTGTTCTGGACACCGATGATGGAAGGTCTGCCGCCTGAGGTTCAGGAGACGCTCGGTAAACAGGTGCCATTCCCGAGCCGTCTCGGCAGACCGGAAGAGTTCGCACTTCTGGCCCAATCCATCGTCGACAATCCACTATTGAACGGTGAGGTTATTCGCTTGGACGGCGCACTGCGTATGGGCGCATAGCACCGGAAGCTTCATCGCAGTTTTGACCCCTGCGCGCGGATATGCTGCAGGGGAACGGTGCCCACATACCAAATATCGGCTGAACTAAACGAGTGTCGGCCGCTTGGACGAGACTATGGCTCGCCTATTGACCATGGACGCTTCGGGATGGGCGCAACAGCACTCGGAGCTTTACTCTGTCTCAGAGCAAGTGGCGGAGAGGAAGGGATTCGAACCCTCGATACCTGTTAAGGTATACTCCCTTAGCAGGGGAGCGCCTTCGACCACTCGGCCACCTCTCCGCACAAGAAGAGCCTCGTTATCAGAGGTTCTATCGATCTGCCAAGTGCGTGAGTGAGAAGTTTTTTGGAAATCTTCGCTGCATGCGGCAGAAAGGCCGGAATCTGCGGCAGAGAAGGTCTGGACCTATGGCCTTCGCTGAACCATATTCCCGCCATATTGAACAGGGATACCGACTCGCGTGCTAGATAAGATTTTCACCTGGTGGAGCGGCTGGACCGTGAATACGTTGTTTGACGTCAAACGACGCTCCGATTTCGTCGGCGAAGACGACTACGGCAACCGGTACTTTCAGGACCGGAAGCCGAGTTATGAAGGCCGTTATCGTCGCTATGTGCTTTATAAAGGTCTGGCGGAACCGTCCAAGGTGCCAGCCGACTGGCACGGCTGGCTGCACTACACTTATGACGAGCCACCAACAGAAACCCCGCTTGTTCGCAAACCCTTTGAAACCGATCACGTGCCGAACCTTACCGGAACGCTTTACGCTTATCGTCCTCAGGGCAGCCTGACGCGCGGCGGAAAGAGACAGGAAGCGGACAGCGACTACGAAGCCTGGAGTCCGGATGCGTAACTCGGTCTTTGAAACTATTCTCGGCGCTGTCGTGATCATTGTCGCGGGCGCATTTCTGGTTTTCGCTCTGTCTTCAACAGGATCATCAGGTGGTGGCGACAGCTATCAGCTGACGGCACGGTTCAACAATGCGGTTGGAATTGAGCCGGGCAGCGATGTCAGAATGTCCGGCGTGAAAGTCGGCCGAGTGGTGTCGATGGAATATGATCCAGAAAAAGCGATGGCGGTGACACGCCTTGCTCTAAGCGATGATATTGAGCTTCCCGAAGACAGCGATGCCAAGATCATTTCTGACGGTCTTCTTGGCGGGTCTTTCGTTGCGGTTGAGATGGGTGGCAGCATGGATACGCTGCCGCAGGATGGGTCTGGAGAGATTATCTACACGCGCGGCAATGTCGACATCGTGACGCTCTTCGCGAATGCCATGAGCAATCAGGGGTCTGACAATGATGAAGGTTCTGGCGAGTGAAGCTTTCCCGTTTCGGTTTTCTGATTTCAGCTGGCGTGTCTTCAGCGCTTGTCTGCTCGTTTGCAATTGCGCAAACCGCGCCGGAAGAAGACCCGCTGGCAGATTTGTTTGAGCAGAGGCCGACTCAGTCTGAGGTCGACCCACGCAGTCAGGCCGCTCCAGAGTCCCAGCCGCCAGATACTGTAATCCCCGATGACCAGTTTGAGGATGAAGACGCAGTTCAGGACGAAGCCGATAATCCTCAGGGAAGACGGTCTTCGCTGGCGCCGATCTTCGCACCGGATTTTGATCCGGAAGCCATGGGCTATCCAGAGCTGGAAGAAGACGGGTCAGGTTTTCCTGCGCCAGACTATGGCGTGCCAACGGAAGGCGATCCGGACGGAGACGAAGAGTTGGAAGATGGCTTCGGTTCTGAAGAGGCCGAAGCGGCTGATGCAGAGGATGAGGGCGAGTTACAAACACTCGAATATCAGCAACAGCCTGCGGTTCTCCTGAGAGGACTTGATAAGATTTCCGGGCGTTCAACTGACCTCGAAGTCGCCGTTGATTCCGATATCTTGTTTGGCGGTCTGCGGATCACGGTGAAGGCCTGCCATGAGACGCCACCCACCGAACCTCCAGAATCTGTTGCGTATGTTGAAGTCGAAGACTTTGGTTTCGCCATGGAGAATGTTTCTGAACTGCCCGACGAGATTGATATGGAAAACCGGGTGTTCAATGGATGGATGTTCGCATCCTCGCCTGGACTGAATGCGCTTGAGCACCCGATTTACGATGTCTGGGTCATCCGCTGCATGACTGAAGCGCCTGTTAGCGCGTCGGGCGAGAGCGATCTGTAAGCATTGAAATTCGCTTGAATATTCAGGGCGTCGTCCAGACGCCGCTGAAATTCATGGCGCGGTATCGCCTCAATCCCGAACTGCTCAAGGTGCGGATTGGTGAACTGGGTGTCGAGCAAACGGTATCCACCAAGTCTCAGACGGTCGACAAGGTGCACCAAGGCAACCTTTGAAGCATCGCTGACACGCGAGAACATGCTTTCGCCGAAAAACACCCCACCGATCGAGACGCCATACAAACCTCCGACAAGTTTGTTATCCCGCCAGCATTCGACCGAGTGAGCATATCCGCGTCGATTAAGCTGGCTATAGAGGTTCAGAATAGTGGAATTGATCCAGGTCGAGGGCCTGTCATGGGTGACGGCGGCGCAGCCTTCGATCACACGTGAAAAGGCGCTGTCCGTTCGGATCATAAACTGATCTGATCGAACCACTTTTCGGAGTTTTCTCGGGACGTGGAACCGATCCAGTGGCAGCACACCACGTTCTTCAGGATCAACGATGAATAGATCCGGGTCATCCCGATGTTCAGCCATCGGGAAGACCCCATTTACATAATAAGCGAGGAGGTCGTCAGCCGTTAGGTAAGCGCTCATGCTTCCGTGTTGGAAAGGAATCTCTCAAGCCAGTGAATATTATAATCGCCGGCATTTACGTCTGCATCATTCACCAGCCGCTGGTGAAGCGGAAGCGTGGTTTCAACTCCGGAGATGACCATCTCGCCGAGCGCCCGTTTCAGCCTGAGAAGGCATTCCTCGCGCGTCACGCCGTGAACGATCAGCTTGCCGATCAGGCTGTCATAGTAAGGCGGGATCTTATATCCCGCATAGGCTGCAGAATCGAGGCGGACGCCGAGCCCGCCTGGCGCATGAAACTCTTTGATCAATCCGGGTGATGGCGCAAACGTCTGAGGGTGTTCAGCGTTGATACGGCATTCGATCGCATGCCCAATGAAGGGCACATCCTCCTGGGTGAAGCTCAGCTTCTCGCCCTGTGCGATGCGAATCTGCTCTTTCACCAGATCAATGCGGGTGATCATTTCTGTCACCGGGTGTTCGACCTGCAGACGGGTGTTCATCTCGATGAAATAGAACTCGCCATTCTCATAGAGGAATTCGATCGTTCCGACGCCGAGATAACCGAGTTTCTTGATAGCGTTGACGACAGTTGTGCCGATCTGTTCACGCTGTTCAGGGGTGATGGCCGGGGAAGGTGCTTCTTCGAAAACCTTCTGGTGACGTCTTTGCAAGGAGCAGTCACGTTCGCCAAGATGCACAACATTCCCATGACTGTCGGCAATGACCTGAATCTCAATGTGGCGCGGCTTTTCGAGATATTTTTCTATGTAAACGGCATCGTCGCCAAAGGCAGCTTTCGCCTCGGACCGCGCCGTATTGTAAGCCTTGGCCATCTCGTCAGCGTTCTTGGCGACCTTCATGCCGCGTCCGCCACCGCCGGATGATGCTTTAACCAGAACCGGATAGCCGATTTCATTGCCGATTCGGATGGCATCCTCAGCACTTGCGACACCGCCATCTGAACCGGGCACAACCGGAATACCGACGTCTCGGACAGCTGCCTTAGCAGCAATCTTGTCGCCCATCAGGCGTATATGTGAGGCGTTTGGTCCGATAAACGTGATGCCGTGAGCTTCGACGATTTCCACGAACCGCGCATTTTCGGACAGGAATCCATAGCCAGGGTGGATCGCTTGTGCCCCGGTGACCTCAACCGCCGCCATGATGGCAGCTGACTTGAGATAGCTATCGGTGGCGGATGGCGGGCCGATGCATACCGACTCATCAGCCAGCCGGACATGCATGGCATCGCGGTCAGCCGTGGAGTGCACGGCAACCGTCGCAAGGCCCATTTCCTTACAAGCCCGGTGAATTCGGAGGGCGATCTCGCCGCGGTTCGCAATCAGTACCTTATCAAACATGAAGGGTCCTAGCCGCGCTTCACTTTGAACAAGGGCTGGCCGTATTCGACGGCTTCGGCATCCTGAACAAGAATTTCGACGATCTTGCCAGAGATGTCAGCCTTGATCTCATTCATGACTTTCATGGCTTCGATAATACAGACCACAGAAGACGCTGAAATTTCTGATCCAGTTTCAACGAACGGACCAGAATCTGGAGATGGTGAGCGGTAGAACGTGCCGATCATTGGCGAGGGGATAATCTCTTCATCTGCGCCGACAGAAGAAGAGCCACCCTCAGCCGGAGCGGCAGGTGCAGCTTGTGGTGCCGCTTGAGGAGGCGGTGCAGGGGCATGTTGAACTGCATAATTTACAGGGGGCGCAACTGGAGCCAACGGCTTGCTGACACGAATCTTCAGTTCGCCATGTTCAACTTCAATCTCGCCGAGGTCGGCTTCTCTAAGGATAGCGGCAAGCTCACGAACCAGAGCAGGATCAACCGCGTTCTTCTCATTTCCCATTATGTCTCGCCTTTCAGCTCGATGGAATCATTGTGCCCAGGGCTTTAAGCGCCAGCACATAGCCGGTTGGACCAAGACCTGCAATCGATCCAGTCACCACCGGGCTCACGAAATTTTTAGTCCGGAATGACTCCCGGGCATACGGATTAGATAAGTGCACCTCAATGACAGGAATAGACAAGGTGCGAAGCGCATCATGAATCGCAACGGATGTGTGCGTGTAGGCGGCCGCATTCAGAATGACGCCCGCAGCGTTTTTTCGCGCATCATGGATCATGTCCACAATAACGCCTTCGCTGTTACTTTGATGCATGGCGACGTCAAATCCCATGCCCACAGCCTCCTCATTGAGAAGTTTGCCGATATCATCAAGCGACAACCGACCGTAGATTTCAGGCTCACGATCACCGAGAAGGTTCAGAGTCGGGCCATTTATGCAGGAAATGAGTCTTGTCATGTTGGACTGGACGCTTAGCACACTTATCCTAAGAAGCCAGACAGAGTGTAACCACGGATGACGGCTTTGAAAATCAGACTGAACGGGGCGGATGAAGAGGTCAATGACGGAATGACGATTACCGGATTGATCGAGATGCTTGAACTGAACCCCAAAAGCGTCGCAGTGGAACGCAATCTTGAGATCGTACCGAAGTCACGGCATGGCTCCACAGAGTTAAAGCCCGATGACCGGATTGAAATTGTAGAGTTCGTTGGAGGCGGATAATGGCGCTGGACACACTATCAAATGATGACAAGCTCATTGTGGCAGGGCGAGAGTTCAGCTCAAGGCTGATTATCGGGACTGGCAAATACGCATCCTATGAAGAAAACGCGCGCGCCGCAGAAGCTGCTGCCGTGGACATGGTGACGGTTGCGGTGCGCCGCGTGAACCTGACGGACAAAAGTCAACCACGGCTGACCGATCATGTGTCTCCGGAAACCTACACTTTCCTCCCCAACACGGCAGGCTGCTTCACGGCAGATGATGCGATCCGAACGCTCAGGCTGGCGCGTGAAGCTGGCGGCTGGAACCTGGTGAAGCTGGAAGTGCTCTCAGACCAGAAGACGCTCTATCCCGATATGAGTGAGACCCTTCGTGCAGCGGAACTCCTGATCAAGGACGGCTTCGAGGTGATGGTCTATTGCTCCGATGACCCGGTTTATGCGCGCAAGCTCGAAGAGATCGGTTGCTGCGCGATCATGCCGCTTGGATCTCTGATTGGTTCCGGTCTCGGCATTATGAACCCGGTCAACATTCGTCTGATTGTCGAGCAGTCACGTGTCCCTGTGATCGTCGATGCGGGGGTGGGTACAGCGTCGGATGCTGCTGTGGCCATGGAGCTCGGCTGTGACGGCGTGCTCATGAATACGGCGATCGCCGAAGCCAAAGATCCCATTCGAATGGCATCGGCGATGAAACACGCTGTGATCGCTGGACGTCAGGCGTATCTGGCGGGCCGGATGGGGAAGAAAAAATATGCCGATCCGAGTTCGCCGCTGGCTGGACTGATCTGAGCCATTGAGCCGG
>PABS01000039.1 GCA_002699325.1 Ponticaulis sp. | reverse complement strand
GTCTCTTCACTGAAGGCATGATGACCGGAGACCGTCATCGTGTCTCGCTGTCGCGCTTGAGCACTGCGCTCTTATAAGCCGCATCAATCATGCCGATGCTGGACAAGGCCTGAAGCACTGTGTCGGCTGTCAGAGTTGTGTCATAGCGGTCGACAATTTTGCCGCCATATCCGCGGATCATTTTCGGATCCACCCCTTCAGCCTCATGAATGCTGGACAAGGCCTGTTTCAGCTGGCGGCGAACCGTTTCACTGACGGTCGGCGAAACCGCCAGCGGCGGATTGGGAATGGGCTGAGACTTCTCAAGAATTCGCACCCGCCCGGGTGTGATCGATCCCGTATTTACCGCACGCTCAAATGAAACAAAGGAAGCACCGGCCGCATCAACCAAGCCGTTTTCCAGCGCCATGAGACTGTTTGAATGACTGCCCGTGATGAGGATTTTTGAAAGATCGTTCAGCGGTTCGACGCCCCCTTCCTTCAGCAGTGCAAGTGGATAAGCAAAACTGCTGGCAGAATGCACCGATCCCAGAGCCAGCGACTTTCCGTGCATGTCCGAAACCGTTTCAATATTGGCATCTGCCGCGGTAAAAATAGCGGAGTAATATGTTGCGCTGCCATCGGTGACCTCGACCGCCAGCAATTCTGCACAATCGCGTTCATATGCCTCTTTAAAGGCTACCGGCCCAAACCAGGCCACTTCTGCCACACCCGAGCACATACCTTCGACCACGGCGGCATAGCTTTGCCCGGCCTTCACATCAAAGTGGAGACCGGTCATCCGCGTCAGACCCTCAAACAGAGGTTTGAAATCTGCGAGAGTTCCGTCACTCGTGCCACCATCGGCCGGAATAAGAAGAACACGAAGCGGGCGTTCTGAGGTCCCATCCTGCGCTTTCGCCACGGGAAGCGCGAGGAGACAAACAAGACAGACGAACAGCGGCTTGAGCATTCATGTCTCCTGTTTGAATAGTCCCGGCCGGAGGTGAGCGGTTGCGCTTTAATCGCCACGGTCCCAGACGTGAGTTTGAAAGACATTTGTTAGCCGGAGACTGTGACAACGAGATTACGTCGCTGCATCAGTTTTACGACAATTTACTGAGCTTTCCTCATTCCTAGTGAGAGAAATAAGCTTTTCTCAGTTTGCACTGGCAGGACTTTGGCAAATCACTCATAAACGCCAAAGCCGTGAAAGATCTCTGGGAGGCACAGACATGCAGTCCGCTGTTGTATCAAATGTCGTCAATCGGATCCGCGTCCGATACGAGTCCCTCGGCCCCCGGACGCGCGCCCTGGCCGACTATGTAATCGAAAACCCGATGGAGGTAGCGGGACTTTCAATCACACAGCTCGCTGAAGCCACCAATGTCAGCGAAGGAAGCATTATTAATTTCTGCCGCCAGTTGGGACTGAAAGGCTTTCAACAGCTCAAACTGAGCCTGGCTCAGGAAGTTGTTCAGCCGGTGCAGTTCATTCATGAAGATCTGCAACCCGATGACGACACCCGCACAATCTGCCGGAAGATGTTTCATGCCGGAGAGCAGGCCCTGCGCGATACGCTGTCCGTGCTCGACCCGAATGCCATCTCCGCTGCCGTAGACATGATCCGGGACGCCAAACGGATTGAGATTTATGGAATCGGCTCCTCTGCGCCGATTGCCGAAGATGCCCAATACCGCATGCTTCGGATCGGCCTTGACGCAAAAGTGGTTGTCGACAGCCATATTCAGGCGATCAGCGCCTCGCGAACAGGCCCCGACGTCGTAGTTCTGACCATCTCTCACTCAGGCGCGACACACGAAACGCTTGCAGCGACCCGCCTTGCAAAAGAAGCTGGGGCGAAGGTGATTGTGGTGACCAATTTTGCCAGCTCACCCATACAGGCTTTTGCTGACCTCAAACTCTTCACCATGTCTCGTGAGACAAAGTTCCGCACCGAGGCCATGACCAGCCGGATCGCNCAGCTCTGCGTCATCGACGCACTCATCGCCGCGCTGGCCATGCGAGATTATGATCGATCTGCTGACACGCTCCGCAAAACCTTTGATGTGCTGTCAATCAAGCGCTTCTAGCTNATCGCACAGCCGATCGAGAAACCGGTCAGGATCTCCCTTCACGAGCAGACCGCGCATACCGATCGCTTCAGCCCCTGCAATATCTGTTACCGGATTGTCGCCAATCATGATTGCCTGCGAGGCACACTCAGAGAGAATATCAAGACCGCGCTGAAAAATGTCTGCACTCGGTTTCCCAATCATCTCAAAAGCGGCATCNTCCCCTCCGACACATGCCAGCAATGCTGCCAGAAGCGCCCCGGTTTCCGGCTTGATACGTCCATTTTCGCCAGGATGCGTCATATCGGGATTGGCNACGATCAGTCGCGCACCTNTGGCAATGTCGTTGCAGGCNCGCTCAAGTCGTTCGTATGAAAANCTGGTATCGCGCAACAGAACNACGATATCAGCGCCCTCGTCGACAAGCTGAAGACCGGATGTCTCGGCATGGACCCGCATGGCATGAGATCCCAGAATCGANACCCCGTCCGGTGCCAGCTCCAGAGCACGGTCGATCGCCAGCTTTCCAGCCAGCACAATCTGCTCTTCCGGCATATCCACTCCGTTTTGAAGAAGAATATCGCGGAATTCTGAGGGCGTCTCCGTCGAGTTGTTCGACACAATGACACTGCGGCGACGATTCTGNTTCAGAAAGCGGGCCGCACCCCCAAGCAAACGATTGTCAAGCGCGCAGCAGCCATCCCAATCAATCAGAAAACCCGAAACGGTTTCAAGTTCTTGCAGGAGAGCGGCAGAACAATGCCGCGAATCTTTACCCATTTTCCACTCCAGGCCTGACGTTTGCCGGGACTGAGCATTTCTCATTTTAAAAATCAATANNNCTGNANTAAGTTCATTAACTTGTTGTGNAATCTTCACCATACTGTTGCAATCCGCCATTAGCACCGCCTTCGAGGGCCACACCGGTCGTGTGGTTTTTGGGCAGCCCGTTCGGCGGGCAAATCGGGACAATTGGAGATACGCTAATGACCAACGGGTGCAGAAGAACATTATCCTGGGGGATCGGAATGTTGATGGCGTCAGTCGCCCTTCCGGCCCTTGCTCAGTCTGACGACACTGAGCGCACAGCTGACGAGNGAAAGCTGGAAACAATCCGCGTNGAAGGACAGCGCGTAGATAGCTCGATTTCAGACCTGGCGATCGATTTTGCCGAATACGGCACCCAGGTTCAGTTGATCAGTGACGACGAAATCGAAACCGGTGGCTTTACCAACTTCGGAGAATTGGCGTCAGGCCTGATCCGCGGTGCAAACATTGGCTACTCGCCGGATGAAGGCGAATTCACCATCCGCATTGATGGCGGCACCGATCGTGACACGCTTCTTCTTGTCGACGGCGTGCCGTACTTCGACCGTTCATCGCCTCTCGAAGACCTTTGGCCAGCGACAGCGATTGANCCGCGCATGATCAGCAGTGTGGAAGTCTATCGCGGTGGCAACAGCCTGTATTTTGGCTCAAACGGTGGCCTTGGCGTTGTCAGTGTAAACACCAAAGAGCCTGACGGCACGTTCAAAGGTCAGTTCGGTGTCTATACCGGCTCTTTCAAAACGCGTGAGATTTACGGCAACGTATCCTTCCCGCTAGACGATCAGGGTAAGCATTCGCTTCTTGTTTACGGCCGGTCTTACGAGACAGACGCGCANGAAATTTTTGACGAGAGCGCGTTTGGCGACAACGTTCTCGCATTAGGCGGCCGTCATGAATTCCCCTACTCTTTCAACAGCCTCGGCGCGAAATATCTCTGGCAGATGACGCCTGATACAGCGCTGCGTCTGGGTGCGGCTTATACAACGATCGACTTTCGGGACTCCTTCCCGCAGAGCACGGTTTTCCAGCCGAACTTTACGGAGTTTCCAATCTACAATGCATCTTTCGAGCACAGATTTTCCGACAAGCTGAAGATCGATCTCGAAGCGCACTATCAGGATCCACAGCTCAAGAATAACGAGATCGATGCACGCATCTGTCAGATTCCGCGGCTCGCCGATCTCCCAGACGACATCCGCGCGATTGCTGCAGCACAGGGTATTACTGGGTTTTCAACTGCCGCTCAGTTTGAAAGCTTTGCAGCTGGAATTGACGGACTTCCAGCAGGGTGTGTGACAAACCCATATGGCTCAGCCGGCGGCGCCTATGATGACGCCAATCCTGACACAGACCGTGCGTTCTACATCAATAATGATCCAAACAGCCCATATTTCGGCCAACCTTACGGCACTCTGGAAAACCCATTTCCGATTGGCGCGCCGATTGGTTATGTGATCCAGTCTACGGCAGGTTTTGGGGACGGCGGTCCGACCAAGGGTTTCGGCACGACCGACCAGCGCGAGTCCGGTTATGTAGACTACGGTCTGAATGCCCGCGCGACCTACACTTTTAACGACAATCTGGAAGTCGTGGCAGGCGTTCAGAACACCAGTTATAAAGACAATTCTGATGAAGCCTTCGGCGTAAAGGACATCTCGCTTTCGAGCACCGGCATCTATGGCGACCTTCGTGTCTCGGCCCCGATACTGGACGGCTTCAGCGGTTCTTTCGCGGCGCGTCATGACTTCAATGACAACTTCGCAGACCAGTCGATCTGGAAGGTCGGTGTGCGCCAGAACTTTGGATATGGCCTCTATGCTCGCGGCTCAGGTGGCACATCCTACAGCCTGCCGAAGATTGATGAGATCGGTGCATTTGGCGCCAATGCCAATGTAAACCCGGGTCTCGATCCTCAGGAAGTCGAAGCCTATAACGTCGGTGTCGGTATCGATGGCGAGATGTTTGGCGGCACCTACAATATCGAGCTTGGATATTTCGACACCAAGATTGAGAACCTGTTCTCATCTGCCGCTGTGGGCGCGGTCTGTTTCGAATATGCAAACGATATCGGCAACCCGCTCTTCCAGGGCCTGGAGAATGACACGCAGACCATTGAAGCGAACCGCCAGAATATCGTGCCGCCAGATGCATTCTGTAAAACGGCAGCCAATCTCCGTCTGGAGGAATCGCAATCTGTCGCCATCAATCGTCTCGCAACTCAGGACATTCAGGGTTACACGATCGACATCGCGTTCGACTTTGATCAGATCCAGGCAGACTTCTCCTTCACCGACATGGAGTCTCTCGAGCCGAACCCTGTTCAGGGTGTCATGGCCCGCCTTGACGGGACATCAACCGATCTCGGGTTTGTTGTGCCAGGTCGCGCCGGTTCAGCCGATCTGCGCCAGTCTTCCGAACGTCCTGAATGGACCCTGTCAGGCCTGATCACCTACACTCCAAGTGATCGCTGGATCTTCTCTCTGAACCCTCGCTGGCAGGGGCCTGAATGGGCATATGCTGGCACAAGCCTGGCCCGCCTCGTGGATGCTGACGGCAATCGCGTCGTTGAAGATCTGAACTTTGGGGATTACTTCGTCCTCAATGGTTCGATCCAGTACTTCCTCGGCGACGACAAGCAGCACCGTTTCCTCATCCGGGGCGTGAACCTGCTCGACGAAGATTATTTTGAACGGGCCTCAGGCGGGTCGAGCTATGCCCGTGATCGCGCTGCGGTCCGTGGCGAAATCGGACCAAATGACAGTGCTTATTACCGCCAGTATGGCTGGAACGGTAAACCACGGTCCTTCTGGATCCAGTACGAGTACAATTTCTAAGGCAGAAATGAAGGCCAGCGTCACAAGCGTGTCGCTGGCCTTACTCATACTGGCACCTCTGGTTGCCGATGTGTGGCTCCCCCTCAGCGCATCGGCAACCAGACCCCTTTTTTCCCTGGAGCGAGATCAATGTTCAGCAGACGCCTTTTCCTTGCCAGCTCGAGCGCCGCACTGTGGCTGCCGGCCATGGCACAGACTCAATCAGACAAATACCATTTCACGCTTGGCGTCGCCTCAGGAAGCCCGCGTGATACGAGTGTCATTCTGTGGACACGTCTGGCGCCTGAGCCCCTTCGCGGTGGCGGCATGCCAGATGGTATCTGCAGTGTACGTTACCGGGTGTGCCAGGACGACGCTATGAAGCAGGAGGTGCGCTCAGGCGTGGTCCGTACAGCGCATACCAAAGCGCACTCTGTTCACCTGAAACTTGAAGGACTCGAACCCGGTCGGGAGTACTTTTACCAATTCTATTACGGTCAGGATGAAAGCCCGGTGGGCCGCACAAGAACCACAGACAGGAATGCGCCATCTGCAAAGCTTGCGCTCGCCAACTGTCAGGCCTGGGAGACTGGCCACTATGCCGCTTATCGGGATCTGGCGGAATGGAGTCCGGATGTCGTCATCCATGTCGGCGACTATATTTATGAAGGTGGGGCAGCTGCCTCTCTGGGCCCGGTTCGCCGGGAGGTCATGGGTCATCCCGTTGAGTTTGAGATTGTGCGTCGTCACAACAGCGCCGAGATTGTGACGCTGAATGATTATCGAAACAGATACGCCCTCTACAAGACGGACCCCCACCTTCAGGCCGCTCACGCTACTGCGCCATGGATTGTGGCGATGGACGATCATGAGATCGACAATAACTGGGCGGGCATGACCCCGCAGGACCCTGAAAAACAGACCGGGGTCGAGTTTGCGCTGCGCCGCCAGGCCGCGCTCCAGGCCTATTACGAGCACATGCCNATTGATCTNCCNCCNAGCCTGACTGGCCTAGGCGGTGAGCTCCAGATGTATGGCGCCTATCGTTTCGGTCCGGCGCAGGTGAACCTGCTCGATACCCGACAATACCGATCCGATCAGCCCTGCGGCGATGGCATTAATGTCGTTTCAGCCTGCGAGGAGGCGCAAAACCCCGCACGCACCATGACCGGTCAGGTGCAGGAAGACTGGCTGCTTCATCAGCTCAGCTCCAGCGACGCAAAGTACAATGTGATGGCTCAGCAGACCTGGTTTGCCCCGTACAATTATACCGACACCCCTGAGGGTATCGCCCGCAATATGGACCAGTGGGACGGATATCCGGTCCAGCGCCAGCGCTTGATTGATGCCATGGCTCAGGATGTCTCCAACCCGATCATTCTGAGCGGTGACTGGCATTGCGGCAGCGCGATGACTGTGCATTCCGATCCGGATAATCCGAAATCCGATCTCGTCGCGCATAACTTTGCCGCAACCTCAATTTCTTCCATCTGTTCCTGGTATGGGCGCCTCGATCAGGCCCGTGATGCCAATCCGCACCTTCGATACATGAACGGAGAAATCCGCGGCTACATCCGCTTCACGGCAGATGAACGGGACTGGACATCCACCTATCGACGCGTCGAGACGCCGTCCGATCCGGAGTCCAGGGTCGGCACAGATGCCGAGCTCAAACTCACCGACATGTAACCGAGTGCTCACCCCCACTGGAGGACGACCCATGTATCTGAAAAGCCTGCCCCTGATTGCGATCACAACCGTCGCAATCTCNGCCCCCGCAAGNGCGCATGATGACCGCGCCGTCGAGTTTCCTCAAACGCTGGACGGAGGCGTGATCCTTGCCGCCGACCTCCACACACATAGTGTGTTTTCGGACGGTGAAGTCTGGCCAAGCATTCGGGTTGAAGAAGCTCAGCGAGACGGACTCGAATTAATGGCCGTAACGGAGCATCTGGAAGGTCAGCCCAAACAGGCAGACATCCCGCATCCAGACCGGAACCGGTCTTATNAAGTGGCAATTGAATCTCTGGTCAGATCCGGCGGTCAGGGGNTGTTTGTCATCAATGGCGCTGAGGTGACACGGGGCCAGCCTTACGGTCACATCAACGCCGTCTTTCTTGATGATGCGAATCCGCTCCTGACAGAAAAGGTTGAGGATGCGCTGACAGCTGCGAACGAACAAGGCGGGTTTGTCTTCGTCAATCACCCAAACTGGATCCCGCATATGCCAGACGGTATCGCCCGGCTCTCCGATGAGCAGCTGGAGCTGATCNNCAAAGGCCTGATCCACGGAATTGAAGTGGTGAACGGCACGCTGGACGGACATTCCGAAGAAGCTCTCGAACTGGCCTTTGAGCACAATCTGACGGTGCTCGGCACATCAGATATTCACGGACTGGTCGACTGGACCCATGATGCCGGTCATGGCGGCCACCGCCCTATGAGCCTGATCCTTGCTGAAAACCGGTCTCCGGAGGCGATGAAACAGGCTCTGTTTGANGGTCATACCGTCGCCTGGTCTTATGACGATCTGATGGGAAAAGCTGAAAACGTCGAAAAAGTCGTGCGCGCCTGCCTGACACTTGAGGCCAAACCCTACCCNGCCANGACAACCGTACTGCCGGTGGATATCGTCAATGACTGCCCACTGAATTTCACNCTGCGCAATACAAGCGAAGAAACCTTCCAGAATGCCAGCGATGTTGTTCGTGTCGAACGGAACGACCGGTTCACTGTTCAGGTTCGAACGGGCGCTGAACCCGTCTCCAGCCTGGACCTGACCTTNGACGTGCTNAACACNCAGATCGGTTCTCGCCAGAACCTCAGCCTGACCCTGTCTACACAGGTNCCAGGCTAACCGTCTGGGATCTCCNCGTCCCGNCTACCAGAAGATCACGACCTGGGCGATGACGAGCAGCGTCAAGGCTGAGGCCATGCCCAGGTCGGCCAAAGTGAGACCGCCAAAGTTTCGTACAAGAAGTCTGTCATCCGGCACNGNTAGCNCCCGCTTCCGGAACATGACAGAGCCCAGGACAAGGCCGACNAGGCTAACCGTCGCNACAGGCANGGGCACATGAAGATAGTGAAGATCAATGAGNGCAAACTGCTGAAACAGGCCCAGACTGACGGCTGTGGCAATNCCGAAGANCAGTGCTAATTTNGCGCCCGTTGCGTTCGCTTTGTCCCAGAACCAGCCGCCCAGATAGACAATGACAAACGGCGCGACAGCATAAGATAAAAGCCCCTGAACATATTCGAAAAGGGTGCCAAAATTACCAATGGCAGGTGCCCAGACNGCACTAATGCAGATGATGATCATAGTGATCATCCGCCCGGCCCAGACAAGCTGTCGGGAGGTCAGCTCCCGGCCGCCACGATTGATAAAATCCATTGTGATGATGGTGGACGCCGCATGCAGCGTTGAGTCCACGCTCGCCATGATCGCCGCAACGAATCCAGCCAGGACGAGCCCAAGAATGCCCGCTGGCAAAAGCTCAAACAGCAAAGTGGGATAGATGCGGTCTGGTTGCGACAGNCCGGGAAACAGACTGACAGCGGCAACACCCGGCAGAACGATGATGAAAAGGACGGCGATCTTCATAAAACCCGCCATCATCAACCCGCGGCGCGCATCGCTTTCAGAACGGGCGGACAGCACCCATTGAACCATGTTCTGATTGGTCAGCCAGAAATACGCGCAGAGAATGGGTACGCCNGTGAGAAGCCCCGTCCAGGGCACGGCGCGNTCATCTGCAGGACGGATAAGCGNGAGGGCTCCNTCAGGCGCCTGATTCAGAAAAGCGTTCCAGCCGCCAACCGCCTCGAACGTGAACCAGGAGACGAGCACCGCCCCCACCGCGATGACGAGGGTCTGGATGACATCTGTCCGGGCGATGGCCGACATTCCGCCCAGTACAGAGTAGGCGCCCACCATCAGCATAATGATGAAGATGATGACGTTGACCGACAGGAAGGGAAACACCTCTTTCAGGAGCATGCCACCAGCATAAAGCGCCGCTGCCATATCGATGAAAATGATCAGGAAGATGATGAAGGCTGAATAGGCAATCTTGATGATCTGGCCATAGCGTTCTTCGAGGTATTGGGAGATGGTGAAGACATGGCTTCGCCGCAGCGCACTGGCCAGCACCAGCGCAAATACCACCATGGCGATGATGCCGACCCACTCATAATTGTAGATGGCAATTCCGGTGAGATAGGCCGCCCCCGTCAGGCCAATAATGGCCGCNGCAGAGAAGTTGGTCGCAAACAGNGAAAAGCCGATCTGCCACCATTTCAGCTCACGGCCGGCGAGGAAATATCCATGTGTGGTCTCAGACTTGCGCCGACCGAACAGCCCGACAGCCAGAAGGCAGCCAATAACCGCGATCAGGACCAGAAAATCGATCTGGTTCACGCCATTTCCCGCGCTTCGGCCTGGCCGCAATACTGACGCACGAAATCTTCGTGGCGAGGTAACCGGGCCGCGTGTCGCGCAAAGTCGGCTTTGATCTGATCAAGAAAATAGGTCAGTTCTTCATCGGTCATCTTGTCGGCGAGCGGATGATAGGTTTTGGGTATCAGCCCCTGCCCCAGCATGACCTGTATCCACGAATTCTCAGCGAAGAGCTCGTCATTCTTTCGAAAGACCCGGCCTGACTCCCTGAAGAGATCGATTTTCTGCTGCAGGGTGTCCGGTATTTCCATATCGGCACAATAGCGCCAGAAGTCACTGTCTCGGCGCTCCGTCAGCTTGTAATGCAGGATGAGGAAATCACGTATGGCGAGCATGTCCTCAAGGGTCTGATCGTTGAACTCGCGGATATCGGCGTCAATCAGATGCGAGGATGGCAGAAGCCGAATGAGCCGCATCACCGACTTCTGAATGAGGTGAATGGACGTCGACTCAAGTGGCTCCATAAAGCCGCTGGCGAGGCCAAGCGCCACACAGTTCTTATGCCATTGCTTCCGGCGCGAACCGGTCTGGAAACGAATGAAGAGCGGATCCGTCAGCGTCTCACCTTCTATGTTGGATAAGAGACGTTCGACGGCCATGTCTTTGTCGAGATGGCGCTCACAATAAACCAGGCCGTTGCCTGTTCGGTGTTGTAGCGGGATGCGCCACTGCCAGCCCGCATCATGCGCAATGGCGCGCGTATAGGGTACTGGCGGACCAACCGATTTCGTCTGAACCGCAATGGCGCTGTCACAGGGCAGGTAATGTGACCAGTCATCATATCCGACATGCAAAGCCCGTCCCATCAGGAGCGCGCGGAAGCCTGTACAATCGAGAAAGAAGTCNCCTTCAACATTATCACCTGTCTCCAGCTTCAATGANGCGATATTGCCAGTTTGCGCGTCCAGNACCACGTCGCTGATCTTGCCTTCCTGACGAACNACACCGTTCTCTTCTGCGAGCNTGCGGAGATAGGCCGCATATCGCGTGGCATCGAGGTGATAAGCGTAGTGCAGGCCGTTATCCGGAAGTTGTGCGAACCGGCTCAGGCGGGCGGCCTGCGTTTCTAGACAATACTCGCCGAAGTCACCCCCCATGCCGCGCTGCTTTCCAGCAAGCCAGAAGTTATGAAATCCGCAGCTCCAATGGCTCTTTCCCAGGTTTCCGAAGGCGTGAAGGTAGGCATCGTCACCGGTTTTCCAGTTCTCGAACTGAATGCCGAGTTTGAAGGTCGCCATGGTTTCGCGCATGAACTCGGCTTCATTGATACCGAGCAGCTGATTGAAGCGGAGGATAGGCGGAATGGTCGCCTCACCAACGCCAATTGTGCCCAGCGCATCGGATTCCACCAGAGTAATGCTGATCTCTNTTCCCATGGTTTTGGACAGCATGGCCGCAGCCATCCAGCCCGCTGTGCCTCCCCCGGCAATGACGTATTTTCTGATCTTTTTTTGCATCGTCACACCCTACTCATTGCTCAGCATGCGTATCAGGAAGCTACGTATCTTGCTGGCATTTTCCGGCGTCATCGGGCCAAGAATTCCGCGGCCCTTTTCCGGAATATGCGCGGTAACCTCCTCACCGCCCTGGAAGACATAATAGTCGAACATATCCCGCCAGTGGCGCCGCTCTTCTTCAGGCAAATCCCGGATCGTCATCAGCGCGTGGTTCAACGCATTCTGCGGGGTACCGAGATAGGCCGGTGTCTCACGCCACCAGTAATTGATCATGGCATTGAACGGCGACAGNCCGTCCACCTGATGCCACCACATGGACGGGATGAAGATCGCATCACCCGGCTCGAGCACCGCCGTTTGCGCAGCAGCCAGAGCTTCGCGATAGTTTGGGAAGCGATCAAAGTCGGGGTTGTGGATGTCCACCATACTGATGGCNCGACCNGCAGGCGTATTATCNATCGGCCCGATNTAGAGATTGCGNAACTGGTCTGGCGGAAAAACCGTGAATTGACGACGCCCCACCGCCACACAGGCGATATTGTCCGGGAAATCATTGTGCGGCGCGACCCGCGTACGCGTGCCAATCCAGATGGATTCCAGCGGATTGATCTCGCCAAAATCGAGATGGTTGTCTTCATGAAGANCATCAAAGAACTTCTGGATATCAACCGAACTCATATAGACAATCTGCTGATTGTCGTCGTTTTCAATGGAGTCGATCCGTTCAAACACGACGGGCAAGCGCGCCTTGCCCATCTGGAAATTCATCGACATATCAGTCTGGTAAAACATGCGACCGTCATGTCCTGGCGGACCAATATTGACGACGAAAGGCATGTCCCGCGCCTTGTCCATAAGATATGCGCGCGCTGCTTTTCCAGATTCCAGTCCGGCCTGAACCAGCGGCCAGTCTTTTACGAGGCCACGGACAATAAAGGGTGTTTTGCGCGCAATAAGCGGACGCAGCTCGTCGAAACTGGCTGCTGAGACCTCCTCAAGGGGCGCAACCCCATTAAGCCCTGCGGCTTCAGAGATCATAGCTCTCCACCGTGTCTTTGCGCTCGATCAGATCACCGAGATGCGACAGCGATGCGAGCACCATATAGGTTGGCTGGAGATAGCCCTGCCCCTGAAGATCAGCCAATGCATCCGACCCCAGGCCTGCAAGCTTTTCCTCATTAATGGTATGAAAGCCGACCAGCCGGTTCTGCGAGCCGTCTCGAAGGGCAATGTCGAGTGTCAGCGGCTCGAGAAGGTCATACTTCTGAAGAGCTGCGGTGAAGCTGGTTGTGCTCTGATAACCTTGATCGAGATAGGCGAGTTTTTTGGAGATGGTCTCCAGATAGGGGGTGGCAATGCCGCTATCGTTGAAGAGACGCTCGCCCTCGCCTTCATTCACACGGGCATTGTCGAGATCNATGACCACTTTGGGCTCGCCGCCCTCTTCGGCCGAACGCCCAATCAGAAANGGCTGAATATCCATGAAAAGAGGAATGTAACGCGCATCCCACCTACCCTCTTTCANAAACAGGTTCTCGCCATTTTCAAAGCCGAACATGGCCAGGCAGTGAAAGTCTGTCCGCTCGGCGTTCATCCGAAACAGGATGGGATAGTGCCCCTGCACATTCCGAAACTCGTCAGGAAAAGTCACGCAGCACATCATGCCATCGCCGGCCTGTTCAGAGCGGGCANGTGAAACACGCAGCGTCTTGTGATCAATCGGATTTACAGCAACGTGNTTCNTCATGAAGGACCTCAGGCAGGCTGACGGACCGGAGGGTCCGAAAAGGCGGAAAGATAAGCACGATTGGTTGGAAGACCTGAAGCAAAGCTTCTTTGCTTGCGCGCGATGGTCTGCATCTCCTTGCAGAGTTCAGCTTGCTGGCGCGGTTGCAGTGTTGGATGCGGTTGCGGCCTCATCCCCATACCGTAGGCAACAAATAAATAGCTGGAGACGGAAAAGACTTCNCTNGCGTGTTCAAAATCCTCCATNGCGGGTGGGCGATACTGCCAGACCTGCAACAGAGATTTCAGCCGGTCCGGGATAGTCTCGGACTTGCGATTTTCCTGCCAATAGGGATCGGTTCGGCGACTGAGCACATAGTGAAGTTTCAGGAAGTCGATGATGCGGGACCAGCGATATCTGAACGTCGCATTGAACCGGTCGGCCTCAAAGTTCATGGCGGCACGGGTTACAGGCAGGTTTTCCGCGATCATTTCAGCAGACAGCTCGACCATGACAATCGCAGAGGCTTCAAGCGGCTCGAGAAAGCCGGCAGACAGGCCAATGGCGACGCAATTGTTCTGCCAGAATGTCTTCCTGTGCCCGGAGCGGAACTGTATATGGCGTGTGCGAACCTCCTCTTGGGGTCCGATATACTCTCGAAGGGTCGCCTCAGCGACGTCTGCGCTCATAAAGCCAGAAGCATAAACACAGCCCACGCCGCGGCGGGTCGGAAGGCCAATATCCCAGATCCAACCCGCTTCATGCGCAGTCGAAATCGTCTGTGATGCAATCTGGGAGTCCGGCGCTACAGGCACCTGAGCAATGACCGCCCTGTCATTGAAAAGAATACGGCTCTGATCGACAAATTCGACGCCGTAATGCTGACCAAGCAGAAGCGAGGCCTGTCCGGTACAGTCTACGAACAGATCCCCCTCAACCGGNCCCNCTTCGCGNCACTTGACCGACGAAATGTCGCCATCCGGCGCNGCGACCACCTCTGTCACATGGTCCTGGATATAGGTCACGCCGAGCTGGCCCAGCACGTGTTCTCGCAGAAGAGTCGCCAGCTTCACCGCATCGAGATGATAGGCATAATTGGTCGCCCCGATGAAATCCGGCATACCGCTCTGGCGCGGCGCGAGGCCATCAAGTCCCGGTCCCACCTGCGCGCACACCGCNTCAGCAAATGGCCTGTCTCCGGCGAAACTCGTCCACGCATGGATCAGGTCTGTTCCGTATTGTGAGACCGGCAGATCAAATGGGTGGTGGTAGGAGTCCTCTGGCGNGCCGCTGACCCATCCATCAAATCGAGAACCCTGTTTGAATGAAGCGTCGCAAGCTCTTAGAAAGTCCGCTTCGCGAATACCAATGCGCGACAGGGTCTTGCGGATGGTAGGCCAGGTGCCCTCGCCCACGCCGATGGTCGGCACATCAGGGGACTCGATCAGCGTGATCTGAACACCATTTTCCGAGCGATCGGGGTGACGAGCCGCGATCAGACCGGCCGTAATCCAGCCAGCCGTGCCTCCCCCTACAACAACGATTTTTCTGATCGCTTTATTCATTGCCCAAGACCATAGCCCATCAACCTGCCTTTGGGCTATCTCCCTGAGGCGTCCGCATGCAGGCTCGTCCGGTTTCAAGATCGTCTTCGCACTGATAGACCCGAACCCAGTCCACCTGAAGCTCTGCAGGAAAGCTCTCCGGGTCAAACCCCTTGCGGTTATTGTCCTCGGAGAGCCCGCCACCCACAGCGAGATTGAGCATCAAGTAAAAAGGTTGATCGAATGGCGCGTTCGGGAAGGCGTCGGCATCAACATTGCCGGAATACCAATCCTCTGCCGACATGGAGAAAATCTGCTGATCATCGACATACCAGTTGATCAGCCCTTCGCCCCACTCAACCGCGAACACATGGAAACGATCAACTGCGCCGGGCCCGCCAGGCAGGGGCTCGAAATTGACGTCAAACGTGTTGTCGGGCCATTCGCCACCGAAATGGAGCGCACCGGAAGACCGGTTTTCGCCTTCATCAAACGGACAGTCGTCACAGACTTCACCGAGATTGACCGCTTCCAAAATGTCGATTTCACCAGACGCAGCCCACGGACCATATTCGTTCCCTGAGGGAAGCATCCAGAAGGCCGGCCAGGTACCCTGACCTTTTGGCAGGCGCATCCGGGCAGCAAACCGTCCATAGGTCCAGTCCGCCAATTCACGGGTTCGGACTTTGCCAGATACATATTTCTGAGTGAGCGTTTCGCCGCGACCTTCAGGATACCCCTGAGGATATTGCGGGCCAGACACCGTTTCGCGATAGGCGATGAGGCGCAACTGGCCGTTCGCAACCTGAACCGTTTCCGGCCAGTCCACATAGCATTGGCGCTCATTATTGCCGCCGCCCCAGCAGGATTCTTCAACCTCCCATTTTGTCCGGTCGAGCGAGGTACCCTCGAAGTCGTCCGACCAGACCAGAGACCATCCCATGGCGTCGGGAAGATAATCTGGTCCGGCGGACGGCTCGGGAGGAACTGGAAGGCCTGATCCTGCAGTCATGCCCGCCTGAGATTGGCAGGCAGCGACAAGGATCAGAGCCAGGACTGAAACGGCAGGACGCATAAGCAAACCCTCAGACAAACAACAACTGAGCTATCATCCGGTGAGAGGAGATAGCCCAGTCGTTATTGTCGTCACCCTAGAAGGTTTTCCGTGCACCAAAGGCGAAACGAGGTTCGCCCTGGTTCATGAAGTAGACATTGTTNTGATGNCGACGATGTCCACGACGGTCCTCTCCGGTGACGTTTATGCCTTCGACAAAGAGGGAGATACCATTGTCGAATTCATAACTCGCATTCACGTCCAGCTGACCGTACGCCTCAACGTAGAATGGGTTGTTGCCACCCGCAGAGAGGAATTCATCACGCCAGTTGTACGCCGCACGAACCTGAATGCCGTTCTTGTCGTAGAAGGCGATTATGTTCGCACTGTCACTCAGACCCGGCACCGCGAACTGCGGCTCGTTGTATGGCTTTGTGTTGTCATAGCCAAAGTCTGAGTCCGTTAGGGTATAATTGAGGACCACGCCGAAGCCGGTATCTCCGAACAAGTGCTGAACTGCGAACTCAAGGCCACTGAACTCTGCGGTCTGATCGCTGGTTACAGGAATATTTGTTCGCAAGAGGATAGGCGCATCTTCTGGTAAACCTATCGGATTACCTGAGGCATCCAGAGTATCAGGATAATTCGCGATAATGAAGTTGCGGATTTCATCCTGTGTCGCGCTTGCGCCAAGTGCAGCACGAGCTGCATCTGCGCGCGGACCATTCCAGGGGTTGTAGACGTCTGGAACGATCTGATCGATCCGCCCATTCCCGATGAAATTCTCCACTTTCTTTCGGAAATATCCGAGTGAAACGTAGCTATCGTCGGCGTAATACCACTCGGCCGAGACGTCGATATTGTCGGACTTGTACGGGTCAAGCTCGGCATTGCCTTGATTACCACTTGCCTCAAGCACCCTGAACGGAACGACGTATTCAATACCAGACTGNAGTTCATTGTAACTCGGACGACTGATCGTCTGACTATAGGATGCACGCAACTTCACATAGTCGAGCGGCATGAAATCGAAATCTATCGACGGGAGGAAGTGCTCATAACTATTCTCTTTGACGATGTCATTCTCAGTACCATCGTAGGTGTAGTAGAGTTCATTCGCCGCAGACCAGGTGGTGCCGGTCGGCTTCAACTGAAGCGCCGTTGATGTGAGATCTGTCTGCTCGTAGCGAACCCCTAAGGAGAGGTTTGCTTCGTTACCAAACAGGTTGAAGCCGTTGTTCAGCTGCAGGAAGGCGCTATTTGATTTTTCACGAATGTCGCGGTCGGTTGACTGGTAAGCGAGACAAGTGTCCGGCCCCAACGGCGTTCCGGTCGCCGGTGAAGAACAGATACCGAATTGAGCTTCCATAAGCTCAGCCAGCTCAACAAAATTAAACCGGTACATGCCCTGAAGCATGTTCGGATCGTTTGCACCGGAAATACCCTCAAACTTATCCGGGAGAGAAACCCACTCGAACAAATCGTCCGGATAGTCCGCAGGTGAACCAAGGCCACCCCAGCTATCTGTCTGAATGAAGCCATAAGCAGAATCGACCTGGGTATCGATGTTCGAAACGCCGAAATCGACGCTATCGATCAGCTGGGAATCAAACTCATAGGATCCCATAAGACGGATTTGTGTAATCTCGTTACGCATGGTCGCATTCCGGAAAGAACTCCCCGAACCAACCCGGTTNGAAACGTCTTCGGGGTCTGGCAGGCCAGGACCGCTGACGAAAGAGATGACCGGCAGATCATTCTCGAAATTAATGGTCTGCTCTGAAATGCCATAAACGGTCGTTCCAAGGTTAACCGAGGAGCCATACTTGTTGGTTGGACGCGAATCTGCCGTTGAGTTGTGCGCATCCAAGACAAGGTTCAGGCGATCATTGACCTGCCAGTCCAGATTAAATCCGANGGATTTGTTCTCGGATTCGTTGGCGATNAGCGCACCAGAATAGGCAAGGTCAGTCGCGCCGAAGAACTCGGTATNGTAAAGCGGCCCGGCGACCGGACCATCGGTCCAGGCGCTGTTTGTCGTTGCATGATCAAACCAGACACCCGCCGTGCTACGGTTCACTTCAACCTTGTTGCGAGAATAGGTGTAGTCGGCCGTCGCCCGCAGATTGTTTGTGAAGTCATATTGCAGTGTCAGCTGACCGTTGACACGCTTGCGATCGAAATCTGCAAGCTCATAGTCGGCATTCTGTGGAACNGCATAGACATCATTGTCACCCGGACGGTTCTCNATACCATCAACATAATTCCAGGAACCNGGCACTGGGAGCGCGCCCCATTCGTCCGCGTAATCGCTTGAACCAAGATAACCGTCACGCCAGCCGACATTCGCCTGAGCCACACCGCCCTTACGGTGCTGATAGCTANCTGATACCGCAACGCCAAGACGATCATCAAGGAAGGTATCAGAATAAAGGCCCGAAATNTCCGGCGTCAGATCAGGGTCTTCCAACTGACTCTCATCAAGCACGCCCTTCACACCAACGGTTGCGCGAAGTCCTGGCGCTTCCAGTGGTCGGGTCGTACGGATATTGATCGTCGCGCCGATACCACCTGTCGGTATGCTGGCGCGGCTTGTTTTATAGACTTCAACAGCAGACACGGCCTCTGACGCGAGATTGCCGAAGTCAAAAGACCGGCTGGANGGCGNACTCGCCCCATCNCCAAGCGTTGAGGTTGGCATCTGGCGGCCATTNAACGTCACCAGATTGAAGTCAGCGCCGAAACCACGGACGGTGACCGACGAACCTTCTCCCAGAGACCGGTCAATCGAAACGCCTGTGATACGTTGAAGAGATTCTGCGAGGTTGGTGTCCGGGAACTTGCCGATATCCTCGGCCGTAATCGCATCGACGACGCCCTGGGCATCGCGCTTCAACCCCATGGAATCCATGAGTGAGCCGCGAATACCGGTGACGACGACAACGTCTTCCCGGCGCTCATCTTCATCATCCTGCTGCTCTGCCCGNACAGGGTCTTCTTCCTGAGCCTGAGCTGCTACGCCCATTCCTGCCACGGCAAAAACAGACACGCCCGCCAGAAGATGCGCGAGCAATTTCGAATTATCCCGATTCATAGAACCTCCCAGTTCTCTCAGACGAACCGGTGTCCCCCGGTCGCTGTCATTTTTTATTTTGTTCGGTAAAAATGAAGGATTGTCCGTTATTGTCAACGGAAAAGTCCGAGTTAGGACAATTTTGTTGTCGCCCAAAATGTCCAGCTACCAAGTGATCCGACAAAAAAGCGGCGTGAAGCCTATTTTTTAACCGGTCCCGTTGAGGCGCGGACAACGAGACGATGCGGAAGAACAATTGTTTCCGAAACGCTTTCATCGCTTGGACGATTCTTCATGAAGGCATTCACCGCCGCCTGACCAATCTTTTCAAACGGTTGAGCAATGGTCGTCAGATCCGGCCACATCACGCTGGCAATTGGCGCATCGTCAAAGCCGGCAACCGAGAGGTCCTCTGGCACGCGCAGACCAAGGCGATTGGCCGCCATGACGACGGCTGAGGCCATCTCATCATTTGCTGCGAAGATAGCGGTTGGCCGGTTTGGCGAGGACAGCATTTCTTCAGCACGCTCAAGGGCCGCCCGGAACCGGAAACGGCCCGAGGCAACGATCATATTGTCCTTGTTTGCCAACCCGGCCTTCGCCATCGCTTCTTCAAACCCCTGACGACGCAGCATTGTTGCCACATGGTCTGGATGCCCACTGATATGTCCGATACGCCTATGACCTAACTCAATGATATGATTGGTTATTTCTCTCGAGGCACGGAACTCATCCATCACGATAGAGATATCACCCGACACGGGGCGAGATGGAGAAATCAGTACATGTCGGACGCCCCGCTCGCGGAGCAATTCATGCAGATCCGAGGAGTCACACATGGGCGGAACAAGGATCATATTCTTCACGCCGGTCCGGTCGAGAAAATCCTCAACCTGATGGCGCCAGTCGACNTTTTTTTCGTCAAAAAGCTCTACCGCAAGATAGCGTCGCGCGTCGGAACACGCCTTCAGAACAGCGTGATTTAACCGGGCCTGATACCCACTACTCGGGTCGCCATAAAGCATACCGATACTGAGCGACTCCCCGATACGGCTCACGGGACTTCCAAAGCCTGGCAGGAAATTCAGCTCCTCTATGGCGCGCTCAACCTTCTCTCGGGTCTTCGTGCTGATGTGCTCATAGTTGTTCATCACGCGGGAAACGGTCTTGGTCGACACGCCTGCGCGCTGTGCAACATCAGATATCGTGGGCATTGGCATTCTCGGTCCTGGGTCGTTCCCCGATTCCGATAATTCATAATGTCACGTCAAGGACAAAATGCGATTGACTTTGTCCAATAGTGGACAATAATGTTTNAAAAATTGTCCTACTACAGGACGAAACTCAAAAACATGGGACGGAAATATGCGCGTGATTGGCCTTGTCACCTCCGTGCTGCTTGGCGCCACGCTTGGCGGATGCAGCCCTGAGAGCGGTGCAGACAAACAAACAGCCTCACCGGAGGACAAGACTACCGAGCGCGCCTTGGCATTGCTGGATCAAATGACGATCGAGGAAAAAGTCGGCCAGGTTATTCAGGCTGACATCTCTGCGGTAACGCCTGAGGATCTGCGGACTTATAACCTCGGCTCAGTGTTGAATGGCGGGAATTCNGCGCCAGGCGGAGGCAAAGTGGCTGAACCAGAAGACTGGATNGCCCTGGCAGATGCCTTCTGGGATGCGTCGACGGACACGTCGGATGGTGGTGTCGGCATTCCGGCAATCTGGGGCACCGACGCGGTGCATGGTCATAACAACCTCCAGACCGCCACCATTTTTCCGCACAACTCTGCACTTGGCGCGACCCATAACCCGGATCTGATGCGGGATATTGGCGATGTTACAGCGCGTGAAATTCGCGCAACCGGCCTGGACTGGACCTTNGCNCCNACNCTCGCTGTCGCCCGCGACGACCGCTGGGGCCGCGCCTTTGAATCCTATTCAGAAAACCCAGAGCTGGTGGCGTCCTACGCCGCAGCAATCATTGAAGGCCTGCAGGGCTTGCCTGATGATCCCGATTTTCTGGTCGGCGACAATGTCATGGCAACGGCCAAGCACTTTGTCGGCGATGGTGGCACGCAATACGGCATCGACAAAGGTGATACCGTGGGTGATCTCGACGAGGTGCTCCGCATCCACGCAGCGGGCTATCGCCCGGCGATCGAGCTTGGCATTCAGGCTGTCATGGCATCCTTCTCCTCCGTCAATGGCGAGAAGATGCACGGATCATCCAGACTTCTGAATGACGTGCTNCGTGATGAAATGGGTTTTGATGGCTTTGTCGTTGGCGACTGGAATGGGCATGCGGAAGTTCCTGGCTGCACGGCCACCGACTGCATTCCGTCGCTTGTGGCTGGCGTCGACATGTATATGGCGCCGGACAGCTGGAAAGGCATTTACGAGTCGCTGATGGCCGCCGCTGAAGCGGGCGAGCTTGATATGGCGCGCCTTGATGAGGCCGTAACGCGCATTCTGGAAGCCAAGATCCGCTCCGGCCTTCTGGATGCCGGCCGCCCATCGACCCGCGCGACAAGCGATGTCTCTGTTCTCGGTCGAGCCGAACACCGCGCCATTGCGCGTCAGGCTGTTCGGGAATCACTCGTCCTTTTGAAAAATGAAAACGACGTCCTGCCGATTGGACCAGGCAAGACGGTCATGGTTGCAGGCAGCGGCGCGGACTCAATGCAGCAGCAGACCGGNGGCTGGACACTGAACTGGCAAGGCACGGGCAATGCCAATGATGAGTTCAAAACCGGCGAGACGATCTTCGCGGGCCTTCAGATGGATATTGAAGCGATTGGCGGCGAAGCGTTTCTGGCTGAGGACGGCAGCTTTGACGAAAGGCCTGACGTCGCNATCGTGGTGTTCGGCGAAGATCCATACGCAGAGTATATCGGCGACCGTACCGATCTCGTGTTCGAGTTTTCCGATGGCGAGAATCTACAGCTGATCAAAGAGTTGAACGCGCAGGATATTCCGGTCGTGTCGGTTTTCCTGACAGGTCGTCCGCTCTGGGTGAACCCGCATCTCAATGCCTCTGACGCTTTCGTCGTTGCCTGGCTACCGGGCTCTGAGGGCGCAGGTGTGGGAGATGTGCTGGTCGGCGATGAAATCGGCGAAGCGCGTTATGACTTCAAGGGCCGTCTTTCCTTCTCCTGGCCGTCTGATGGCACGGGACGCCCGATCAACGCACCTGATGATGAAGGCTTACTGTACCCGTATGGCTATGGCCTGACTTATGCCGGAGAACATGCCGCTTTCGAAGAACTGTCTGAAGATCCGGGTGTTGATCAGAACGCGCGCAGCTTTAATGGAGCNGTGCTGGATCGTGGTCATGCNGCCCCCGCCTTCATCGCTTATCTCGGCGACTCCTCGAATGCCAACCTGCCTGTGATGTCGAATGCNATGACAAGCATTGGTGGCGGGATAGAGCTTCGGGGTATTGATTACAAAGCTCAGGAAGATGCACGCCTTCTGACTTGGTCAGGCAATGGCGAGGCGAGCTATGGCCTGCGAGCCCACCGCACGATCAATCTGGCTGACGCCTATGATCTGGACAAGCTGATGATGATCATCGACTGGCGAGTGGACATTGGCGCCGACGAGACGGTCGAGCTTGGCATGGACTGCGGTGAAGGCTGTGTCGCGAGCGTGGACGTCAGTGAAAGTCTGCGCGAGGTACCTCAAGGCGAATGGATNGCTTCACGTNTGCCGGTTTCATGCTTCGTGGATGATGGTCTCGACNCGGAANCCGTGACCCGGGCCCTGAGTATTTCAAGCGACGATCCGATTGAGATCGCCCTGCACTCTGTCTCCATTGAAGAAACAGACGAGAGCGCAACAATAAGCTGCCCGTAAGAGGCTTCATAAAAGGGGGGAAGAAAAACATGGCTCTCGAGACAATCGACATCATCATTGTGGCGCTTTACGCCATTGCCTTGCTGGCCATTGCCGTGCTGGTTTCACGAGAACCGGCCGGCNATACCAAGGACACCGAGGATTACTTCCTTGCTGGCAAGGCTCTGCCCTGGTGGGCAATCGGCGCATCCCTGATCGCTGCGAATATTTCGGCTGAGCAGATTATTGGCCAGTCGGGGCAAGGCTTCGTGGTTGGGCTGGCCATCGCGGCCTATGAATGGCAGGCAGCGATCGTTCTTCTGATCGTGGCGAAGTTTTTCCTGCCAATCTTCCTCAAGCGGAAGATTTTCACCATGCCGCAGTTTCTGGAAACCCGGTTCGGCGTGGAAATCAAAACCATTATGGCGGTATTCTGGATCACGCTGTACACCTTCGTGAACCTGACAGCCATTCTCTGGCTTGGCGGTCTTGCGATCACAGCTGTGACCGGCTGGCCGNTCCTNCCTGCAATGGCAGCGCTCGCTATCTTTGCGGTACTCTATTCGCTNTATGGNGGCCTCAAAGCCGTGGCATTGACCGACATTATTCAGGTTGTCGTCCTCATNCTTGGTGGTTTCGCCATCCTCTGGATTTCACTGGATATGGTTGGCGGNGATGCTGGCCCTCTGGCNGGCCTCTCTACCTTGATGGGTGAAATCNCTGGTCATTTNGAAATGATCCTGGAGCCTGANCANCCATCCTATGGCGACCTGCCGGGTATCTGGACGCTGCTGGGCGGGCTCTGGGTGCTGCACTTCTCTTACTGGGGCTTCAACCAGTACATCATCCAGCGTGCCCTCGGCGCTGAAAGCGAAAAAGAGGCCCAGAAAGGCCTCGCTTTTGCGGCTTTCCTCAAGCTCCTCATTCCTGTGATCGTTGTCATTCCGGGCATTGCAGCGCTCTGGCTCGCCCAGAATAATGTGCTGCCAATGGATGAGCTGTCGGCCACTCCGGACAAGACCTATGGCACGCTGATGACCATGGTCCCTTCTGGTCTGCGCGGCATTGTGTTTGCTGCCCTGATCGCGGCTATCGTGTCCTCGCTCGCGTCTATGATGAACTCGATCGCCACGATTTTCACCATGGACATCTATCGCGACTATATCGTGAAGAATGCCAGCGAGCGGCACTATGTGCGTGTTGGCCGGATCACAGCTTTCGTCGCCATGTTGATTGCCCTGATCCTTGCCCGTCCATTTCTGGGCGGTCTTGAAAGCGCGTTTCAGGCAATTCAGGAATATACCGGCTTTATCGCGCCGGGCATTGTTGCGGTGTTCCTGCTCGGTTTCTTCTGGAAGCGTGCCAATAAATATGGCGCATTCGCGCTCCTGCTCTCATCCGCTATACTGAGCGTTATCGCGAAAATCATTCTGCCGGACCTGCCATTTGTGCTTCGAATCTGGATTGTCTTCCTGATCTGTATTCTGGTGGGTGTCGTGACATCACTTCTGTCCCCAGCGCCAAGCGAAGATCAGCCGGTAGAGCTGAGCGGTATCTCTTTCCATACTCATACGGGCTTCAATATCGCTGCTGTGCTGATCGTCCTGATCCTGTGCGGTATCTACGTCGCCTTCTGGTGACCTGANTTCTCCTCATCGCGCCGACTAACACAATCAATAACAGGTCGGCGCGGTTCANTTTTCTCCCCTNCAACTCGCCCCTTGGGGCATTTTTTTTGAGGTAAGGACGGGACCCATGGCTGAATTCGTACCTGTCGAACCGTTTGAACTGGTCATTTTTGGCGGCACCGGGGATCTCTCACGCCGCAAATTGCTGCCCGCTCTGTTTCACCGTTTTCTTGACGACCAGATCCCAGCTGACTCTCGGATTTTCGCCACGGCACGATCTGATATGAGCGAATCCGATTTCATCGCAATGGCACGTGAAGCCTGTCGCGCAGCGACGAAGAAAGATGCCTGGGACGAGGCGCACTGGTCTGCCTTCGCCAGCATGATCCGCTTTCACAGCCTGGATATCGCAGCGCCTGAGAAAGCATGGAATGAGTTTGCAAAGCAGGTCAGCTTCAAGGCGACCACGATCTATTATCTCGCCACCTCGCCATCGCTTTACGTCCGCATTTGTGAAGCGCTCGATCGGGCGGGTATGGTCAATGAACGCTGCCGTATCGTGCTGGAGAAGCCGATCGGCAGGGATCTGGAGTCCGCCCGCCAGATCAATGATGGCGTCGGCGCGGTATTCAGCGAGGACCAGATTTTCCGTATCGATCACTATCTCGGCAAGGAAACCGTACAGAACCTGATGGTGCTCCGGTTTTCCAACGCGCTCTTCGAACCGCTATGGACGCGGAACAATATCGACCACGTCCAGATTACCGTCTCCGAAGACCTCGGGCTGGAAGGACGCGCTGATTATTATGACGGGTCTGGCGCGCTGAGAGACATGGTGCAGAACCACCTCCTGCAATTGCTCTGCCTGATTGCCATGGAGCCACCGAACTCCATGGACGGCGATGATATCCGGACAGAGAAAATCAAAGTCCTCCGGGCATTGAGTAAACTCGATGAAGCTACGGTAAAAAAGAACACCGTGCGCGGCCAGTATGTGGATGGGCTGGTCGATGGGAAGCCGGCCAGAGGCTATCTGGACGAACTCGGCAGCGAGACATCTCAAACCGAGACTTTCGTCGCAATCAAGGCTGAGATCGACAACTGGCGATGGGCAGGCGTTCCGTTCTATCTACGCACCGGAAAGCGCATGTCNCGNCGCAATTCNGANATCGTNATCCAGTTCAAACCCGTCGCGCATTCGATCTTCGGAACCGAAATCGGCGAGGCCAACAAGCTCTTGATCAAGCTGCAACCGGATGAAGCCGTACGCCTCTTTTTGCACATCAAGGAGCCGGGGCCAGGTGGCTTACGAATCAAATCCCTGCCGCTGAACCTGTCCTATGCCGAAAACTTTTCACTCAGCTATCCGGATGCTTATGAGCGGCTTTTGATGGAAGTTGCTCGAGGCAATCTCGCACTCTTCATGCGCAGGGATGAAGTTGAAACGGCCTGGAACTGGGTCGATGGCATTATCGCGGCCTGGCAGTCCATGGGCACCCGCATTGAAGAATATCCGGCTGGGTCTGATGGACCGGTTGCCGCTGCCATGCTGCTGGACCGCGACGGACGCTCCTGGCGAACACCTACTGGAGCCAGATGATCAATGACCAAGCTACATCCTGAAATCGCCCGCGTGACAAAGCGCATCATCGAGAGATCATCAGGCAGCCGGAGCGCGTATCTCGATATGATCCGAGCTCAGAAGCCCAACGGATTTGCGCGCCAGCGACTGAGTGAGGGCAATCAGGCACATGCCAGCGCAGGCTGCGCGGTGATGGACAAGGTTCAGCTTCTGGGCGCGACCTGGCCGAATATCGGTATCGTGACCGCCTATAACGACATGTTATCCGCCCATCAGCCATATGAGACCTATCCGGAAATCATCCGGGAAGCGGCGCGCAGCGTTCAGGCCACCGCGCAGGTCGCAGGCGGGGTACCTGCAATGTGCGACGGCGTGACTCAGGGCCAGGATGGTATGGAGCTCTCGCTATTCTCCCGCGATGTCATTGCCATGGCTGCCGGAATTGCGCTCTCGCACGATACATTTGATGCCGCACTTTATCTTGGTGTTTGCGACAAGATCGTGCCGGGCTTGCTCGTTGCCGCCATGCGGTTTGGCTGGCTTCCAGCTGTTTTCGTTCCTGCGGGGCCTATGCCTTCTGGCCTGCCGAACCCGGAAAAGTCCCGCATCCGCCAGGCCTTTGCGCGGGGCGAAGTCGGCCGCGATGAGCTCTTGAAGGCCGAAGCGGCAAGCTACCATTCGCCGGGAACCTGCACATTCTATGGCACGGCCAATTCGAACCAGATGGTGATGGAAATGGTGGGCCTTCATCTCCCCGGTTCAGCCTTCGTGCCTCCGGGAGATGAGCTGCGCACCGCCCTCACCCGTGAAGCCACCCGCAAAGCCGCAGCACTCACCATTGCCGGAGACCATCTGCCCGTTGGCGAGATGATTGATGAGCGCTCGATCGTCAATGCAGTGGTTGGTCTGATGGCAACAGGCGGATCAACCAATCTGGTTCTGCACCTTGCAAGTTTTGCCGCATCCGCTGGCATCAAGCTAACGCCTGAAGATATGGCGGACATCTCAGCAGCAACACCGCTTCTGGCGCGGATTTATCCAAACGCCTCAGCCGACGTGAACCATTTCCATGCCGCAGGCGGAATGGGTTTCCTCATTCGGGAGCTCATTCGTGGCGGCTATGTTCACGCCGATGCCCGAACCATCAACGGCACGCTTCAAAGCCAGATGATGGAACCGTTTTTGAGTGCTCCAGACACGCTTGAATGGCGCACGCCAGCGGAAACATCGGGCGACACCGACATACTGCGACCGATTGATGACCCATTTGCGCCCGAAGGCGGCCTCAAGCTGCTGCGCGGCAATATCGGCGAAAGCGTCACCAAGATCTCAGCCGTGAAACCTGAGCACCGCTGCGTCACGGCCAAAGCCCGCGTCTTTGACACCCAGGGCGCCGTGAAAGCGGCTTATAAAGCCGGTGAACTGGATACGGATGTGATTGTGGTGGTGCGGTTCCAGGGACCGGGAGCAAACGGAATGCCGGAACTTCATTCACTTACGCCCATTCTTGGATCACTTCAGGATGATGGACATCAGGTCGCTCTGGTGACCGATGGGCGGATGTCTGGCGCATCTGGCAAGATTCCAAATGCGATCCACCTCACGCCGGAGGGCGCTCGCGGCGGGCCCATCGCCAGGATAAAGGATGGCGACATGTTGCGACTGGACTGCGAGTCAGGCGAACTGACCATGCTGGGCGACGCAGAAGAGTTTGCGGCCCGTGAGCCAGTCGCCTATCATCGCGACAAGAGTGAAGTGGGTTTGGGACGAGAGCTGTTTTCTGTGATGCGTGCCGAGGCAGGTGATGCCGCCTCCGGAGCGAGTTTCTTCAGCTTTCCCGGGATGTGAGGCATGCGTGAGTAAACCAGTTCTTGTTGGAGATGTGGGCGGAACCAAGGTTCGGCTGGGGCTGGCAACGAGCTCGCTTGGGCATATCAGCCTGGACGATGTCCGCGTCTACAGCGACCCCTCGATTCCAAGTCTCAGTGATGCTGTCGATCTCTATCTGAAAGAAACCGGTGAACGCCCTTCGAGTGCACTTTTTGCTCTGGCAGGGCCGATATCAGAAGATGGCTCGATCCGGCTGACAAATCGCGACTGGCCACAGGTTGTGCCAGACGAAATCAGATCCCGGTTTGGCATGCGCTCGACCCGTATCGTCAACGACTTTGCCGCCATGGCGCGAGCGATCCCAGAGATACCCAAATCCGATTTCGAAACCGTGATTGAAAGTCGAAACGCGCCAGACGGCCCGATACTGGTGACCGGTCCTGGAACGGGAATGGGTGTGTCGACTTTGATCCGCTCGGTTACAGGTGGCTGGCGCGTGATGACCGGCGAAGGCGGCCATGCGAGCTTTGCGCCGCACAACACAAGAGAAGCTGCCATTCGCGATATCATCGGTCGCGGCCATCCGCATGTCTCAGTTGAGATGATCGTTTCCGGTCGCTGGCTGATGCCGGTTTATCGGGCGATTTGTGAACTTGAAGGCACTGCGCCCGAGGACCTGTCGCCTCAGGACATGCTGGACCGCGCAGATGAAGGCGAAGCGATTTGCCTGGAAGTGTGCACTTTCCGCGCGAACGCACTCATGGGCGCAGTGGGCGATGCCGCGTTGATTACGGGGGCAAATGCTGGGGTCGTACTCACAGGAGGCGTCGCTGAGCGGATGGTGAAATGGGTGAGACAGCCAGACGCGATAAAGCGGTTTCACGAGCGCGGTCCGATGTCACCGTTTCTGGAACACACGCCTGTGAGCGTTCTGATGCATGACGAAGCGCCGCTGATCGGCGCTGCTGCGCTCGCGATTGAGATCGACAACGTCTGATAATCCCGGCCGTGCCGGAGAGGAAAGAAGACAATGACGGCAACTGACAGCAAGGTCAGAATCGGCCTCGCAGGTTTTGGCTTGTCAGGCCAGGGACTGATCTCACCCTTCCTGAAGACAGACGAATTCGATGTGCGTGCGGTGCTCTCCAGCCGGACCAATGATGTACGTAAAGTCTGGCCAGGCGCGCGGGTGGTGAAAACCTTCGATGCGCTCCTGACTGACGATATTGACCTCATCATCATCTCAACGCCCAGCCATCTGCATTTTGAGCAAGCCATGATGGCGCTGGAAGCCGGAAAAGCCGTCATGGCTGAAAAGCCTCTGGCGCTATCCGCCGATGAGTGTGCAACGCTCGTCCGAAAGGCTGATGAAACAGGCAATCAGCTGACCGTGTTTCAGAACCGACGCTGGGATAGTGATTTTCTGACCCTTCGCAAGACGATCAAGGAGGGGCGTATCGGCAGGCCCATTCGGTTTATTTCCAGCTGGCACCGACATCGCATGGACGTGCGCGACCGGTGGCGGGAACGCCCTGGCCCTGGCGCTGGAGTTCTGCTCGATCTGGGATCGCATCTGATTGACCAGGCACTGGAACTTTTCGGCGCACCCGAATGGGTTCAGGCTGACCTCTGGAATGGACGCGCTCCGGAAATGGACGCTGTTGAAGATGCGTTCGAAGTCACACTGGGTTATCGCGATATGCGGGCCATTCTNATGTGCTCNACGCAAGCTGCAGGTCCGTCCCGTGAAATCCGTCTCGACGGCACGGCGGCGAGCCTGGTGATGAGCGGAATGGATCCACAGGAAGATCAATTGAGATCGGGAATCTCGCCAAGCGCACCGGGCTTTGGCGTGTCGGATTCGCGCCTTGCGGCCCGACTGATTTCACCAGCAGGCACTGAAACCCCTATGCCTCNGGAAGNTGGCAACTGGCNCGCTCTGTTCGATGGACTGTCAAGAATGATGCGGGAAAGCACGCTGCCACCCGTAGACCCGCAGGGTGCTCTTCTGATGTCACGCGTGATTGATGCGGCCCGCGAGAGCAACCGGACCGGACGCCGCGTACAGTTTTAAACGCCCCCGCTTCACTCTCGTGTCTTGTGGAGGGTTGCAGGGGTTTCAGATAGCTGCGGAGCCGGTGCTGGCTGGATGGTGCCGCCCACCGTTGGNAATACATTCCGTTGAACATTCTGAGGATGCTGCGAGGCTTCNTGCAGCGTGAGGACCGGTGAAACGCAGGCATCCAAATCTTCAAAAACTTCGACCCACACGTCCCGCGGTCGCGTGCGGAAGACACCTGCAAGCGTTTCGGCATTCTGCGGCCATAAATCCCGTTTGAACTGGGCCTGAAGGTTCTGGTCTTCTGTCAGTTCAAGGCCTGTCAGCAGCGCCGCATAGAATTGCGGCTCAATGGCNCCAACGGCGATGAACTTTCCATCTGCGCACTGATAGGTTCGGTAAAAATGTGCGCCGCCATTGAGCATGCTGGAGCCAGGCTCATCGCGAAAGTGACCGAGTTGCATATGATGCCATGTCATCGCCGACAATAGCGCTGATCCATCAGTCATGGCGGCGTCCACCACCTGGCCCTGCCCACCATTTTTCACGGCCATCAGCGCCGCGAGAATACCAAAGGCACACATCATTGCGCCGCCACCAAAATCACCGATGTAATTCAGCGGNGGAATGGGTGGCTCGCCCGCCTTTCCGAGTGAATGCAACACACCCGAAACTGCGATGTAATTGATGTCGTGGCCCGCCTTATTGCTAAGCGGCCCCGTCTGCCCCCATCCGGTCATTCGGGCATAAACGAGCNTTGGATTCTCGGAGAGAAGAAGATCGGGNCCGAGCCCCATCTTCTCCATGACGCCGGGCCNGAAGCCTTCGACGATGGCATCAGCAGTTTTGCAGAGCGCGCGAGCCTCGGCNACGCCATCAGCGGATTTCAGGTCGAGTTGCACAATCTCCCGATTGCGTAGCATGGGATCTCTGAGGTCGGTCTTCGTGCCTGCGCGTTCCACCCGAACCACATGCGCCCCGTGNTCGGCCAGCATCATGGCACAAAATGGCCCCGGGCCTATGCCTGCAAATTCGATAATCTTTATGCCGNTCAGCGCACCTGTCATTCCCCGGTCTCCTCGCNTACATCTCTGCNCAGACATTCATTGCGCNTTACAGGTCNCGCGCGATCACTTCTTTCATGATTTCGTTTGTACCACCGAAAATCCGGCTGACGCGCGCACCTGTCCAGAGACGGCCGACGAGATACTCGCTCATATAGCCTGCTCCACCGTGAAGCTGGAGCGCCNTGTCACAGATCTCACCCTGCATATTGGAATGAAACAGCTTAGCCGCAGATGCCTCCGCCGCGGTCAGCTTGCCGTCCAGATGGCGCGTCAGAGCCCAGTCGATATGCGCCCAGCCAACCTGCAGTTTGGCAGCCATATCGGCCAACTCAAATCGAGTATTCTGAAACTGGAAAATGGGTCTCCCGAAAGCGTTACGTTCTTTCGTAAACGCAAGCGCTTCATCGAACGCCCGCTGGGCAGCCGCCTGTGTGCCNATAGCNATGGTCAGACGCTCCTGAGGCAACTGGTTCATCANATAGACAAAGCCCGCCCCTTCGTCGCCGATGCAATTGCTGGTCGGCACGCGGACGTTGTCAAAGAAAAGCTCAGAGGTGTCGGCGGCATGCTGGCCGATCTTGTCGAGATTGCGCCCCCGCGCAAAGCCTTCCCGGTCNGCCTCAACCAGTATGAGTGACGTCCCCTTGGCGCCCTGATTTGGATCTGTCTTGGCAACGACAATGATCAGATCAGCATTCTGACCGTTGGTGATGTAAGTCTTCGATCCATTGATGACGTAGTGATTGCCGTCTTTGATCGCCGTCGTACGAATGCCCTGAAGATCTGACCCCGTACCCGGCTCCGTCATGGCGATGGCCGCCACCACCTCGCCGGACACCATTTTTGGAAGCCATTCCTGCTTCTGCTCCTCTGAGCCATAATTGATGATATACCCCACCGCGACATCAGACTGAAGCGTCAGACCCACCGGGCAGCCGGTGTAGGAGACCTCTTCNTTCACGACCGAATTAAACCCAAAATCGAGCCCCATGCCGCCATAGGCTTCCGGCACGGTCGGGCAAAGCATGCCAGCTTCGCCGCATTTGAGAAAAAATTGGCGATCGACAATGCCGGCCTTCTCCCAGCGATCGACATTGGGCAGAAGATTCCGCTCAATGAACTTGCGGATCTGCTCCCGGAAGAGATCGTGATCCTGATTATAAGCTGTGCGCTTTGACAGATCGAGCATGCCGTCCTCCCAGACATATTATTTCGCGGTCTTATCTGACCGTCTTCGGAAAGATTATCCGACCTCCCCCTACGGCAGGAAAGCCCCAATCTCATTGCGTTGCTTCGAGGCGATACGCGCCCCAATAACTGAAGCTTTCCGGCGTGCGGGCCTGTCTTTTTTCTTTGTATGCTTTCGCTCTTCAAATGAGGAGATAGACTGGCCCAAATAAATACGAGGGAGAGCCGCGTGCACTACGGAGATTTTCAACACGAGATCTATTTTGGTGGGTTAAAGGGCGTTCGCCCGAAATGGCCAGTGGACGCCAAAACTCTCGAAGCGCGCGCGGAAGCGGCCATGTCTCCCGATCTGTTGAGCTATATCCAGGGCGGTTGCGGCGATGAGTTCACCCAGGACAGGAATGTTTCAGCCTTTCATGATTGGGGTATTGTTCCCCGAATGCTGGTCGATTGCACCAAACGCGACCTCTCCATCGAATTGTTCGGCGAGACGCTTCCAACCCCCATCTTTATGAGTCCGATCGGCGTTATCGGCATGTGCGCACAGGATGGTCATGGCGATATTGCTTCAGCACTGGCCGCCGAGATCACGGGCGTACCGGTTATGGCATCGACCCTCTCCAATGACCCGATTGAAACAGTGGGCGAAGCTTTGGGCAAAGGCACTGGATATTTTCAGCTCTACACCCCTCGCAATCGGGATCTCGCTGAAAGTTTGGTGCGCCGCGCGGAGAAAGCTGGCTTCAAAGCAATCGTCGTGACTTTGGACACCTGGCTAACAGGCTGGCGCCCTCGCGACCTGAATACAGCGAACTTCCCACAGCTTCGCGGCCATGTGCTGGAAAATTACTTCTCTGATCCGGTCTTTAAGAGTCTTCTGGAGAAGCCCGTAGAAGACGACCCCGCCGGCGCAGTCCGGCTCTGGGCGAGCCTGTTTGGTAAAAACGTCACCTGGGAGGACGTCGCATGGCTGCGCTCAATCACCGATCTGCCAATCGTGCTGAAGGGTATTTGTCATGCCGATGATGCACGAAAAGCCGTCGATGAGGGCGTGGATGCTGTCTATTGCTCAAATCATGGCGGCCGTCAGGCAAATGGCGGTCTTGCTGCGGTTGATATGCTGCCGGATGTCGTAAAGGCATCAGGCGATACGCCAGTGCTGTTCGATTCGGGTATCCGCTCAGGCTCAGATATCGGGAAAGCCATCGCGATGGGGGCGCGTGCGGTCGGCATAGGGCGGCCCTACGCATATGGCCTTGCGCTTGGCGGCATTGAGGGGATCGTTCATGTGCTGCGATGCATGTTGGCAGAATTCGATCTGCTAATGGCTGTGGACGGCTTTCCAACCATCGCAGACTTGCAGAAGAGTGACATTCGCCCGGTTCACCGGAAGAGCATCTGATGAAACTTCGGTGACTCCCGCGTGCGTCTGGTGTGTTCCCATGGCCACGCGGGACACGATTTTACATAATCTTCAATCGACGTTTTTTGCGCGCACAACAAAGTGAGAGAAACCAACGCCACCCCTCAATCATCTGTATTTATTGGTTTTTAATTTAATTCTCGCCAGATCTCCGCAAAGATGACCCCGCGTAACTCAGCGAAGCGGCGGAAATTCATTTTCCCGAAAAAGTCCGAACGCAAACTTGAAGAGTCAAAATCTTCGTGATAGCGGAAGTTCATGACACCGGTGTCAATCCGGGTTGTTGGGAGGAAAGTTATGAAATCCAAGTTCCATTACAGCATACTTGCGGGTGTTTCGGTGGCAGCAATGGCACTTAGCAGTCCCGCAATTGCTCAAACCGAAGCTCAGGAAGGCGAAACTCAGGAAGTCGAAGCAGAATCTCGTCAGGATGTCGTCGTGGTAACCGGTTTCCGCGGTTCGCTGGCCGAAGCTCTTGATGTGAAACAGAACGCATCAGGCGTCGTCGACGCGATCGTTGCAGAAGACATTGCGGCTTTCCCGGACCTTAACCTTGCTGAGTCGCTACAGCGTATTCCTGGCGTGTCCATCAGCCGTGTTGCTGGTGAAGGTCGTCAGATCACAGTTCGCGGCCTTGGTTCCACCTTCACACGTGTTCGCATCAACGGCATGGAAGCTCTGGCGACATCTGGTGGTTCGGATGCGTCGGGCGGCACGAACCGTGATCGCGCATTCGACTTCAACACATTTGCGTCTGATCTCTTCAACGAAATTGTTGTCACCAAGACCACCTCTGCCAGCATGGATGAGGGGTCGCTCGGCGCAACAGTTGACCTCAAAACAGCTCAGCCATTTGACTATGATCCAGGCTTTACGGCCGCCGGTTCGGCGCAGTTTGGCTATAACGACGTGTCTGAGGAATTCAGCCCTCGCTATGCAGGCCTCATGTCCTACCAGAACGACGCCCGGAATTTCGGCGTCCTTGTGTCGGCAGCATTCTCGGATCGTACCATCCTTGAGGAAGGCTTCTCCACAGTTCGTTGGCAGGATGCCAATTTCCGTTCTGTAAATGGAGCGGCATGTCCGGCTGGTCCTGATTGCTCGGCAGTTGATACCAATTCCGGCGTCTATCACCCGCGTATCCCACGCTATGGCCGTCTGACCAACGAGCAAGAGCGTCTCGGCGTGACAGGTAGCGTTCAGTTCCGCCCTACGAATTCGACCACAGTGTCGATTGATGGTCTCTATTCCAAGCTCGAAGCAACGCGCGAAGAAAACTTCCTTGAAGTCTTTTTCCGCAGCCAGGAAGGTCGCATCGACGTTGATAGCTATACCATCAATCCATCCAATAACACGATTGAATCCGGTAGCTTCACCATCAGCCCGAACCCGAACGGCACGCACCCGATCCGTTCAGAAGGTCGTTATGACGAACTCACAACTGAGTTCCAACAGCTGACGCTCTCCGTGGATCACGATTTCACGGATACTCTGCGCGGCAACTTTACAGCTGGTACGGTCGAGTCTGATTTCGACAACCCGATTCAGAACACCATCTTCTTTGATGCCGTCGGGGAAGTAACCGGCTATGAGTATGACTTCAGTCAGAACGCCAATGCGGCCTTCATCGACTTCGGTTCACTGGACGTCACAGACCCAAGCCAGTTTGCTTTCACTGAATTCCGTGACCGCCCAAGCACAGTGACCAACACATTCGACGTCATCTCCGGCTCGCTGGATTATGACTGGAATAACAATGTCACCCTGTCTGGTGGCGTCAGCTTCAAGAAGTTTGACTTCTCAACCACCGGCTCTCGCCGTGAGTCCACATTCGGATCGCTTGTTTGCGACCTCCCAGATGTCACCTGCCCAGCCGGCGCCACTGGCCTGCCAATCAGCGGCGATCTGTACAATCTTCTGAACGGTTTTGGTAATGGTCTTGATGCCCCAGGCGGCATCGACACAAGCTGGATTGTTCCGAATGTTCAGGCCGCTCGTGACCTGATCAATATCGACAGCATCGCGGCAACCATCAATGCAGGCGACAATCGTTCGGTTCAGGAAGAAGACACTGGTGTCTTCGTTCAGGCTGATTTCGACTTCATGGTTGGTGCCATTCCGGTTCGCGGTGATGTGGGTGTTCGCTATGTCGAAACAGACGTCACATCGACGGGCATTGTCAGCGGTACAGAAGTCACCATCGAACGCAGCTATGAAGACACGCTTCCAGCGTTGAACCTGACCTGGGAATTGCAGCAAGATCTGCTGCTCCGGACCAGCGTTGCAAAAGTCATGGCACGCCCAGCTCTTGGCAATCTGAACCCGGGTGGCTCTCTGGACAGCTTCAACGGCCCTCCATTCTCATACAATGCGGGTAATCCTGGCCTCGATCCATTCCGTGCGACAACTTATGACGCGTCTCTGGAATGGTATTTCGATGACGAAGCGCTGCTGGCATTCAGCGTGTTCTACAAAGACGTGGACAACTTCTTCAACTCCACGATCTCCAGTGCGACGCCTTACAGCCAGACAGGTCTTCCAAACAGTCTGCCGCCAGCATCGAGCCCGCTCTACAACCTGCTTCAGGCCGGCGGTGACCCGACTATTGAAGTGCGTCAGACTTCAAACGGTGGCCCAGGCAGCATTCAGGGCTTCGAACTTGCCTACCAGCAGCCTTTCACCTTCCTGCCAGGCTTCTGGTCTGACTTCGGCTTCCAGGGCAACTATACCTATGTCGACTCTGATGACATTCTCGGCTTCTCGCCGAATGCCTATAACGCCACAGTCTATTATGAGAATGACCGGTTCTCGGCACGTCTGTCAGCGGCCTATCGCGACGCCTACGTCACAAACCGCGCCAATAGTAGTGGCCGTGATGAGCGTGGTGTCGACTCCAGCTTCAACCTCGACTTCGCGTCGAGCTACCAGCTGAATGATCAGATCGATCTGACCTTTGAGGCAATCAACCTCACTGATGAGTATGAAACGCAGATCTTCGATACGGCCAATCTGGTCAATGTTTACCACCATACAGGAACTGAGTTTCTGGTCGGTGCCCGGTTCAAGTACTAACCGGATTTGACTCCCCGTCCTCCATTCGAACTGCGGATGGACACTGTAGAGCCCGGCACGCCCCAGTCGTGCCGGGCTTTTTTCATGAGGGTTTCCGCCAGCACACTTAGGCTGAGCACGAGCGGTGAGTATCTACGAAATTCCAGGCCTCTCTGCTTCATTGCTTGAGGCCCCCGCACACAGTGGAAACTGTCATTGAACATGAGTCCGCTAGCCGCACAGGCTTTCGCGCCGTCTATGACAGCACGCTCTATGCCGGTCTCGCCTTTAATGCTGCAGGGCTTTTGTTTCACCGCACGGCATGGAATACGGTCAATGAGATCCCGAAAACTCACCCAAGCTTTGCATCCGGATGAGGAATGGCTGAAAATGGAAGTTCAGATGGAAGTGTCTGGCTATCACCACAATGTGGCATACGGCTTTCTCAGCCTGAGACCGGGCATATATACAGCGGGAACCGGCTCAGCAAGTTTCTCCAGCGTTTCCTATCAGGCGCTCGACTACTTCTAGAGGCGAGTTAACCGGATGATCAAAAGCCAGCTTGCCCCTGGGAAGCTGGCTTTTCCTTTTAGAGATCAGGCTTCAACGAGCTTGAGCGAGACTTTATCACCATTAAGCGTGACGCTTGCAGTATCGCCAGCATGGGCTTCATGCACACCAGTGACGGCCCCTGTGAGAATCATCATGCCAGCCTTCACAGGAAAGCCGCGGCGGGCCGTATTCTCAAGCAGAAAACGTACCGATTCGACCGGTCCGCCTGGCAGGCCTTCCGGAGTGGCCTTACCTACGGTCTCGCCATTGATCTCTGTTTCAAACATCCAGTCCGCCAGGGACATTTCGCGCCAGTCTGGAATTTCCTTACCCAGGATGAGGCCGTAATTATTGCCGAAATCGGAAATCGTAACGAGCGGACCAAAATCATTGATGCCAGGAAACGGGCTGCTGGCCACTTCAACACCNAGNTGGAGCGACTNNATGAATTCCAGAGCGTCTTCGGTNGTNAANTCGGTTTTGCCTGCTGGTACATCCTTGCCNATGACGGCGGTCACTTCNCCTTCCACGGCAGCAAACCCCTNCCCAAANACNGGNGAGGTNACNNCNGNNTCNGGNAANTTNGTNACNACATTTGGAAAGACCGGCCCGGCCAGACGATCTTCGCCAAATTGGGTTTCGTAGTCGCCCGTGATCCGTCCGACCTTCCAGCCGGCGGGCGGNTCTGGCCAAAGACGCAGCGCGTCATCCTGAATGCTGTAGGCTTCGTNGAGCGCTGAAGGCAGCTCGCCCGGATATTCCTTTACAGTGCCAGCTGAAAGACGCGCTGAAACAAATGNCTGCGCACGTTTATCCAATGTCTCTGTCATATTGATGTCCTGTCTTCGCCCCGTCAGACTTTAGTTTGTTTATTTACAGCGGAGGTAACCGGTGTCATTTAGATAATCAATATACGGTCGCAGCCCAAGCGCCAACCCTTTTGAGCTGCGACTTCAGGCAAAAATGGAGGAATACATGCGTAATCTTAAATCCGGCCCGCTGGGGCTTTCCGTTTCACTCCTGACGGTTTGCCTGGTTTCTCTGGGCGGCATATCGCTGACACCAATCACGGCGAGCGCACAGACCGAATCAGGTCAGACGGCAACCAATGCGATGGAGTGGCAATATGGNCTCCCAGCTTTTGCACAGGCGGTGACGGATGGCGGTGCAGGCGGCGAAATTGTCCGCGTCACCACGCTTGCAAAAGACGGTCCGGGTTCGCTCACCGCAGCGCTTGCCCATGAAGGCCCCAAGACCATCGTTTTTGAAGTCGGCGGCGTGATCGACATGGAAGGCGAAGCCCTTCGCATTGACGATTCCGATGTAACGATTGCGGGTCAGACCGCGCCATCGCCAGGTATCACAATCATCAAGGGCGGCTTTGTGATCACCGGACATGACATCATTGTTCAGCACTTGCGCGTGCGCCCCGGCGACCTCGGAGAAGGTGTCCGTTCGGGCCGCGACATTGATGCGCTGACCACATCCGGCGCATACAATGTCGTCGTAGATCATTGCTCGATGAGCTGGTCGACAGATGAAAACCTGTCGTCTTCGAGTAGCCGGTTTAAAGGCGACACCGTGGAAGAATGGCGCCAGAATGCATCTCGCAGCATTGTTTTCTCAAAGAATATTGTAGCTGAAGGCCTGTCCCTCTCCACCCATGCAAAGGGTGAGCACTCAAAGGGATCCCTCATCCACGATCACGTGAATGATATTGTTATCTACGGAAATCTCTACACGTCGAACTTTGAGCGCAGCCCGCTCTTTAAAGGTGATGTGCACGGCGCGATCGTGAACAATTTCATCTACAATCCTGGCCAGCGTGCGGTTCACTATAACCTGCAGGCGCTGGAATGGGCAGGACATGAACCGACACTCGGCGAAATGGACCTCGTTTCTAACGTGATGCGCTATGGACCATCGACCGCTGAAGGCCTGCCAATGGTCATGCTGGGCGGTATTGGCGATCTCTCGCTATATGAGAATGACAATCTGGCCGTGGACCGCTGGGGCAATGAAGCACCGATGTTCGGCTCATATGAAACCGGTCCAGCCGAGATCATTGAAACCGACGGTGCTCACATGAGTCTTGACGACATCACCATTATGCCTGCTGAAGAGGTTGAAGTTTTCGTGTTGGCAAATGCTGGCGCTCGTCCCTGGGACCGTGATGTCCATGATGTTCGGGTGACTGCAGATGCCGCCGAAGGGCGCGGTGGAATCATCAATAGCCAGGAAGAAGTCGGCGGCTATCCTGATCTGGCTGAAACAAGCCGCGCATTCAACGAGGATGACTGGGACCTTGCCACTATGGCACCAGCATCCGACAATGCGCTCGACTCAGGCAAGGGCGCGCGAGGCACCTGATTGCAAAGACGGCCGACAGCCAGAAATGCATTCGGGAATGTATTTTTGAAAGTCGGGACGATCACCGTTGAGCAACGATAAGAAAAACGAAGAGGATAGCCCGGAGATTCCGGTCGACGGGCCGTCCAGCGAAGGCCGGGTGACGATCAACGATATCGCCCGGATTTCGAACGTCTCAAAGAAGACGGTTTCCCGCATTATCAACAAGTCGCCCATGGTGAGTGCAGAAACGCGCAAACGCGTTGAGGCGGTAATTGCGCAATATGGCTTTCAGCCAGACCCGCGCGCCCGCGCCCTCGCTTTCCGGAAATCCTTCCTGATCGGGCTCGCCTATGACAATCCGAGCCCGCAGTATGTGGTGAACATGCAGCGGGGCATTCTCGATGTCCTGATGACCACTGATTACCAGCTTGTGCTTCAGCCCGTCGACCGTACCGTGCCGGGCTATCGCGATGAAGTCTGCAAGTTTTTTGAACGCCACCGCCCCTCAGGCATTATCATGCCGCCCTCTGTTTCAGAGGATGAAGAGCTGGCCGAGCGGTTGCGGGATCTTGGCTGCGATTACGTGCGTATCGCCGCCATGGAGCTGGATGAGCCGTATCGCATGATCCGGACACAGGATGCCGAGGGCGCAGCACAGGCTGCGCGCCATCTGGCCACTCTCGGCCATAAGCGTATTGCCCACATCCATGGTCCGCGAAGCTTTCGATCCGCCCATGAACGCCTTTACGGGTTCCGAAATGGTCTGGCTGAATTCGGGCTCGAGCTTTCCGCTGAACTCACCCAGGAAGCTGGATACACCTTCGAAACAGGTGTGCAGGCCGCCGATAACCTGCTCTCCAAGAGTAACCGACCGACTGCGATCTTCGCCGGTAACGATGAGATGGCGATCGGTATTTACACCTCCGCCCGCAAGGCCGGTCTGCGTGTACCGGAAGACCTCTCGATTGTTGGATTTGACGATACACCCATGGCGTCACGGATCTGGCCGCAGATGACGACAGTTAAACTGCCGATCCGAGAAATGGGACGGGAAGCAGCGCGCCGCCTGCTCGATCAGTTGGGTGGCCATTCCACACGCCTGACCAAAGAGTTCATTCCAGAAATCGTTGTGCGTCGTTCGACGGCCCCTCCTGGGGGGTGAGCTTTCGGTTGAAACCGAAAAGATCGAGTGTTATGACACCGGTTACCATAGAGCGAGCCAGATCAACAAAATATCGTTCGGGAGAGGAAATTGTCAGATCTTTCAAGCTGCNCGCTTTCTCACCTGAACATGTTGCGGATATCGAAACTTCGAGCTGAAATAGGACCATTATGAGCACTCCATTCNACCTGAACGGCAAAGTCGCGATCGTGACCGGCGCAAACACTGGACTTGGTCAGGGCATGGCTGTTGCGCTGGCAGAAGCTGGCGCTGACGTGGCACTTGTTGGACGTTCAGCACCGGCAGAAACGGTTGAGCTCGTCAAGAAGGCAGGCCGCAAGGCGCACGTCATCATGGCCGACCTGGGCAGCCTTGAGCCGATCGACAAGATTGTCAGCGAAACGAAAGAAGCGCTCGGCGGCGTAGACATTCTGGTCAACAATGCCGGCATCATCAAACGCAATGACTCTATCGACTTCACTGAGGAAGACTGGGATGCGGTGATGGATATCAATCTCAAAACCCTGTTCTTCCTGAGTCAGAAAGTGGCGCGCGAGATGATTGCCGCAGGTAAAGGCGGCAAGATCATCAACATTGCGAGCATGCTGTCTTATCAGGGCGGCATCCGCGTCCCGTCTTACACAGCATCGAAGAGCGGTGTGATGGGGCTGACGCGTATCCTGGCGAATGAATGGGCTGCACACGGCATCAATGTGAACGCGATTGCGCCGGGCTATTTTGCGACCAACAATACGGCAGCACTTCAAGCCGATGAGAAGCGCAATGCAGAAATCCTTGGCCGTATTCCAGCAGGCCGGTGGGGCGAGCCGTCAGACCTTGGTGGCGCCATCGTCTTCCTGTCGTCTTCAGCCTCGAACTATGTTCAGGGCATTACGCTGCCGGTCGATGGCGGCTGGCTCGCGCGATAATCCATCATGTCTGAGAAACTGGCCTGTTTTGGCGAACTCCTTCTCCGTCTGACNACTCCGGGCAATGAGAGGTTCGGACAATCCGGCCAGCTGNATGTTCANTTTGGCGGTGCTGAAGCCAATGTCGCTGTCAGCCTCGCCCGCTTTGGCCATGANGTCACNATGATCAGCGCNNTNGCGGATAATCCGCTTGGCGCNTCNATTNTGAACGGNCTNCGTGGGGAAGGCGTGAAGACTGAANCAATCCAGAAAGGCGAAGGCCGGATGGGCCTTTATTTTCTGGAAACGGGCGCAGTGCTCCGCCCGTCCCGCATTGTCTATGACCGCGCGGATTCAGTTTTCGCGTCTTCTTCGGAGGATATCTACGACTGGGCAAAACTCCTGGAGGGCGTAAGCCTGGTGCACATGTCTGGCATTACTCCAGCCACCGGCCCTGGCCCTGCCGAAGCNGCAAAACGGNTGGCAAAATNCTGCACNGAACATGAGCTAGAGCTNTCTTTTGANGGGAATTATCGCGAAGCGCTCTGGAAGAGCTGGTCTGGCGATGGCCCGGCAATTCTACGCGAACTCCTTTCGGCGGCGACCATCGCTTTCATAAATGAACGCGATATTGCGCTGCTGCTGGGCACCGAGCCAGAAGAGCGATCAGCCGCGATCACACGCGCCTTTAAGGCCTTTCCGCGCCTGAAGCAGATTGCCTGCACGCGCCGCGGACAATCATCCGTTTCCAACCAGTCACTTGTTGGCGAGCTCTACGACCGCAACGGCTGCACCGCATCACGCGATTATGCGCTGGAAGGCGTGGTGGACCGGATTGGCGGCGGCGATGCCTTTGCCGCGGGCGTACTGCACTGCCTGCGCGCGCAGAAATCTGCAGATTACACGATTGAATTTGCGACCGCAGCCAGTGCGATCAAGCATTCTATTCCCGGCGACTTCAATCTCAGCTCCATCAGCGAAGTTGAAGACGCAATGAAAGACGGCGGCCTCGACGTTCGCCGGTAAAAAATAACCGGAGGAAAACATGGATCTCACCCGACGTTCGGTGATCGGCGCCGCTGCCGGTCTGCCTTTTGCCGCCAATCTGGCCGCACATGCCGCTGAAAGCTCCGCTGTGCTGAATACGACGTCCGGGCCAGTTCGCGGACTCGTGTCTGATGGCGTTCATGTGTTCCGTGGCGTGCGTTATGGCGAGGACACGGCCCGCACGCGTTTTGCCAAACCGCTTGCCGCCGAAATGCGCACTGAGGTCACTGACGCCATAGACTATGGCGCAGCCTGTCCGCAAAAGGCCGATCAGCCTGTTGAAGATGAAGACTGTCTCTTCCTGAACATCTGGACGCCAGGGCTGAATGACGGTGCCAANCGCCCGATCATGTTCTACATCCANGGCGGGGCCTATTCGAACGGATCAGGGTCNGAGCCGACCTATGATGGCACGCGCCTCGCCACCAAGGGCGATGTCGTGGTTATCACGGTGAATCACCGCCTCAATGCTTTCGGCTATCTCTATCTCGANCGCCTCTNNCCCGGCCTGTTTCCTGATAGCGGCAATGCCGGACAATGGGANCTGATCCTNGCCCTTAACTGGGTGAAGCAAAACGCAGCGCAATTCGGCGGCGANCCNNACCGNGTNATGGTNTTTGGCCAGTCCGGGGGTGGCGCNAAGATTGCGACNATGATGGCGNCCCCAGCCGCNAANGGNCTNTTNCANTCGGCNGCNACNATGAGNGGNCAGCAGGTGACNGCNTGCGGNCCANTNAACGGNACNGCCCGCGCNGAAGCCTTCCTNAGAGAGACGGGAATTACTGATCCGGAGGCTCTTCTGTCCGCCCCATCGGCTCGCCTTCTGGAAGGACTGGCTGCGCGAGACCCCATCAATGAGGCGCACAGCCTGTATATGGGACCGGTATTGGATGAACGGATGCTGACGCGCCACCCATTCTGGCCCGACGCACCGACCCAATCCGCCAACATCCCAATGATCCTTGGCAACACGGCTGATGAGACCAAGGCTTTCCTGTGGCGTGATGAGGCCTTTGCACTGACCTGGGAAACTCTACCGGACTTTCTGGAAGTTCAGCTTCGCTGCGACATCCATCCGGGTCTGGTCGTCGAAAAGTACCGGGAATGGTTTCCGGACCTCGGACCAGCGGAAATCATGTTCAAGGCTACCACGGCCGGACGAAGCTGGCGAGGTCAAGTAGAAGAATCTGATGCGCGTGCGCGACAGGGCGCGCCAACCTGGGTTTATCAATTTGACCTACCCGCTGCCGAAAAAGAACGCGGCGCGCCACACACCATCGACATTGAACATGCCTTCGACAATCTTGCTCAGGATGGCGCCA